>CAZPSD010000025.1:3072-12914 GCA_964589055.1 uncultured Bacteroides sp.
TGACTCTGCTTAGTCGCGAAAAAAGGCGGGTAAGGTCAGGATAGCCCAACCTTATATCCGCCAATGGTTTTGATACTATTTTCTTAAACCTAATCTCTCAATCAAAGAACGGTATCTCTCGATATCCTTATCTTTCAAATATGCGAGTAAACCACGTCTCTGTCCAACCATTTTCAGAAGACCTCTTCTGGAATGATGATCCTTCGGGTTGCTCTTAAGATGCTCTGTAAGTTCCTGGATTCTTGCTGTCAGAACTGCTACCTGTACCTCAGGTGAACCGGTATCACCGGGTGTTCTTGCATACTCGTTGATAATTGCTGTTTTCTTTTCTTTGGAAATCATTGTTTTCTCCTTTCTTTCCGGACAGTTTCTGATTTGATTGTTCCTGCCCTGCAAACGCCGGATGCTAAGAACGGGTTGGAGACCTCCCTGATCTGAGTATCGGCTAAATTTCATACTTGAGTATTTTACCATATAGCATTTACTTTTTCAAGTATTTATACAGACAAATATTTTTTAATGACTACGTCATTTAATTCTTCCATACTGCCCTGGGTCACAACGGTTCCTTTCTGTATGATTACAAATTCCTCCGCCAGCCTTCTGGCAAATTTCAGATTCTGCTCTACCACTGCAATGGTGATACCTGTTTCCTGTGCAATCTTTTTTAACGTATCCGCGATCTCCATCACCACATTTGGCTGAATGCCCTCCGTGGGCTCATCTAACAGAATCATTTTGGGTTCTCCCATAAGACATCTGGCAATGGCAAGCTGCTGCTGTAAGCCGCCGGAAAGCACACCGCCGTTTCGTTTCATATGGATTTTCAGCGCAGGAAAATATTCCAAGACCCATTCTTCTTTTTCTTCTATATTAATATCCTTGTGACCCATGGCGCCCAGCTCCAGATTTTCCTCCACCGTCATAAGGGGAATGATCTCTCTTCCCTGGGGCACATACCCCAGGCCGCACAGCGCTCTTTTATATGTCTTCATCTTCGTAATATCCTGTCCGTCAAAGATAAGGGTTCCTGTACTCATAGGCAGAACACCCATTGCACTTTTTAAGAAAGTGGTCTTTCCCACGCCGTTTCTTCCAAGAATCGCGGTCCGGCTCCCTTTCTTTATTTCAATGGACAGATTGTTAATGACTTTGCTTTTGCCGTAACTTACATTGACATCCGTTGCACTAAACATATTTGACCTCCATTCCGCCTAATCCTCTTTCAGATAAACAGCAATTACTTCCTCGTTATTCTCTACCTCTTCCATGGTTCCCTCCGCCAGCAGTTTTCCATAATTCAGGACGGTAACATATTCCGCTACCTGACGGACAAAATCCATATCATGCTCTACCACGATCAACGTATGATCCCCCTTCAATTTCTTAATCATCTCTCCGGTCTTGTAAGTCTCATCCGCTGTCATTCCCGCGGTAGGTTCATCCAGAATAATTAATTTGGGATTCTGCGCCACCACCATGCCGATTTCCAACCATTGTCTCTGTCCATGGGATAAATCACCGGCAAAGAAATGTCTGTAATCATAAAGATCTATCAGTTTTAATATTTCATTTACCTTTTCTTTAAAGTCCTTGGATTTGCGGAAAAAAACACATCCTCTCAGACTGCTGTACCCTTCCACTGCAATCTCTATATTTTCTTTCACCGTCATATTATCAAAGACATTGGGCCCCTGGAATTTTCTTCCGATCCGGTAATTTCTCGCGATTTCCGTGACAGACCTGCCTGTGATATTCTGTCCGTCAAAAATAACACTGCCGCTTGTGGGCGTAGTCTTTCCAGTTACCAGATCCATGAAAGTGGTTTTACCTGCTCCGTTCGGTCCGATAATTACACGAAGCTCACCGTCATATATTTTCATATTTACTTCCGTAAACGCCTTGAAACCGTTAAATTCTACAGACAGATTTTTAACTTCCAACAAAACCTTTCTTTCTTCACTCATAGTCCGGCCTCCTCATTTGCAAGAATCCGCTCCTTCCGTTTCTGATCCTTTGACTTCTGCTGTACGTCAATGAGCGTCCCCACGATTCCTTTGGGTATCACGAACACGATTACCAGAATAATAATTCCAAGTACCAGTTTCCAATACTGCGCGAAGTCTGCTGAAATACCGGAAAATACGGAATTTAATATAGTCTCTGCGATCTGAAGCGCCAGGGTGCCTACGATGGCGCCTGTCAAATTGCCCCGTCCGCCTACGGCAACCCAGACCAAAACCAGGGTAGCCAGATTGATACCCACTGCAGTGGAGTTTACACTGCCCTGGGTACGGACATACAATACACCTGCTAATCCCGCCATGACACCGGAGATGGTGTAAATCAGCATTTTAAAAGCAGATGGTTTATACCCAAAGAACGTAAGTCTTTCTTCATTTTCCCTCACTGCCTGTAATACCTTGCCCACACGGGAGTGCACGATGATCATACAGACAGCATAGCAAAGAACCAAAAACAGCAGAATCACAAAATAAAATCCCAAATCACTCATTCTCGCATCCTTGGCATGGGAAATGATCGTACGGTTGGTCACCGTAATACCACTGTTTCCATGGGTGTACTGACTTTGATTAATCACAAACAGTTCCGCCACACCGGAAAGAGCCAGGGTAATCAGAGAGAAGAACACACCTTTAATCTTACCCGAAAACATAAAGAATCCGATGATCAAAGATATTAAGGCTGGCAGTACAAGCGCCATAATAAACGCTCCCATCTCTGAGGATAAAGGCAGTAAAAACCAGGGCAGCCTATCATATTCCACCCAGTCAGCCTGATTGATATAAGAACAGGAAATACCTATCATATAACCGCCTGCACCGAACAGCAGACTGTGTCCCATACTCATAAGCCCTGTATAGCCCCACAATAGATCCAGTGAAAGCGCAAAAATGATATATGCCATAATACCTGACATCACATAGACCCAGTAGGTATTGCAGCAAAAAGGAAAAACCAGCAGAAAAATCAGTACGGCTATATCAATATAGCGGTTTGCCGGAAGATTCCTGAACTTTTCTAATAAAACATTCTTTTTCGTCTCTTTCATGCCGCTTATCTCCTTCCCTTTGGTGTAAATAATCCTTCCGGCTTTATTCTGACAATAACAATTACCACAAGCAGCACTACAATCTGTGCCGTTACACTGTTGGAATAGCCGCTGATCAAGGAAATTGCTTCCTGAATAATAAAGGAAGAGGCAACCGTTCCGAACAGAGAAGATACGCCGCCCATAACAACATTCATAAAGGTATTGGTCAGCCAGCTTTCCCCTAAGGAATAGGTTACCGTGGAAAGCGGCGCTATAGCTGCACCTGCCAGACCTGCAAGTCCCATTCCGTGAGAAAATGTAATCGTATCCACTTTTCTTGTATCAATGCCAAGGCAATCCGTCATGGTACGGTTCTGCGTTGTAGAACGGATTTTACGTCCCATGGAAGTCTTATTGATAAAAATAAGCGTACCGGCCAGCGCAAGCGCGGAAATCAGACACAAAATCAGCTTATAGGATTCTATATAAACCGGGCCGAAATATACAACCGCCGAAACCGGATAGGCTACCTGATTATAAGATTTGCCGAAAATAATCAGCGCCAACTGTTTCATAATAATTGAGATCGCATAAGTGGCTAACAGAGTTTCCGCCATCTTACCGTAGAAATGGCAGATAACCGTTTTCTCTATCAGCATACCGAATACAAAGGAAATCATATATGAAAATATCAGTGTTATCACAAAAGGTATCTGCAAAACAGAATAGAGGTAGTAGCAGATAAAGGCACCCGCCATCAACATCTCTGTATGAGCCAGATTCACTACCTTCATATAACCCATAATAATAACCAAGCCAAGTGAGGTAAGAAGAAGAACAAAGGCACTGCATACACCAGATACCACTAATTGTCCAATCAATGATCCATTCATAAGAACTCATCCTTTCCGGTCATTTTGAAAATCAGGCGGAAAATGCGTTTGGCATCTTCCACCCTGTTTTCAGATCCATGTTTTATTTTGTAGGTTCCGGCTTAATTACATCGTCGCTTTCATAGATCGTAGCGATACTTCCGTCCTCCTGTACGAGACCGATCCTTGCCTTACAGTAGATATGATGATTATCCGGGTCTACGGTAATAGTTCCCTGAGGAGCGTCGAAGCTCAGATCATCAAAGTTAGCAAGAATGTTCTCTGTGGAAATATCGTCTCCGCATTTTTCCAAAGAGCCTGCCAACAAATATACCGCATCATAAGTAGCTTCGCCTACGGCTGTCACAGAGCTTGCCTTCTCTTCCCCGAACTTTTCACCATAAGCAGCCAGGAATTTCTTATTTGCCGCAGAGTCAATGGAATTGAAATAATTGACAGATGCATAGGTGTTAGCCGCTGCGCTGCCTAAAGCGGTAGAGAAAGATTCATCCATAATAAAGGATGCAATCGTATATTTATCGGAAAGACCTGCTGCCGCAAACTGTGTATAGAAAGCGGTACCGCTGTCACCGTTTAGATTGGCGTAGATCACACAGCCCTCATCCCCGCAAGTGTCTTTGATCTTGGCAATAATATCTGAAAATTCCGTAATATCGGAAGACACCAGTTCATCTCCTACAATATTGCCGCCAAGGCTGTTGATCAGCTCTGTTGCCTGTCTGTTGATTCCCTGTGCATAGGTTGTATCTGTTCCTAACAGATAGAAGTTCTCGGAAACATTTTCAAATAAATAGGGTACAAAGTAGTCTCCCTGCTGGTTGGGAACGCATCCGGTATATACTACATAATCATTGGGTTCCTCTCCTTCATAGAAAGTAGGATATACTAACGGAACCTCATACTCCTCCAGAATCGGTTCTACTGCAACACGGGAAGCGGATGTATAAAGCCCCACAATCGCAGTCACTTCATCCTGTAAGATCAGTTCTTTGACTACTTTGACAGCAGTGTCAGGATCAGTGGCATAATCCTTTACCACATACTCGATCTGTTTGCCATTGATGCCGCCTGCCGCATTGATCTCATCCAGTGCAAGCACTGCCGCATTGTACATAGCCTCCTCTGTGATGGCGGTTCCGCCTGTCAGGGAAAATACCAGACCGATCTTAACCATATCTGAGCTGCTTCCTTTCTTGCTGCCGCATCCCGTAAAACAAAATGCGATCATTGCCGTTACCATGAGCATTGCGATAGTTCTTGTAAATTTCTTCATAGCTTTCTCCTCCTTATCATATGTGTCCTTTCCCGGTTCCGAAAAACTGCTGTTCGTTAACACTGCCATTTCCAAGAGCTGCTGCTCTTTAGAACCGGTATTCTTAGAACCTGTTAAAACTTAACGGAAACCTTCGCCGGAATCTTTTCCACGATGGTTTGTCCGTTATGAACTGATAAAACAACCGGGCTTTGGAAACGAAGCACTTCCACATCGTCTTTACCGCCCAACAAAATAAAATTAGCATCCTTGCCCACTTCAATGCCGTATTCCTGATCCAGACAAAGATTCTTGGCACCATTGACCGATATCAGATCCAGACAGTGGCTTAAATCCTCATATCCCGTCATCTGTGCCACATGAATCCCCATTTCCAGCACTCTGAGCAGATTGCCCACGCCGATAGGATACCAAGGGTCTGCTATGGAATCCTGTCCCAAAGCTACATTCAGGCCTTCATGGGTCAATTCCTTGATTCTGGTAATACCCCTCCGTTTCGGGAAGGAATCTATTCTGCCCTGTAAGTGAATACTTTCCGTTGGGCAGGAATTAAAATTGATCTGGGAATCCTTTAATAACCGAAACAGCTTGCTGCAATAAGCGTCGTTATAGGAACCCATAGCACAGGTATGTGCCGCAACCGTGCGTTTGCCCCATCCTCTTTCCAAGGCTGTCACTGCCAGCGCTTCCAAGCATCTGGACTGTTCGTCGTCGCTTTCATCACAGTGGACATCCACACAGGCATCATATTGCTCTGCCAGATCAAAGATAAACTGAATGGATTTCAGTCCATACTCTCTTGTGTATTCATAATGGGGAATACCGCCTACGCAGGTAACGCCCATGTCCATTGCCCGTCTCATAAGGTCTTTGCCGCCTTTACAGGAAAGAATGCCGTTTTGGGGAAAGGCAACTGTCTGAATCTCTATCATGCCTTTCATTTCCTCTTTCAGTTCCTCTAATGCCTGTACGCCTTTAAAAGAAGTCTCCGTAACATCCACATGGGTACGGACAAACTGTACGCCGTATTCTGCCATCAGCCTGAGCGCCGTCCTGGCACGCTCCTTTATCTCCGATACCACAAGGGGTTGCGTCGTCTTGTACTCATGCCATGTAGTAATGCCTTCAAACAGGGTTCCGGACATGTTATAATGGGGATTCCCTGCCGTCAGCACACAGTCTAAGTGAATGTGCGGTTCCACAAAGGGAGGCATCATCATATTTCCTTCTGCATCATATCCGCCTTTTCTTCCCTCCGTATGGAGTTCAATCGATGTAAACTTTCCATGCTCATATTCCACATCATAGAAGCCTTCCCTGCCCCTGATCCTGCAATTACTGATTAACATATATCCTCCTTCCCGAAGCGTTTCCGCTTTCATTACAAAGTAACGGTTCCGTAATACTCTAAGATTTTAAATACATTACAGTATTCATTTCTGACTTGTGCCTCATTGACATCTGTATGTAACAGGGAATTGATTTTTTTCATCCGGTTAATCATCGTATTTCTGTGGATATACATGGTTTCTGCTGCATGAAGTAAATCATTCTTGCACTCCAGATAACATTTCAGTGTCCGTACATATTCGCTTCTGGTGATTCTGTCTGCCTCTACTAACGGCTGTATCTTGCGGAAACAGTAGGAAAGCACATCTTCCCTGGTTCTGTTATTCAGAAGCATCTCCAGCACACTCTGCTCCTCTTCGGTATCCTGTTCCCTGTTCTTAATCTTATCTTCCATAATAAAACGGGAGATTTCCTGTGTAATATCAATCAGTTTTAACCGGAAGGGCATTTTAAACAAGGGAATGGCGTGTTCGTTGGCAAAACGTATGACACTTCTGGGCACTGTCTTGATATAATCTTCACCAATTAAAAGAACGACTCCGGCAATCCTGTTTCTGTCCGCTTCTTCCATCAGGGCTAACAGTCCCCGCTCTGAAATATCTTCTTTTACTCCTATCACAAACACCAGTTCGCCGCCGTGAATCCATTCCGTAATGGTGTCCATGTTCTTAATGAAGGGCCAGGTAACCACACGGTCAAGTCCGGCAGCGCCGCCGATCAGCCTAAGCCGCCCGCATGTCTTAAGCTCCATAATATCTCTGCATGTTACAGCCATCCTTTTCTCCCTTCTTTCCGGCTTCCTAAAGGTTCTCCACTCTAAAACGGTTCCTTCACAATCTGTTCCGGTATTTTCTCTATGATGTTTCTGACACTTAAAAGTACATGGGCGCGCTCCCTGATGGCTGTCAGTTCGTCCGGTGCATCCAGTACAATAAAAGAAGCGTTATTTCCTTTTTTCAATTCATATTCCTCTGTAATCGATAAGGTTCTGGCACCGTTAATCGTAATAAAATCCAGACCGTTTCTGATTTGTTCAAGACTCATCATATGTCCCAGATGCAATCCGAAATCTACCTGGTGAATCAGATTGCCGTTGCCTAACGGATACCATGGGTCAGAGATGGAATCCTGTGCAAAGCTGACATTCAGACCGTTCTCTACAAGCTGGTCAATTCTGGTGATGCCTCTTCTTCTGGGGTAACTGTCATATCTGCCCTGTAAATAACAGTTTTCCGTGGGGCAGGATACGAAGTTGATACCTGATCTTTTGAATTTATTCATCATTTTAAAAGCATAAGCATTATTGTAGGAAGACATCGCACAGGTATGGCTCGCCGTTGCTCTGCTGCCAAGCCCGGTATAGTAAGCTTCTGCCGCAATATTTTCTACGAATCTTGACTGGGAATCATCTGTTTCATCACAGTGAATATCCAGCAGTTTGTCATATTTTACCGCCAGCTCGAAAGCTTTTTTCACGGATTGCTCGCCAAGCTGTCTGGTAAATTCGTAATGGGGAATACCTCCTACTACGTCTGCCCCCATCTTCAATGCTTCCTCTACCAGTTCTGCTCCGCCTTCATATGCGTAGTAACCTTCCTGGGGAAAAGCAATCAACTGTAAATAGAGGTAATCCTTTACTTCTTCTTTCACTTCAAGCATTGCCCTCAAAGCCGTCAGCTTAGGGTCTGTGACATCTACATGGGTTCTGATATACTGGACGCCGTTTCTCATTTCCGCCCTGATCCCCTGATATGCCCGGTCTTTGATATCCTGTACACTCAGCACGCTCTTGGAATCAGACCATTTCTCGATTGCCTCAAATAAAGTGCCGCTTCCCGTCTCTTCTGCCGGGATATCTGCCGTGTATACATAATCCAAATGAATATGGGATTCCACATAAGGCTCACACACCAGTCTGCCGCCTAAATCCTTTTCCTCCTCTATCTCCTGCACAGGAAATTGCCGGGAGCCTGCAGGTACCATATCCCCTATCTTCTCTCCCTCTACCCAGATATCATAGAGTTCCTGTTTATGTCTCAATTTGGCATTTCTGTATACCTTCATACTGATTCCCTCCATTCTGAAGTACTCACAAATCCTGAAATTTGCAACAAAAAAGACGCCAGATTTAAGATCTAACGCCTTTGTTAAACTTGTCCTGATTTGATTTTAGTTGATTGTATGACATATTTTCCCCATTGTCAATGTGCTCTGTGCACATTTCGGCCCCTCAAAAACTGCTTTTTCAAAGGATGCAATTGACAAAATTCCCGCTTCACAGATATATTACAAATAACATAATCGTATAACGGCATTTGCGAATCCGCAGACCGGGAAAGGAGCATGATTATCAGTATGAAGAACTATATTATTACAATTGCAAGAGGCTATGGCAGCGGCGGCAGCCATATTGCAAAAAAATTGTCGAAAGAACTGAATATTCCCTATTATGATGAAGAAATTCTTCAAATGGCGGCAGACTTAAGCGGCATCAATGAGCGCTTTTTCTATGAGGCAAATGAGAAAATTAATAAAGGCACGATTTCTGTCAACTCATCAAAGGGCGTTTACAACGGCACGCTCTATCATGTAAATGACAAGGAATTTTTATCAAATGAAAATTTATTTAATTATCAGGCTCAGGTTATCAAAAATCTTGCACTGGATGGAAATACGTCCTGCATTATCGTCGGAAAAGCTGCCAACTATATCCTGCGCAGTCTGAAAAATGTTGTAAAGATTAACATTCAGGCGTCTATGGAACACTGTGTATACAATATTATGGACAGGCTGCAGAAGGACGAAACCTCCGCCAGAAATATGATTGAAAAAACAAATAAATACAGAATGGATTATTATAAATATTATACCGGAAGGAACTGGCTTGATCCCTCAGAATACGACCTGTCCATTAACACCGCCGCCTTGGGAGAGGAATATGCCGTAAAACTGATTATACAGCTTGTAACGGACAAGGGGCTGCTGGGCATATAACCTAAAAGACCAGACAGCCGCTAAACTGTCTGGTCTTTTCTTAATGCCTATTAATCATAGAGCACCCTTACCGCCTTAACCGGGGTTCTGTAAGACACATTGGAAATACGGATTCCGGTCTTAGGGCTGCTGGCATGAATTACCTGTCCGCCGCCGATATAAATCGCCACATGATTAATGGATTTGCCGTTGCCGTAGAAGATCAGATCTCCCGGCTTAGCCTCCGATACGCTGATGGTTGTACCGCTGTTCGCCTGGGAACGTGAATTCCGCGGCA
>CAZPSD010000025.1:13014-21862 GCA_964589055.1 uncultured Bacteroides sp.
TCCACTTCGATTACTTCCAGTTCCTCTCCGTTGGGAACCATTGTGATGACTTCGGAATCCGTATTGGCTTCCGCCCGGACTTTCAGGCTGTCTGTCGTAACACGCGCCATGGCAGCCGCCAGCTCCTGCGCCCGTCTCTTTGCCTGAATACCTGTCAAAAGATACTCCTGACTGACATAGCCTTCCACTTCGCCGGACTTAATATGCGCCCATGTGTCATCCGAATCCAGCACCTCACATGCGGCATTCTTGGGAAGTTTGCCTACCAGTTTACCATCCTCTGCCGCAACGGCACGGATATTTAAATTGCCACTCTCCACGTTGGCTATTCCAAGATTGGTGTATCCCCAATTAGCATTCTTGGCTTTCTCATAAGCTTCGGCATACTCCTGCTCTGTCTTCGTGCACTCCAAAATTTCACCGGAGCCCACAGCCGAAGCGCTCAAAATATCGCTGAGAGTAGTGTCACTCTTAGTTTCTTCCGGCGTTTCGGCGCCGATCAATGCCGCACCGACAGACATCTCATCCAATACCGAACGCAATCCGTCTTCCGGCGCCGCCTGCGCTGTAAAGGGTACCATAAGCAGCAGACATCCAGCCAACAAACACCGGATTTTCCGTTTCTTCATTACTTTCATTCCTCTCATGTGTTGTACGTCACAATTATGTATTATAGGTCACAAAATCGTAACATTTCTGTAACATTTACGGAAGTCATTATAACAATATTGATAGACTCTGTCAATAAAATTGGTCTTTTTCACAAAATTACCATTTTCATTTTCAACTAAATGCAGGCGGACTCCTTTCATGCAATAACGTTTAATATTTAATCCTGCTCACCGTATGTATTCGCAAATGCAATATTTGTCGCATGGTCGCCGATCCTTTCCAGTCCGGATACAATCTCCGAGAACAAGGCACCCGCCTCCGGCGTGCACTCGTTGCTGGCAAGTCTTTCGATATGCTTCTGCTGCAGTTCTTTCTCTTTCTCGTCGATGGCTTCCTCCAGATGTTTGATATCTTCCATATGTTCCTCTGTGCTCTTAACAAACATTTCCAAAGCAAACCGCAAAATAGTGTTGACCATGTCCAACATCTCGCCCATCTCCCGCTGTGCTTCTTTGGAAAAGCCAACCCCGGTCTCGATTCTCTGCTCTGCAGAATCCGCAATATTCTCAGCGTGATCACCGATCCGTTCGATATCATTTACTACATGGAACAATGCGCCAATGCTCTTCAAATCTTCGATCGGCAGCGTCGTCTGATTGATCTTAACCAGATAATTCGTAATCGCATGACTTAAAAAGTCTATATTTTTCTCTACCTCATAAACTTCCTCTATCTCATCCTTGTCCAGCGTAATCAGCGCATTCATGGCGCGGTTCAGATTCTCATATGCCAGCGATGCCATACGGTCCAGTTCTTTAATAACCTCCACAACCGCCGTTGCGGGATTCAGCACCACTGTATCACCAATATATTTCAACTGATATCTGTCTCTGTAGCCAACCTTTTTATCATCACCCGGTACCAACAGATACGTCAGCTTAACAATGCCCTTGATAAACGGCATCATAATGACAACCTGAAAAATCTTGATCGACATATGGGCATAAGCCACAACACGTCCCGGATTATTTCCGGCGATCCCGGTCAATACCGCTACCACCTGATCAACGCCCACGATAAAGATAATGTATACAATAACCGTACCTATCACATTGAAGATCAGATGAATCGATGCCGCCCTTTTTGCATCCTTCTTACCGTTTAAGGACGCAAGCAAAGCCGATGTACAGGCGCCGATATTGCATCCCAATATGATAAACATACAGATGTCCATACCCATCAAGCCCTGATTTGCAAGCAATACCATGATACTGACAGTGACTGAGGAGCTTTGAATGACTGCCGTAAGTACAGTTCCCAAAAGCACCGCCAGAACCGGTGACTTAAGGGACGCAAACATATGTAATATTGCCGGGGAATCTTTCATGCCGGACATAGCGCCGGACATGGTGGCCAGGCCCATAAACAGTACACCAAAGCCTATAATGACCTCGCCGAACCGGGCGACTTTCTGTTTTCTGCAAAACATGACAAGCAGCACACCCGCCAGAAGAATAACCGGAGCCGCCTTTTCCAATTTAAAGGAAACCAAAAGCGCCGTGACCGTAGTTCCGATATTAGCGCCGAAGATCACTCCCGCCGCCTGCGTCAGGTTCATCAGCCCGGAGTTAACAAAACTGACCACCATAACGGTACATGCCGACGATGACTGAATCGCAGCCGTAAAGAAAATACCTACTAATATACCGGTGAATCGGTTCGTCGTTAGCCGTTCCAGTATTCCTCTCAGTTTCGCGCCGGCTACCTTTTCGATACTGTCGCTCATGATGCGCATACCATACAGGAACAGTCCCAGGCCACCAGCCATAGAAAGAATGATCGATAGATTCATCTCTGCCATTATTCCCTTCGTTCGTACTTATTCTCTCAAAACACCAGATAACATTATTCTAATTGAAATAATTTGTACTTACAACCCCTTATCTGAAAATCGTCCGGCAAAATTTTTTAGCGGCATAAGCACACCTGCATCTGATAGAGCCGTCCGGCCTCAATATCCTTCTCCATCTGCGCTTTCAAACTTTCTACTCCGTCAAACTTCATTTCCGGTCTGCGGAAACCGAGAAGCTGCACGGTAATATCCCTGCCGTAGATGTCACCGGCAAAATCATAAAGATAGGTTTCCACCCCCATAATCTGCCTGTCACTGACGGTAGGTTTACATCCTATGTCAGAGATGCTCCGGTAGGTGTTCCCATCCAGCAGCACCTGGGAATAATATACACCGTTGGGCGGCAAAAGCTTATCCTCATCCGGCAGCAGATTCGCCGTAGGCATACCGATAGTACGTCCCAACTTCTTTCCGTGCTCTACCCTGCCGCTCACACTATACGGCATACCGAGCATCTTCGCCGCTTCTTCCATTCTACCCGCACGGACTGCGTTCCTTACCCTTGTGGAACTCACTTCCTCGCCGTCCAGCTTAACCTTATCGATCAGTTCTACCTGATAGCCGTAAATATCCGCATACTGCTGCAGCAGTTCATAATTGCCGGCGCCTTTGCGTCCGAAGGACAGATCCGTCCCCGCGCAGATATAAGCGGTCTGCATCTGCCTGATCAGATATTTTTGCAGGAATTCTACCGGTTCCGTAGCGGCAGTCTCCCGCGTTAACGGGAACTCAATCAGCACGTCAACTCCCAAAGCTTCGAAAATGGCGCGTTTCTCTGCTTTTCCGGTCAGTTCCTTCTCTTCTCCTCCGAAAAAAGCCGAAGCAGGCATATCAAAAGTAAAAACAGTCGCCAGCCGTTCCTTTTGCTTCTGTTCAATGATCTTATGAATCAGCATCCGGTGTCCCAGATGGATACCGTCAAATTTACCGATGGCAACTGCACTTGGGCTTTCCAGCCGAAATTCTGTTGTGTTCTCTATGATGTACATAAACCGCCCTTCTCAACCTGCAAAATTCTAATATAACCGGCGCATTGACAAGCACACCAACACTAAGGCAGAAACATCTTAACCGGCCTGAAAAGCTTCTCCCGCCCACTATAGCCGTAAATACCGTAAAACCGTCCGTTTCTGTCATATACCCGGATCTGCTCGCCATCTGTGAACAGATCCTGTCTGTCGGCATGATCCGCTTCGTATCCGCTGTCCGCCGACTGCCTGATATCTTCCGCCTGTCTTATGTCTGATATTTGTCTTTTATTAAAAGTATTGCCGTTCTCCACCGGCTTCTGTCCGGTCTCTGTAACCGTAACCGCCTTTATATGGGAAAAGATTGCATCAGGAGATATGATTACATCTGATATTTTATCTTCATCCCGCAAATGTTCCAGTTCTGCCAGCGTGAGTGAATCTTCTATCCTAAAATCTCCTACTCTGCTTCTTACAAGAGACTGCATCACACCGCCGCATCCAAGCTTCTCTCCGATATCATGGCACAGGGTTCTGATGTATGTGCCTTTGGAGCAGACAACCCGCAGTTCCACGACAGGCATCTCCATCCGCAGTATCTCTATTTCTTCAATCTGTACGGTTCTTGGCTTACGTTCTACTTCTTTTCCTTCCCGGGCAAGCTCATAAAGTTTCCTGCCATTTACTTTTAAAGCAGAATACATAGGCGGAATCTGTTCATAAACGCCGGCGAAGCTCATCACGGTCTTATACACCTGCTCCTCTGTCAGAGCCGCCAGCAGTTCTTCCGGCGCTTCTGATAACACCTGTCCCGACAGATCCTGCGTATCCGTCACCACGCCTAACCGTAAGCAGGCAACATATTCCTTATTCCAGTCCGTCAGCATATCACATAACTTTGTGCCAGAACCGAAACATACAGGAAGCACTCCCACCGCATCCGGATCGAGCGTCCCTGTATGTCCGATCTTCTTCTGTTTACAGATACCACGAAGCCGGGCTACCACATCATGAGATGTGAAGCCCGCTTCCTTATATACATTTATAATTCCATTATACATACTAATCACCATTCCGGAGCGTCAGCGTTCCCAGTCCCATAATGATTTATGCTTTCAACTGCTCTGCGATCTCAACTGACAAATTATTGATATTGTCATGATAGGTACCGTTCATCGTACATCCCGCTGCTCTCACATGTCCGCCGCCGCCGAATTTCATGGCAACCGCCGCCACATCCACCCTGCCTTTGGAACGCATACTCACCTTATATTCCAAAGTGCCTGTTTCATACATAAAAATCGCACATTCCACCCCGCTTACAACCAGAAGCTGGTTCACGATACCGTCTAAATCCTTAGAGTTTACCTGATAAAAATCCATCATGCGCCGGCTGACCATACTGACAATACATTTATCATGCATAAAACGTACGCTCTCTAAAACCGCTCTGCCCATGATCTGGGTCTGCACGTAAGTTTTCTCATAAAATGTCTTTTCGATCATTTCCGGAAAATCAAAGCCGAACCGAATCAGTTCTGCGGCCACCTGCAAAGTACGGGGTGATGTATTAGAATACCGGAATACGCCCGTATCGTGAATAATGCCTATGTAGATCGCCTTGGCAATCTCCACATCAATCGATTCAGGATTCAGCAGTTCATAAACCAGCTCCGATGTAGAACTTCTCTGCGGCTCGATTACATTGATATCCCCGCATCCTTTGTTGCTGATATGGTGGTCGATATTGATCCTTTTAACCGCCCGCTGATAAATTGGCTGTGCCTCTCCCAGCCGTTCGTCATTGCAGTCCAGTGCAAAATACACATCATACACCATATCAGTGGAAAAATCAGACTTGATATCTTCAATATGACTGACACAGTCAAAAACAGCCGCCGGTTTCTCCAGATAAATGTCGATTTGGGTCTGCGGCAATTCCTTTTTGAGATAGAGATATAATCCCATCACGGAACCGACGCAGTCGCCGTCCGGTCTTATATGTCCGCTGATCGCTATTGTTTTTGCATTCTTTACTTCATCAATTATTCTCATTTACTACCAATTCCTTCTGTTTATGCCCTCAGGACAGATTCTATTCCCGCATTCCTGTCCTTATGACAGATTGTTGCCCTTATTATGATGTTACCTCATCTCTATTATGACAACTCTTCGTCCTCTTTCTCTGAGGATTTCATGTCCTTATTCACTTCGTCTATCAGTTTAGACATATTCACCCCGTATGCAATGGATTGATCCATGATAAACGTAATCTGCGGCGTATTGCGCAGGTTGATCGTCCGTGCAAGCTGCCCCCGGATATAGCCTTCCGCACTGTTAAGCCCTGCCAGCGTATCAGCCTGCGCTTTCTCATCACCCAGCACACTGATCCATGCCTTGCAGGTCTTTAAGTCAGGGGCTACCTCCACAGCCACTACAGAGGTCATGGGCGCGATTCTCGGATCTTTGATTCCGCCCCGGATGATCTCCGCCAACACTCTTTGCACTTCCCCATTGATACGGGTATTCTTTACACTGTTTTTTCTCATATCCTATATTTCCTCTCAGACTGCCCTGACTCCGAACCTGCTTAGCACACCTTTTTACCTTGGTACTTCTACCATAATATAAGCCTCTACAATATCAAGCTCCTGCATCTTATCAAAGCCTTCAAAGACAAGACCGCATTCATAACCTGCCTTAACTTCCTTGACATCATCCTTAAATCTCTTCAGGGATGCCAGCGCACCTTCATAGATCTGCTCGCCGTCTCTGCTGATACGGATCTTACAGCCTCTTTGGAACTCACCGTCCGTAACATAAGAACCGGCAATATTACCGATAGCGGATGCCTTGAAGATCTGGCGCACCTCGGCATGACCGATAATCTTCTCCTCGAAGATCGGGTCCAGCATACCCTTCATAGCTGCCTCAATATCCTCAATCGCCTGATAGATTACCTTATACAGTCTTACATCCACGCCTTCACGTTCTGCAATCGCTTTGGCAGTGGCATCAGGTCTGACATTGAAACCGATGATAATAGCTGAGGAAGCGGAAGCAAGGGATACATCAGACTCATTGATGGCGCCTACGCCGCCGTGGATACATTTCACCACAACTTCCTCGTTGGAAAGCTTCATCAAACTCTGTTTTACGGCTTCCACACTACCCTGTACATCTGCTTTGACAATCAGATTCAGTTCTTTCAGATTACCTTCCTGGATCTGGCTGAACAGATCATCTAAGGACATTCTTGTCTTAGTATCTGCAAGCATCTCTTCTTTATGCTGTGCCTTATAAGTATCCGCGTATGATTTCGCGCTCTTATCGTTCTCGTGTACAATAAATACCTCGCCTGCGCTCGGTACATCAGACAGGCCCAGGATTTCGACCGGTGTAGAAGGCGTCGCCTCCTTCACACGTCTGCCCTTATCATCTATCATGGCTCTTACCTTACCGTGGCTTGCACCTGCGGAAATAAAATCACCCACATGCAAAGTGCCTTTCTGTACCAGCACGGTAGCCACAGGACCGCGCCCTTTGTCAAGTTCTGCCTCAATTACCAGACCTCTGGCATTTCTGTTCGGATTCGCTTTGAGTTCCAGAATCTCGGAAGTTAAAATAATCGTCTCCAGCAGCGTATCGATCCCTTCTCCCGATTTAGCGGATACCGGAACAAACTCCGTGGATCCGCCCCAGTCTACCGGAATCAGCTCGTACTCTGTCATTTCCTGTTTCACACGGTCAATGTTGGCATTGGGTTTATCGATCTTATTAACAGCTACGATGATTTCGATGCCTGCTGCCTTGGCGTGGTTGATCGCCTCTATCGTCTGCGGCATCACACCGTCATCCGCTGCCACTACCAGCACTGCAATATCGGTAGAGTTGGCGCCACGCATACGCATTGCTGTAAACGCTTCATGTCCGGGTGTATCCAAAAACGTAATACTCTGTCCCTTGGCGGTTACGGTGTAAGCACCGATTGCCTGCGTAATACCGCCTGCCTCTTTGTCCGTCACATTGGTCTTACGAATGGCATCAAGCAGCGATGTCTTACCATGGTCAACATGACCCATAACACGGATAACAGGGGGTCTTGCCACCATAGCAGCCGCATCTTCCTCTTCCTCTTTCAGAAGTTCTTCGATGACATCTACCTTGACCTCTTTTTCACATATAATTTCATACTCAATCGCAATGTTCTCTGCGTCTTCGAAGCTGATCTCAGAGTTTAAGGTTACGATTTTCCCCTCTAAGAACAGCTTTTTAATAATGGCAGAAGGCTGGATCTTCATCTTATCCGCCAGTTCCTTGATCGTCAAAGCATCCGGAATGGTAATAACCTTGATCTGCTCTTCTGCGACTTCTTCAACTTTCTTCTCCGGTTTGATGAATCTGCCTGCCTTATTGCGGTTCTTCATCGCCATCTCATCATCTTCATAGATCAGATCTTTCTTTGACCGTTTATCTCTGTCCTGATTTGCCCTGCGCTTTTCATCATCCCGATGTTTCTCCACATCTCCTCTGGGCGCTTCAGACGCAAAGTCCTTCGGACCGTTATTTTTGCGGAATCGATTGCCCTGCCCGCCATTGCCTCTCTGGCTGCGGTCATTATTTCCAACGCTCCTGTTAACAGCTGAACCATTACCGCTGCCTTTGCGATCCCCCTGATTATTGTTATGAACCGGTCTGTTCTGACCTTCAGGTCTGCGATTCTCTCCTGCACTGACTGTTCTCTCCTGTCCGGATGTCTGCTTATTGTTCAAAGCGGCTGCGTTTTCACGTTCCTTTCTCTGCTGCTCCATTCTGCGTTCCTGCTGTTGTTTCTGACGTACCTCATAAGGCTCCGCCGTCACCGGAATGGGCTTCTGGGTCGGCCTGATGATCTTATGAGGGGCATTCTGTGCCTGCACCGAACGGGCACCGTTGCCTGCAGGTCTGCCGTTATTGTTTCGATTTCCATAGTTATTGCCGTTTCCCTGTGACAGACGCTGTCCGGGCATTTTAGAATTATAAGGATTGCTGACGAAGATGATCTTTTTCTTCTTCGGTGCCTCTGCTTTGGATGCCTCTGTTTTGGGAGGCTCTGCTTTTGGCGCCTCGGCTTTCACTGCTTCTTTCTTAGGCTCTTCCTTGGTTTCTTCGGCTTTCGGCGCTTCTGCTTTTGCCGCATCATGACCGAACTCCTTACGCACCAGCGCAATCGCTTCCTCATCAATAGAACTCTGTGCCGCTTTTACTTCATATCCTTTATCCTGCAAAAAAGTAATCAGCTCCTTGCTCTGCTTCTCTAACTCTTTTGCCAGCTCATGTACTTTCATTTTCACCATGCTCACTACCTCCAACTATT
>CAZPSD010000026.1:0-7367 GCA_964589055.1 uncultured Bacteroides sp.
GCATGGACTTGGTCCATCCGTAAGGATTGGTGCACTGTCCCTTCGGGCACTCCTCTGTGATCGGGATGATCGCCGGATCGCCGTATACGGTTGCGGAAGAAGAAAAAATAATGTTCTTCACGCCGTTCTTACGCATCACGTCTACCAGTGTTAATGTGCCTGCAATATTGTTCTCATAATACTCCCACGGCTTAGCCACGGACTCACCGACTGCCTTAAGACCCGCAAAGTGAATACAGGAGTCGATCTGCTCGTTGGCAAATACATTCTCAAGCGCTGCCCTGTCTAAAATGTCTGCCTTATAGAACTTCACCGGCTTACCGGTAATCTTCTCTACTCTCTGTAAGGATTTCTCGCTGGAATTTGCCAAATTATCTACAACTACTACATCATAACCCGCATTCTGTAACTCTACTACTGTGTGGGAACCGATATAACCGGCGCCGCCTGTAACCAAAATTGCCATTTCACTACACCTTACCTTTCTCATGCTTTTCACCGGAGTCATCCGTCTTGTGAATTTGTTAATCCACCCATCCCAACGACTCCGGTTACGTTCTCTTAACTTATCCCAATTTTACAACGTTTAAAATTCTTATTTCAATATGCGAATGTTATTCAAATCTGTCTTTTTGTTATATATTTCTACAACTCGATATGGTTCTCCCGGCACAGCGCCCTTGCACTTTCCACGGAATCGATGCCTGTTTTATTCTTAATCGGCGCAAACTCATAATTTCTGACAACCTCATAAGGCAGGCAGGAATCCAGCTCATGGATCATGTCAAGAACGAGTTGTTCAAACTTATAACCATTGGGTTCCTCCGGCTTTACAAGCTCTCCCTTCTCATTCAGATAAGGGATCTTCTTCTCCACGATGTGAAGCGGCAGCTTCTTCGCAGCGATCTCCTCCAAATCTTTCTCGCGGAACAGATAATTTAAGATAACTCCAAAGTTGTATGCCGGTTCCCCCTGTGCATCCTTAGCGTTCATCAATTCTTCCGTCAGTTCATAATATTCCACGATAGACGGTCTGCCGTCCTCCAAGCACATAGCGCCCACTTTCTCGTCCGGCGCATTCTTCTTAACCACCTTGGCGCCTACCGCACTGCCTGTAGTTATCGTCGCCCCCACAAAACAGGGATCGGCAATACGCTGCAGTACATTATCCACGGCAAATACATTGAGCCATTCCACACCCGCTTCCCGGATCTTATCCACCACGCCCCACTTCATCATGGATAAAAACCAGCCGCCGTTGCCGTTGGGCGATGCAGACATCTTATGCTTCGCCTCCATATATACTTTGCCCTGATAATCCGATGCAGGCGCCATATCCTGCATAAAGAAGGTCACATGATCCGGATCATAGCCGAAATAATTCTTTTCTTTAAAAAAAGCCGTCGTGGCTTCATGATTCTTGTCGCTGGTCATAATATAAAGCGGAATCCACGCGTCTGCCTGATGCACCACGTCCAACAGATTTTCCAAAAGACGCTGGAAAATGAACACGTCCTTTGTCAAACCGATATTGTATACTCCCTTGGGCGCGTCGGAGCCGAGTCTCGTACCCATGCCGCCCGCAAGGAGAACCGCTCCTACTTTGCCCGCTTTGATAGCCTCCAAACCACACCTGGTATATTCTTCTCTCTTCTGCTCTATTTCAGGCAGCTGCATCACCTCAATGGGTGTGATCTTCCCGCGGTGATTGAGTTCTTCTTTGTGTTTACACAGGGACAGCGCCTCAAAGTCCGTGTTCTCTATCTGTGCAACCAACGCTTCCTGTTCTTCCCCGCTTAATTCCTCATAATATTTCAGCACATGCAACTGCCCGTATTTCTCCAACTTACTATATGCTTCCTGATATCCCATAGCAATTCTCCTTTCCCTGAATCACATTTATTTTACCATGAACCGACTGTTCCCTCAATGAAATTTTATCATATAAAATTTCGTTTTTTTTCGTAATAAATGAGACAAATTATATTAAATATGATAATATATTGTGTAGTATTGTTGCATTACATGACAGCGATCGAAACTGTACATGTATATAGCATTCAATGATTTTTAAAATGTATGATATCCGCGGGAGAAATACATAAGGGAGGTTTACATAATGAGTAAATTGAAAAAAGAGAAAAAACAGACAAACAGCACCGTACCCGTTTACCGTAAGCTGCGTACAAAACTGATCGCATCCTTTTTAGTACCCGTCCTGTGTATTATCATCCTCGGCGTAGTATCCTACAAACAGGCTTCAAAAGCGATCATTGCAAATTATGAAAATTCCATCGGGCAGACCATGCATATGACCAACCAGTATATTGCTCTGTCAATCGATACGGTCCGGTCAAATTACAAATCCTATCTGTCCGATGACGATTTCTCCAAATATTTTAAAGGGCTGATGGACAGCAGTGCGGGGAAGGGCTTTGCTTTAACACAGATCAAAGAAGTCAGCCGTGATGTCAACACTAACGACCTGATCTGCGATATTTTCTTTATTTCCGATACCCTGACCCCTATTACTTCATCAGCTTTGACTACTTCCACTCCCTATACCGCTTACACGGATACTCCTGAGGGTGCTTTAGTTGCGGAGAACCGTTCCTCTTACTATCTGTTCGGCAACCAGTCTGACGCTGACGCCGTACTTGGTACGGACGGTTCCGAATATTCCCTGCGTCTTGCCAAGCATCTGACCAGCGGAAAGGCGATCATGCTGATTGATTTCAGACTGAACCTTCTGACGGATACGCTGTCCGCACTGGATGCCGGAGAAGGCAGCTATGCGGCGATCGTCACACAGGACGGCACCGAATTGTATTCCGACGGTACCTCCACCAAAAACGGTGTGTTTGCCGCCACAGATTTCTTTCAGGCTGCGGCAGCGGACACGGAAAGCGGTATGGAATACGTGACCTATGACGGAGAAGAATATCTGTTTGTCTATTCCCCGATCAGCAACCATTCAGCCATGATCTGCGCTCTGATCCCGCAGTCAACGATCTTGGCGCAGGCAGCCAGCATTAAGACGGTTGCCATGATCCTCGTGATCGTTGCGGTTGTCATTGCCGCCCTGCTCGGATGCATATTATCCGGGCATATTAACCATAATATATATCATATATTAAAACAGCTCAAGAAAATGTCTGACGGCGACCTGACGATCCAGTTAAAGACCAAAAGCAAAGATGAGTTTAAACTATTGGCCGAAGGAGTCAATTCCATGGCAGACAACATGAAAACGCTGATTACAAACGTTACTGACGCCGGTATATCTTTGAGCCGGGCTGCCGAACAGGTGTCTGCTTCCTCCGAAACCTTCATGCATACGGCGGAAGATATTCAGGGGGCTATTTTAGAGATTGAGAAAGGCGTGACCCAGCTTGACGAAAACTCTGCGGACTGTCTGACACAGATGGATACCCTGTCCGGTAAGATCACTGATGTTACTAAGGATACCGACACGATTGCTACCCTGACAGAATCTACCGGCTCCTCCATCAGTGAAGGCATTTCTTCCATGAATGTACTGACAGACAGCGCCAAGAAGACCTCTGAGATTACAGACAACGTTATAGACGCCATCGAGGCACTGTCGGATAAATCCCGCTCTATCGGTCAGATTGTGGAAAGCATCAACAGCATTGCCCGTGAAACCAATCTGTTATCCCTGAATGCCTCTATTGAGGCGGCAAGAGCAGGGGAAGCAGGCAGAGGCTTTGCCGTAGTAGCAGAGCAGATCAGGCAGCTTGCCGACCAGTCTGCCGCTTCTGCCGGAGAAATCCAAAAGATTATAGATGACATTATTAAAAATACGGGTGAGGTAGTTACCATAGCCAAAGAAGCCGAGACAACCGTAGATTTTCAGGAACAGGCAGTTGCACAGACTACGGAATCCTTCCTGAGTATGGATCAGCAGATTCACACTCTTTTGGATTCTGTTGCCGGTATTTCGGAAAATATGCGCAACATGGAACATGCAAGAAGCACTACTTTAAATGCCATCGAGGGAATTTCCGCAATTTCCGCCGAGACAGCCGCCGGTTCTTCCAATGTAAATTCGACCGTAGATGCACAGCGCGAGGCAATCAACACGCTTGACACCGCTGCAAGCATTCTGCAGGAGCGTGCAGCCGAGATGACGGAGCTGTTAAAGCAGTTTACTATATAAAGCAGAGAACGCGGGAGCGGCGTTCTTTCATGAAATGAGGACTATTATGAAAAAAACGACACTTAGCGTTTTGCTTGCAATGACTGTACTGGCCCTAAGCGCCTGCGGTACATCCGCAGAGGAGTCCGCAGACACCGGCACACCGGATACAAATGCCGAAGCTTCCGGTAAATTTACCGTAACCTATGAAGACAAAACCGAGGAAATTACCGCTGACGACGGTACGGTACTTGTGACCCAGACCATACAGACTCCCGTGATTGCCAGTGAAAAAGCCGGAGAGACCGCCGACAAAATCAATGCCGACATCAGCGCTTTTCTGGCTTCTTCCGCTGCCAATGCTGAAGTAGAACAATGGGCAAGAGAGGTATATGAAGACAGTGCCGCTGAAGAGGGCGGAATTCCTTTTACAGCCTATTCAAATGATATCTATACAGGGACAAAACGTATGGATGACAAGGTTATCTCTTTTGAAATTACGTATTACAGTTACGCCGGCGGCGCACACGGCAATTATTATTCTGTCGGAAGAAGCTATGATGCACAGACCGGTGACCAGATTTTCTTCGATGACTTATCAGATGATATGGAATCTTTTCGCAATGGGGCATCGGACTATCTGATCGCCCTTGCACAGTCGCCGTCTTATAATAACCGTCTTTTCCCCAATATGGACAGCGAAAGCATCGAATCTACTTTATTTGCTGAGAATAAATGGTTCTTTTCCAATGGAGGTATCACCTTTATCAGCGATCCCTATGCCTTGGGACCTTATGCGGAAGGAACCATCTATTTCACGCTTCCCTATAGCGAAGCCGTGGATATGGGATTAAAAGAAGAATATAACTATCAGGGAAATTATACGCAGGAACGCTGCTATACTTATGCTTATGACGAAAACGGTAATCCGGGCGAAGCCTCCGGCGACACGGAATATACTTTTGACTTGAACGGAGACGGGTCAGACGAAGCCATTGCTTTCTACGGATACCTTTACTCGCAGGAGGGATCTGCAATGTCCCTTTATATCAATGGGAAACAATGGGGTGAAACCATAGCGGAGCAGATCGATCCGGCTGCCGGCTATTTGGACAGCACTTATGTGCTCTATGATTTAGATCCGTCAGATGACTTCATAGAAATCGGGGTGTTGTTCTCCGTCACCGGTTCCGCAGACAAACCCACGCCCTATACGTATTTCTTCCGCTATACGACAGATAGTGAATTGATCTATCTGGGCAGAATCGAAGGCTACGCTTCCGGACCGGAAGCGGATTACGAAAATTTTACGTAGTCAAAACGCAGGCGGCAGTCTAACCGCCCATAATATCCCGTATTTTACGTACCACAGCCTTGGCTTCATCGGGAGAGACAAACAGTCTTGCGGATGTCTCTAAAGCCGCATCGGTTACAGAGGCATTCCGCACAAACGCCTTCATCTCTTGCAGCTCTTTCAAGGAATCATCTGACGTTTCTATCGTCCGTACAGTGTTGACCACATCATTCATCTTCCGGAAATACTCCATCAGTTCCCGGAAATCCTGTATCCTGTCAATCACACTGCTGCCATATTCCTGCCGTTCCAATTCGCAGACCGCAATTACCTGCATGGACAGCTTTAACTCTCCCGTAATGTCAGAGGCTTCCATCAGCACGTCCGGACGCTTCTCCAGGCATGATAAGATATATGCTTTGGCACCGGCGATATCTTTCTTTGCAAAATACGCCGCAAGCCGCTCCTTGATCTCCGCTGTCTCTCTTTTTTCATCGGTCATACCCACCTTACACTCATACACCTTCAAGCCGTTGACCTTAATCCAAACCATCAGCAGGAACTCGGAAATAAAACCGTAAACACGCTTGTGGTAATCGTCATAGCCCGATGCGTCAATATAGCTTTCCGCCTTTTCAAAAATACCGAAAAGCCACCCGCAGTAAGCATCATATAATGTTTTGGAGCAGACCATCATGTTGCCGAAATAGGTACCTTTACCGTGCACTAAACGTTCGAAAGCATCATAGTAATCCGGCTCGTACTGCCTAATTACTTCACCTACCGCGATCAAGTCCATAATATTATAATCACTGGCATAACCATCGAAATAGGAATAATTCAATTTCAGTTTCTTGGAGGTAATGATATCATACTCCGACAAAATCTTCTCATACTCCGCCTCAGTCAGTATCCTGCCCTCTTCCGTACAAAAATATCTGCGGTAATGGCACACTCCTACATGTCCGGAAGTCCTGATATTCTTCCAGACCCAGTAAACGCCTGTAAGTTCACCGTAGAAACAATTTTTATCCGAAATACTGACACCCGTGTCATCTCCCATATAACCCAAATCTTCACTGCCTGCGCGTCCCACATGCAGCGGCACATAGATACCGTCTTTCGGCGTAGGAAATTTCTTATGCGTCATAGTAAAAACAGTCACACTCATTCTTATAATCCGCCTTTCTCAGCCGGCTGTCATCTGCCGGTTCATAATTCCCGGTACGGCAAAACCCGGGATCCATTTCACAGGGCTGCCGTTTGTCATATCTTTTTCCAAAATAACCCCGGCAACTGTTAAAACACATGAAAAAATGTTACACTGTTCTTATCCGGACAGTTCATACCGCACCGATAGAAAGAGGGACGTTTCCATGACCAAACTGTTGCATCTGCATGATAAAGTAAAATTTCACAGATACAGAGATGACATTGTCCTCAATGCCTCCCGCTGCCGGCATTATACGGATGCCTTTACCACTCTTCTGGATGCTTTCCAGAAAGAGATTAACGCTGCCAGACAGACGGCGCTCCCCGATCGAAATAAGAGCCAAAACATGCTGGTGGAGGCAGAGAACCGCTGCTTCATGATCGACGCCCGGCACAAACTGGCTCTGCTTGGCGAACTGGGCGATAGCTACCGCTATGCAGGTGATTATGAAACCGAACAGCGAATCCGTATTCTGATGGCCCAGTTAGAGAGCACCCTGAGCAGCATCCACGAATACATCGCTTACGGAACCATCGGATTCATCCTGCGTTATCCTTCCGATGATACGATGGAATCCGTGCGTTTGACCTGGAAGGGAACCGACTATATTGCTTCTACTTCATTAACGTCTCAGAAAGTACCTCCAGTGCAGCTGTAGATTCCTCATTCATGGTAGATTTGATCGTCACAACAGGCTCTAA
>CAZPSD010000026.1:7467-21668 GCA_964589055.1 uncultured Bacteroides sp.
ACCTTGGGCGCGCCTTTGGCACGAAGCATTTCTGCCAGTTTCTCCGCTGCCGCCATCGTATTGCCGTGAATGGAGGCACAAACGATCACAATCCCCTGATCCTCCGGCGCATAACTGCTCCATGTATTGTATTTATCTATGTAATAGCTTAAGTTATCTGTTAAAACAGGTCCGTGTAACGGGCAGATCATCTGAATGTCCAGCGCAGCCGCTTTCTTAAGAAGTGCCTGTACCTGCATCCCATACTTACCTACAATATTGAAATAATATCTTCTGGCTTCGCAAGCCCAGTCTTCCTCTGTATCCAATGTACCGAATTTACCGAAGCCGTCAGCGGAAAATAGTATCTTCTCACTCTTTTCATAAGTTACCATAACCTCCGGCCAGTGTACCATCGGCGCCATCACAAAAGTAAGGGTATGGCTGCCCAGATGCAGTTCATCGCCTTCCTTTACCGCAATACATCTGTCACTCATGTCTAATGAAAAAAACTGCGGCAGCATACTCTGCGCTTTGACACTTAACACGATCTGCGCAGCAGGATACTTCTCCATAAAGTTTTGGATATTTCCGGAATGATCCGGCTCCAAATGATTCACTACCAAATAATCCGGTACCCTTCCCGCAAGCGCTTTGTCCAAATTAGCAAACCACATCCCGGTAGCTCTTAAGTCCACACTGTCCATAACAGCTATTTTGTCATCCAGAATAACATAGGAATTGTAGGATACGCCGTTGGGAACCACATACTGGCTCTCAAATAAATCAATCGTCTTATCATCCGCGCCTACATACTTAACAGAATCCGTGATCATTATCTCTTGCATTTTCTTATACCTTCCTTCGTCTCTTCCTTGATACTATATATGTCTTGGCAGCGTTACATTTTCCACTGAAAAATTCTTGGGATATGCAATTGTGCACCGCGTATATTCTATCATGAAATCTACTATACCAAAAGCCCCAAACACAGAAATGTTTGGGACTTTCGGTAAGGATTCTTTAATAATGAAAAGAATGATATCAGTTTATTTCGCAAGACGAATTACATTCCAGCTCTTTTTCTCCAATACGGCTGTCAGCACACCGCCGTCTACTTTGGAGTTTCCGCCCGTCTTAGGCGCTACGTTGTCAGGATTCTCCTCCGTGTTGACTGCCTTTAAATCATCGTTCTGCATCACAATGTGCTCTTTCACCGTATATCCTGCATATTGTCTCAAATCCAGCGTTACTTCCATATCTTCTTCCAGATCTTTATTGACTGCAAAAACAACCAACTCTTCTTTCTCACCATTCTCTACCACAACGCAATCCAGATAAGGAGCTTCTCCATACTGCTTTGCTTCATAAACAGGAGACTTCACGATGGTATTGAGCGCTGTGCCCTGCCCCAACACAGCCGCATGCATGTAGGGATAGAAAATAGTCTGCCTCCACGCTCCGGTGTCAGAGGTCATAATCGGTGCGATTACATTGACAAGCTGCGCCAGACAGCCGATCTTCACACGGTCTGCATGGCGAAGGAGGGTGATTAACATACTGCCTACTAATAACGCGTCTTCAAAATTATAGATATCTTCCAGCTGATGAGGTTTCTGAACCCATTTCTCCAGTTTCTCATCCGCCTCATTGGAGTGATACCATACATTCCACTCATCGAAGGAAATATTGATGTTCTTCTTGCCGTGGTGTTTGCCTTTCACATAATCACAGATCGCAGCAACATTTGTGATAAACTGATCCATATCCACACTGCTTGCCAGGAAATTAGCGGAATCGTTATCCCGGTTGCCGTAATACTGATGCATAGACACATAATCTACCGTATCATAACACTCATCCAGTACGGTCGCCTCCCACTCACCAAAAGTAGGCATATGGGAATTAGAGCTTCCGCAGGCTACCAGCTCAATCGTAGGGTCTAATATTTTCATAACCTTACCTGTCTCATGGGCAAGTCTGCCGTACTCCGCCGCCGTCTTATGACCGATCTGCCATGGACCGTCCATCTCATTGCCCAGACACCATGTCTTAATATTATGAGGCTCTGCATAACCGTGTGCCTTACGCAGGTCACTCATCTGTGTGCCGCCTTTAAAGTTGCAGTAATCCAACAGGTCTTTAGCTTCCTGGATCCCTCTGGTACCCAGATTCACTGCCATCATAACGTCGGTTCCTGCTTTCTTGGACCAATCAACGAATTCATTTAAACCAAATTCATTAGACTCGATTACCTGCCATGCGATATCTACCTGTGCCGGTCTTTGCCCCTTCGGTCCTACACCGTCTTCCCATTTATAGCCGGATACGAAGTTGCCGCCCGGATAACGCACGATGGGCACGTTACATTCTTTCACTAACTCTAAGGTGTCTTTGCGAAACCCCTGCTCATCCGCGAACTTGCTTTCCGGCTGATAGATTCCTTCATAAACCGCTCTTCCCAAATGCTCGATAAAAGAGCCGTAAATTCTCTTATCAATGCCGCTTACGATATAATCCTTGTCAATGATAACCTGTGCTTTTTTCATCTTACTTTTCCTCCATACATATTCCGCTGTCTCATTTCGTAAACAAACGGTTCTGCATCGCTGCCCGAGCCGCTTGCCCCTTCTTGTATTTATCATTCTATCAAAAACAAAAATTTTATCTATATCTTTTCTTCCGCTTTATTTGACTTTTTTTCCGATGTGGAGTATCTTGAGACGTATAAAACCCAGATGTTCATGACGGCATAGGGCGACTGCCCTCTATGGAAGGAGCGACATGTTTCATATTACTTACTGCGACTACAACCGTTCTAATCCGGACTACGACATAATCCGCCGCCCAAACGGCAGCGGAGATTATTTGTTCTTATATTTTATCACCCCGATGAAAGTACAGTTCGGCACAGAGAGCATTATTACAAGAGAAAGAGCATTTATGCTCTATACACCGGGGGAAGCGCAAATCTATCAGGCTGTGAAGAGGTTTAAGAACAGCTTTATCCACTTTACCAGTGATACGGATTACTTTGTGAAGGAGTACGATATCCCGGTGAACCAGATTGTATATCTGTCCAATCCGGATGTCATGAATGAGCTTCTTAGAAATATTTATGTAGAAAATGTGACAAAGATGGATTATTATGCCGAACAGAGTGATAAGCTGATGCACCAGTTGTTTATCCTTTTTTCCAGACAATATCACGCCTACGGCGCAGATTCCGTTCTGCCCAGCGGTTTGTACCCGCAGTTTCAGAAGGCGCGTATCGAGATACTGACGCATATCGACCGCGAATGGGATTCTGAGAATATGGCGGCGCTGACGAATCTTGGCACCAGCCAGTTCTACAGCTATTATAAGCTTTTTTTTAACCGCTCTCCCAAAGCGGAGCTTTTAGATGCCCGCATTGAGAGAGCTAAATATCTGTTAAAAGCAGAGGCGCTTCCGGTCTCTCAGGCTGCCGCGCTGTCCGGTTTCGGCAATCTGTCCCATTTTACCAGATACTTCAAGAAAATGTGCGGTATGACGCCTTCCGCCTATGCCGGAAGCTGATCACAATCGATTCATTATTTGTACTTTTAACATTTCAAACAGTAAACTGCCTGTGCTGCATTCAACTGTTTTACAGGAAAATATACTTGCAGACAAACAGTACTGCCAGAATATACATCAATGGCGTGATCTTCTTTGCCTTGCCGCATGCTAAATTGATTACCACATAAGAGATAACGCCCACAGCGATACCTTCGGAAATGCTGTACAAAAGCGGCATAGATATCAGACACAGATAGGCCGGAATCGCTTCTGCTAAATCCTCAAAGTCAATCTGTGTTACCGCCGTAATCATTAAGAAGCCTACAAACAGCAATGCGGGTGCCGTAGCAAAACTCGGAATGGTTGTAAAAATCGGTGAAAAGAAGATAGCCAGCAGGAACAGGAAGCCTGTCACGACGGAAGCAAGACCCGTTCTGCCGCCCTCAGATACACCTGCAGAGCTTTCTACGAAGGTGGTTGTGGTGGAAGTACCCAGTACAGCGCCTGCGCTGGTTGCAATCGCATCTGCAAGGAGCGCCTGCTTGATGCGGGGCAGTCTGCCATCCTTGTCAAGCATATTCGCCTTGTTCGCACAACCGATCAGTGTTCCTAAGGTATTAAAGATATCTACAAATAAGAATGCAAAAACAATTACGATAAAGTCCACAATCTTAATGGCGCCAAAATCTGCTTTAAAGCACTGTCCGAAAGTTAATCCGATCGCACCTAAACTGAAATTACTCCAAGAGGGAATCAAAGAATAGTACCCTGCATCCGGCGCTACTGTGTAAAGTCCGGTTAATTGACAGACAATACCGAGAATCCATGTAGCGAAGATACCAATCAGAATAGATCCTTTCACACCCTTAATATACAGAATTGCAATCAGGAAAGTACCAATAACAGCTAATAAAGCACTGATGCCTGCCGTATGGAAATCAGTCGTAAAATCAATAACGGTTACCAAAGTGGAATCAGAATTTACAACAATTCCTGCGTTCTGGAACCCGATAAATGCAATAAAAAGACCGATACCTACGGATACGCCTTTCTTAAGCTGCATCGGAATCGCATTGAAGATCGCTTCACGCACATTTGTAACAGACAGGACAATAAAGATCAAGCCTTCCACAAATACGGCAAAAAGCGCTATCTGCCAGGAATATCCCATGGAACCGCATACTGTATATGCAAAATACGCATTCAGTCCAAGTCCCGGTGCCAAAGCAAAGGGATAATTAGCAAGCAGCGCCATGGCCAAAGTTCCAATAAAAGCTGCCAGTGCCGTTGCCATCAGAATCGCCTGACTGTCCATGCCGGATGCAGACAGGATTGATGGATTGACCGCCAAAATGTATGCCATTGTCATAAAGGTAGTAACGCCGGCAACCACTTCTGTTCTGATGTCTGTGTTGTTTTCTTTGAGCTTAAACAGTTTTTCTAACATCACATTTCTCTCCTTTTCTCATAAGTTTGATAACTTAATTGGTTACTTTATTTGCCTTCATAGATGATCACGCTGTCTACGTCGTAGTTTTTCAGGCGCTCGCGGCCTTTCAGCCCGGCCAACTCCATTAAGAAGAGTACCTTCACTACTTCGCCTCCCAGCTCCTCAATCATCTGAATGCTCGCTTCAATCGTCCCGCCTGTGGCGATCAGGTCATCCACAACGACTACCTTCTGCCCCGGCTTAATAGAATCCCTGTGCATTTCTACTGTCGCACTGCCGTACTCCAAATCGTATTCTTTAGATATGGTGTCCATCGGCAGTTTGCCCTTCTTCCGAATGGGGACAAAAGACTTATGCATGGAATACGCGATCGGTACGCCGAAAATAAACCCTCTTGATTCCGTTCCGACTACTACATCGAAATCGATCCCTTTCAATAAATCCTTCATCGAATCGATGGCAAGCGCCAAGCCATCCGCATCCTGCAATACGCTGGTTACATCCCGGAATATAATACCTTTTTCCGGAAAATCGGGAATACTGCGAACGTACTCTTCTATTTTTTTCATATATGCTCCCTCCATACTTGATCCTATACATCGGAACCGCTTTCCGACGAAAAATCATCCCTAACGCGCACATTATACCACATATTGTAATAAAAGAAAAACAGTAAAAACGGAAAATATCACAAATGTTGTATTTACAAAATGGAAGGTGTGATAGTATTCTATAGATACAGCGATTTTGTATGTTATGGTATTATAAACATATATTCTATATGGAGGCAGCTATGACCAAAACAATTCCGTCTGCTCAAGACAGATTTTATCCACAAATTATAAAGCTGATCGTCCCTATTGTCATTCAGAACCTGTTAAGCGCCGCAGTAAACTCGGCTGACGTAGTGATGTTAAACTATGTAGGACAATCTTCCATTTCGGCGGTTTCCCTGGCAGCCAACTATGCCAGTATCCTTTTCATGGTCTACTATGGTCTGGGAACAGGCGCTTCCATGCTGAGCGCACAATACTGGGGCAAGAAGGACTTACAGGCAATCCGCGTGATCGAAGGTATTGCACTGAGATTTTCTATTCTGATATCCCTGTGCTTTTCCGCTTTTGCGTTTTTTGCTCCCGACCTGATGATGAAACTTTTTACCAATGACGCGGAACTGATCACGATTGGCGCAGATTACCTTCGTATCATGTCACTGACCTATTTATGCTGGGGTATTATTGAAGTTTACCTGTCCGTTTTAAGAAGTATCGGAAGAGTGACTGTCTCCATGGCGCTAAATATATTGGCGTTTACGCTGAACATCTTTCTGAATGCAGTATTCATTTTCGGGCTGTTCGGCGCCCCGAAATCGGGTGCTTCCGGCGTTGCCATTGCCACGGCTGCCTCCCGTGTCGTTGAACTGACAGGCTGTATCTTCATATCACTCTTCAGCAAGGATGTAAAACTGAGACTTTCTTATATGTTTATCAGAAATAAATTGCTGCTTAAGGATTTCATAAAGCTATCCCTGCCCGCACTGGGCAATGATATTTCATGGGGCGTTGCATTCTCCATGTACTCGGTTATCTTAGGACATCTGGGAACAGACGCCGTAGCCGCTAACTCTCTTGTTACCGTTGTGCGTAACTTCGGCACCGTCCTCTGCTTCGGTACAGCAAGCGCAGGCGGCATTCTCTTGGGAAATGTCATGGGAGAAGATGATATGGAACGCGCTAAAGTCTATGCGTCCAAAATCATCAGGCTCACCATTATTACCGGCGCTATCGGAGGAATTCTGGTGCTGATCGCTACCCCTTTCGTGCTCCACTTCGCCGACCTGACAGATACCGCCATGCATTATCTGAAATATATGCTGCTCATCAACAGCTACTACATTATGGGTTCCGCCGTCAACACCACGCTTATCGCCGGGGTATTCCGGGCAGGCGGCGACAGTCGGTTTGGATTGATTTGTGATACTGTGGATATGTGGTGCTATGCGGTACCTCTTGGATTTATCGCTGCATTTGTATTGAAACTTCCGGTACTGGCAGTTTATTTCCTGCTGTGTACCGATGAATTTGTAAAATGGCCCTGGGTAATTAAGCATTACCGCAGCAAGAAGTGGCTTAAGAATATTACAAGGGAAAATCTGTTTGCGGAGGAACAGAAATAATGCAATATTATCTGGCTCCCATGGAAGGCATCACTACTTATATATACCGCAATGCTTATGCCCGTTATTTTGGTCATATAGACAAATACTTTACCCCTTTTATAGCAAGTAAGAAAATGAACGCCAAAGAGGTGCGGGATATTCTGCCGGAAAATAATACGGGACTGAAGGTAATCCCTCAGATATTGACCAATAGAGTCAATGATTTCCTCGCCATTGCGGATCGAATTGCCTATTATGGCTATCAAACCGTTAACCTTAATCTGGGCTGTCCTTCCGGTACTGTTACCGCCAAGAAGCGGGGTGCCGGATTCTTAAGTGTTCCGGAAGAGCTGGATGCTTTTCTTTATGAAATATATGAAAAGTGTCCTATGAAAATTTCCATTAAAACAAGAATAGGAATTTCCCAATTAAACGAATGGGATTCCCTGCTGGATATTTATGCAAAATATCCTGTGGAAGAGCTGATCATTCACGCCCGATTACAGAAGGAATTCTATACGGGCATTCCTCATCCCGAAGCCTATGTCAAAGCGGCAGACAAGTTTATCTCTCTGTGCTATAACGGGGATATCGTATCTTCACAAAGTCTGGAAACTTTGTTGTCCGAACTGGCAGTTCAAAACTGTAATCCTCCTGACTCCGTCATGATCGGAAGAGGAATTATACGCAATCCCGGATTGACCGGGCAGTTAAAAATGCAGAACTGCACTGCACATACTGGATCGGCAGGTCAGTTAGGAACACAGAGCTGTACTGCACACACTGGATCGGCAGGTCAGTTAGGAACACAGAACTGCACTGCACACACTGGATCGGCAGACACAAAACAGGTCTGGTTAGATTTCCATAATGAAATATTAGAAAATTACAGAAAAATAATGTCCGGAGACCTCCCTGTCTTGTTCAAGATGAAAGATCTCTGGACATATATGAGCCAAAGCTTTACCGATTCTGAGAAATATCTGAAGAAAATACGCAAGGCAAACCGTATTTCGGAGTACGAAATTATTGTAAATGCACTTTTTCGGGAGCAGGAGATCATCGTCTAATACTCTTCTGTTTCTTTTTCTGTCTCACGGCTTGCTCTGCCTATCATTGCCTTAAATTCTTTCCGGTCTGCCACTCCTGATTTCCCGTAAGCGTTTGCGAAACTCTGCGCAGTCTCCCAATAATTGTGCAAAATGTATAAACATAAGCAGTCCCTTCGTACTACCCCTCCGTATATCTGGTTAAGAACTGTTTCGTTCTCTCTTCTCTCGGGTTGTCAATGACCTGTTTCGGATCGCCCTGCTCCACGATCACACCCTCATCCATAAAGATTATCTGATCTGCCACATCTCTGGCAAACGCCATCTCGTGGGTCACAATAATCATGGTCGTTTTCTGCTCCGCCAATCCTCTGATAACCTTCAAGACCTCGCCTGTCAGTTCCGGATCGAGCGCAGATGTGGGTTCATCAAAGCACAGAATATCCGGACTCAGAGCAAGCGCCCTTGCAATCGCCACACGCTGCTGCTGTCCGCCGGACAACTGATGGGGATAATGATCCATGCGGTCCTTTAAGCCCATCTGATCCAGCAGGGCTTTACCCTGTTCCTCTATCTGCGTCAAAATTTCTTTCTTATTCTGCTTGTAATCCGGTCTTTCTTTTGCAAGGAGCTGTGCGGATAGCGTCACGTTTTCCAGTGCCGTATACTGGGGAAACAAATTAAAAGACTGGAATACCATGCCAAAGTGCAGTCTTTTGCGTCTCAAGTCCCTCTCCTGCTGCTTAATCGGCGCGGATGCATCAAACAGAGTCTCTCCTTTTACAGCAATGTACCCCTGATTCGGTGTCTCTAAGAAATTCAGACAGCGAAGCAGGGTTGTCTTACCGGAACCGGAGGAACCGATAATCGCCAACGCATTGCCTTCCTCCAGAGAAAAGCTGACATCCTTAAGCACCTGCGTGGAACCGAAATGTTTTTCAATATTTTTTACTTCCAAAATCGCCATTTCCGTTCCCTCCTATCTAAAGTAATCCAGCTTACGCTCAATATAATTAAACAGCAGTGTCAGAATACCGACAAACAGCAGATAAAATACACCTGTATAGAACAACGGCCATGTCAGACCGTTACTCTTCATAAAAGAGTAGCCCGCAAAGGTAAGCTCGTAAGCCGCTATAATACGGGCAAGGGAAGTATCTTTGACCAGTGTAATGATCTCATTGGACATAGGCGGCACCACATGTTTTACCATTTGAAGCAGCGTAACCTTAAAGAAGATCTGGCTCTTGGTCATCCCCAGTACCTCTCCTGCTTCACGCTGTCCTACCGGCACGCCTTCTATGCCGCCTCTGAAAATCACTGAGAAATAGCAGGCATAGTTGATGCTGAAAGCCACAACCGTTGCCGTAATACGCCCTGTTTCATTACCATTCCAGATATTATGCCCAAGCCAAAGTCCCGGACCATAAAATATAATAATTAACTGCAGCATCAGCGGTGTCCCGCGGATAACCCATACCAGTACATCCACTAAATAACGCAGCGGCTTGAATTTACTCATGGCGCCGAAAGCAAGAATCAGCCCCAGCGGCAATGCTATAAGCAGTGTAAATATAAAAATCTGAAATGTGGTAAGAAGACCATTCAGTAATGATTGTGTAACTGTCCAAAACATACTTTTCTCCCAATCTGATAACCATGCCTCTGTCTAAGTCCGCGGATTTTAGAATCTTTTCATGCGGTCAAACACTATATTAATCAGCAGGTACTACAATAACCTGTGCATTGTTGCAGTATGCATTTGTGCATTCCATAGCCTCCAGCGTTTCATCGGTAAGCGTCATACCGTTCCATACAACATCAATGTTCTTGGAATCCAACTCCATGATCTTGTTATCCCAGTCAATCTCAACAAACTGAGCCTCGACACCTAACTTTTCTGCTACCAGACGAGCCATGTCCGCATCAAAACCGATCCACCCGCCGTTATCATCTTTGTAATCCATCGGTGCAAAGTCTGTGATACCAACAATCAATGTGCCCTTATCCTGTATATAAGCCACATCGCTGTCAGTATCAGAAGCTGTAAATTCAACTGCGCTCTGCTCCACTAATGCTTCCTGCACGCCGTATGTTGTAGCAGTCTCTAACATAGAACCGTCTGCATAACTCTCTGCAAATACGGCATTGATATAAGAAGCCAAATCAGAACCTTTACGGCATCCAACACCGTATTCCTCTGTCGTAAGCTCCTCTGTATGTGTCAGATTCGGATAGCTTGTACCCTCGCCGATCATAGCGCCTGCCATCAGCAAGTCGATAATTGCCGCATCAGAAGTACCGGAAGCTACTTCCATAAGTGCATCTGCCTGGGAAGCTACCACGTTGGTCTGAAAACCGTTATCATTGGCGGCTGCCTCACCCGCGGAACCGGCTTCCACAGCATATACAAGATCTGCATTTACTGCCTCATCCGTTGTCCCGGCTGTTGTATCCTCAGCAGCTTCCTCTGTTGTTTCTGCGGCAGTCTGAGTTGTCTCTTCTGTTCCTTTACCGCATCCGGTCAGCAAGGTACCCATTGTGAGGGACAATGCCATCATAAGTGCAAGTTTCTTTTTCATAATATTTTCCTCCCTGTTCAAAGATTTTCCCAAGAATTTGTTATTTCAAACTCTTGAATCAGTTGAGAATTTTGAACTTCGCATCACATTTTATCATAGTAGTAAACTAAAGTAAATGCAAAAATAAAATAAGAGAGTATCCGGCACAAACTGACCTCCGGCCGTCAGAATTAAATTCTGATAACCGGAGGCCGATTCATTACAAATACTCTCTCATATCTTTGATCAGGGTTTCTTCCGCCTGAATGGTTTCCCTCGCAAGCTTCTTTGCCTTTTCGTCCGCCGCCTGATATTGATGCAGGTAACGGTAAAGCGTTTTTACGCCCATGTTACAGCCGTCCGTAATCAGATCAGCCACCGCCCTGTCGGATTCCTCAACGCCCAGCTTGACATTGGTCTTCATCCAGGACATAACCTTTGCCATTGCCGCAGGCTCTTTACCTTCATCATGACATTCCTGCAAATACTCATGGGCTTTATCGCCCAGCTTACAGTGTGTATCTTTGCTCTGTTTAAGCAGATTTTCCAATGTACTGTTCTGCACATGCTCCATCATTTCATCCAGAGAGGAAATTCCCATCTTAATGCCCGCATTACATTCCCGCAGTAATTTGATCGTATCGTCTTCCATAGTCTGCCTCCTTTTTCTTCACATCAAATAATAGTATGGCAAAGCGGATGCAGAATTATTCCCGAAATACAAAAATACTTATTTGGCGAGATTCTGTCATAATTTCCGAAAAGGTCTTCTGTTTCTTATTCCTCAGCAGTTGCCTCTGTATACTGTACTGCCAGATCAGAAATCGTACCGTCGGCAAGCTTAGCTTCAATTACCGCGTTGATCATATCAAGCAACTCTGTGTTGCCCTTCTGTACTGCAACAGCATACTCTTCAGATTCAAATGCGTCAGGATCTTCCACGATCTTTAAGCCTTCATTGTCGCTTACATACTTAGCAGCGGTTGCGGAGTCGATCACGACTACATCACACTTGCCGTTTACAAGCTCCATTACTGCCTCGGTACCCTTCTTGAAAGACTCATAAGGATAACCCATTTCGTTGACACATACCTCACCGGTATAACCCTGAATAACGCAGATTTTCTTATCTGCCATATCAGCCGCGCACGTAATATCAGAATCATCCTTAACGATCATAACCTGAGTAGCTGTATAATAAGGAACGGAAAAGTCAACCGCTTCCTTTCTTTCCTCTGTGACAGTCATACCTGCAATTACCGCATCGATCTGACCGTTCTGAAGCGCTACTAACAAAGAATCAAACTCCATATTCTCGATTGCCGCTGTCATACCGTTTTCCTCGGCAATCTGCTTAGCGATAGCCATATCGATACCGTCAAATTCACCGATCACGCCATTTGCCGTTACAAATTCGAAAGGCGGGAACTCTGCATTTGTACCGAAAGTAATCGTACCGCCCTCTGCCGGAGCTGCCTCTGTACTCTCTGTGTCTGCTGCAGAATCTTCTGTTTCAGCCGCAGTATCTGCTTCCTCAGTGTTTGTGTTTGTGTCTGTTGCTGCTGTGTCTGCACTGCTGCCGCAGGCTACAAGTGTACATGCCGTCATAGCCATAGCAAGAATCAGTTCCAATGCTTTTGCTGCTTTTTTCATAATATTCTCCTCCTTAATATTCGTCAGCCTGTCTTGTTCTGACACACATCTTATTTGTATCATAAGCCCGCTGTCTTACCGGTCAGCCGGCATAATACCATATTCATCCCGTTTCAGTCTCTTGCCCTGCATATACAGCAGCGTTTTCCGGGATTGTCCGGAATTATCAAAGAACTTTACTTAAAAAATTCCTGGTTCTCTCATTCTGCGGATTGCCGAACACTTCCTCCGGCGTACCGCGCTCCATCACGATACCCTGATCAATAAAAAGGACTCTGGATGCCACCTCTCTGGCAAATCCCATCTCATGAGTTACGATCACCATTGTCATGCCGGATTTTGCAAGTTCCTTCATAACATCGAGCACCTCACCTACCATCTCAGGATCAAGCGCGGATGTGGGCTCGTCAAACAGCATAATTTCCGGATCCATTGCCAGTGCTCTTGCGATCGCCACACGCTGTTTCTGCCCGCCGGACAACTGTGCCGGATAGGCATTTGCCTTTTCCGCCAGATTGACACGGTCTAAGAGTTCCTGCCCCTTCTGAACCGCCTCTTCCTTAGTCATCTTTTTCAGAAGAACAGGAGCTAAGGTTATATTCTCCATAATGGTCAGATGGGGAAAAAGGTTAAACTGCTGGAACACCATGCCCATCTTCTGTCTGATCCGGTTCACGTTCGCCTTCGGGGTGTTGATCAATTCATCATCTACATATATTTCCCCGTCAGTAACGGTTTCAAGCAGATTCAGGCATCTGAGGAAGGTGCTTTTACCGGAGCCGGAAGGACCGATTATCACCACTACCTCACCCGGTGTAATATGTTCATCAATTCCGTTAAGGACGGTAAGGTCACCAAACTTTTTATGCAGATTCTTTACTTTGATCATATGCCTTCCTCCTATCTGGCATCGGCTTTTCTCAGTCTTGCTTCTATTCTGCCCAGCAATAACGTCAGGATCTTAATCAGTACATAGTATATAATCGCAGTGCCGATCAGCGGCATAAAAGCGATGAATGTAGCGCTCTTAATGAAATCGCCCGCTTTCTGGATATCCATAAGTCCTACATAACCGACGATAGCAGTCTCCTTGATCAACACGATAAACTCGTTGCACAACGCCGGGAAAATATTTTTTACAGCCTGCGGAATCACGATCCTTGTCATAGTCTGATAAGCATTGAGCCCCAGCGATCTGCCCGCCTCCGTCTGCCCTTTATCAATAGATTGAATGCCTGCTCTGATAATCTCAGACACATACGCACCGGAATTGATACCGAATGCGATCGCTGCGATAATCCATTTATCCAAATTTACGGATGCGAAAATAACGAAGTAGATAATCATCAACTGCGTTACGGACGGCGTTCCTCGTATAATATCCGTATAAACGCCGCCGATAATCTTCAGCAATTTCTTCTTAGAAAGGTTACACATGGCAACCAGCATACCAATAAAAATACCGATTAAAACTGCCAGCAACGAAACCTTGATAGTCACGCCGACGCCGCTTAACAGAAGCTTATAGCGGTCTTCTTTAATAAAACATTTATAAAACAAGCCACAGAAATTTGATGCCCATTCCGCCATATGTTTTCATCCTTTCGTCTGTTGATACGGTTCATTCCAGAAATGACATAATTATTCAAAGATTGCATACTCCGTGATCTTAAAATAACTTCATTCTTTATACTCGAATCGCATTATAACACAATGATGCGGGGTTGGAAAGCATAAATATTCATTTTTCAGCATAAAATGTAACAGTTCAGCCATCCATTCATAAGTTGGCGGAATATACATTTTCACTC
>CAZPSD010000027.1:0-21645 GCA_964589055.1 uncultured Bacteroides sp.
TGACCTCTTTGGCGAACAGGCAGTTTTGTGCGGCGGCGTATGTGCGCTGATGCAGGCTGGTTTTGAGACACTTGTTGAGGCTGGCTATGATCCGAGAAATGCATACTTTGAGTGTATTCATGAGATGAAGCTGATTGTAGACCTTATCTATCAGTCCGGTTTTTCAGGTATGAGATATTCCATCTCCAATACTGCTGAGTACGGAGATTATATCACAGGTCCTAAGATCATTACAGAAGAGACGAAGAAGACTATGAAGAAGATTCTGTCCGATATTCAGGATGGTACTTTTGCAAAAGACTTCTTACTTGATATGTCTTCTGCAGGGGGACAGGTACACTTTAAGGCTATGAGAAAATTAGCTTCCGAACATCCTTCCGAGATAGTTGGTGAGGAAGTCAGAAAGCTTTACAGCTGGAACGGTGAAGATAAATTGATCAACAATTAATCTGCCAAGATAAATATGATATATGACAGCACCACTCGCATGTTTGGGTGGTGCTGATTTTGAATGTGCGCCATGGCGGTTCTTATAGAAGAAATAAAAGATACGGAGGTAAGAATGGAGTACAAAACCAACGTCGAGCAGAAATTGGCAGAAAGTTTTAAGCAGTTGGCGGTTAAAACACCGATCGGGAAGATTACGATCAGGGAAATTACGGATGGAGCAGGGGTTATCAGACCTACTTTTTATAATCATTTTCAGGATAAATTCGATCTTCTGGAGTGGATCATAAGAACCGAAATATTAGATCCGGCAATGCCGCTTATGAAGGAAGGAAACCTGCGGGAAAGCCTCATACGGATCTTTACGAATCTGTTGCAGGAAAAGGAATTCTATATGAAAGTAGTCCGTTTGGAAGGGCAGAATTCCTGTGAGAGCATCACCAGAAAATTCGTGAGAGAGGTTTTGCTGATTTTTATCAATGAGCAGGTCGGAGATAAGAAAGCGGCGAAAAAAGGACTGACAACCGATTTGATTGCGGAATATTACGCTCAGTCCATTGCTTTTGTTGTCATAAAATGGATCAAGCTGGATATGAGTCTGTCGCCGGAGCAGATGGCGGATATCTTCCAGTTTATGACGAATCATTCTATGGATGATGTTATTGCGGAAATGAATTAAGCGATATGGAATATATTGTGTCCTTTGTCCAGCATGATAAAATTGTTGTAATCGTAGAACAGAACTTTTATAACTATGAGTTATGGGAAACAGGAAAAGATAATATTCCTCAAATATACGGTTTTATGTTACAATCAAATATAGCAAAAAAATCATAACAGGAGGAAATAATCATGGGAATGACAATGACCCAGAAGATTTTAGCAGTTCATGCCGGACTGGACAAGGTAGAGGCAGGCCAGTTGATTGAGGCAGATTTAGATTTGGTGTTGGGAAATGATATCACAAGTCCGGTAGCGATCAAAGAGATGGAGAAGATGAACGTGGATGGCGTCTTCCACAAGGATAAGATTGCATTAGTACCGGATCACTTTGTGCCTAATAAAGATATTAAATCGGCGGAACACTGTAAATGTGTAAGGGAATTTGCACGCCGCAATGAGATTACGAATTATTTTGAAGTGGGGCAGATGGGGATTGAACATGCACTGTTGCCGGAGAAAGGATTGACAGTGGCAGGAGATGTGATCATCGGTGCCGATTCCCATACTTGTACTTATGGTGCACTTGGTGCATTCTCGACCGGTGTGGGAAGTACGGATATGGCTGCCGGTATGGCAACGGGCAAGGCGTGGTTTAAGGTGCCTTCTGCCATTAAATTCAATTTAGTCGGCAAACCTTCTGAATGGATAAGCGGTAAGGATGTAATCTTACATATCATCGGTATGATCGGTGTGGACGGAGCATTATACAAGTCCATGGAGTTTGTAGGCGAAGGCATTCGGAATCTGACCATGGATGACAGATTTACCATTGCCAATATGGCGATTGAAGCGGGCGGCAAGAACGGCATCTTCCCGGTAGATGATCTGGCAGTCGCATATATGAAAGAGCATTCCACAAAAGAATTTAAGATTTATGAGGCGGATGAGGACGCGGTTTATGATGAGGAATATACCATCGATCTAAGTTCTTTAAGACCTACTGTTGCATTTCCGCATCTTCCGGAAAATACGAAGACCATCGATGAAATTACGGAAGACATTAAGATTGATCAGGTTGTGATCGGTTCCTGTACCAACGGCAGATTAGATGACCTGAGAATTGCTGCAAAGGTATTAAGCGGCAGGCATGTGGCGGAGGGAATGCGCTGTATCGTGATTCCTGCCACACAGGCTATTTATTTACAGGCGATGGAAGAGGGACTTCTTAAGATCTTTATTGAAGCAGGCGCCATTGTCAGCACGCCTACCTGCGGTCCGTGCCTGGGCGGTTACATGGGTATTCTGGCTGAGGGAGAGCGCTGCGTATCTACCACCAATCGTAACTTTGTAGGACGTATGGGACATGTGGACTCTGAAATCTATTTGGCAAGTCCGGCAGTTGCGGCGGCAAGTGCGGTAACAGGAAAGATTTCCTGCCCGTGCCGGTTGTAATGAAGATGAGGCATTTATTTCAACAAATCCGAATGGGGTTTTCAAATGCCTGAACAGTATACAAATTAGCAGAAAGGAATAAAGAAATGAAAGCAGCAAAAGGACTTGTTTTTAAATATGGTGATAATGTGGATACGGATGTTATTATTCCGGCACGTTACTTAAATTCATCTGATCCGGCAGAATTGGCGGCACACTGCATGGAGGATATCGATAAGGAATTTGTAAACAAAATAAATAAAGGAGATATTATTGTAGCTACAAAGAATTTCGGCTGCGGTTCCTCCAGAGAACACGCACCCATCGCAATTAAGGCGGCGGGGGTAAGTTGTGTGATCGCAGAAACCTTCGCCAGGATTTTCTATCGTAATGCGATCAATATCGGTCTTCCGATCGTGGAATGCCCGGAGGCAGCTAAGGATATTGAGGCAGGGGATGAAGTGGAAGTAAACTTTGATACAGGCGTGATTACGGATGTGACGAAAGGAACTTCCTATCAGGGGCAGGCATTCCCTGAATTTATGCAGAAGATCATTGCTGCAGAAGGACTTGTAAACTATATCAATCAGAAGTAGCATCGATCCGGAACCATGGGGAGCATGACCGGTTATCGCTTGTGAAGAAATGAGAAACTTATGATATACAGAGTTGGCGATAATGAGAGCAATAAATATGATTATAACAGGTTAAAGACACCGCAGTATTCCGGCGGGGAAGAAAAATTCAGTTTGGATTACCGGAAAGAGGAAGCGCCTGCTTCCGAAAAGGAAGAAGAAAAAGAAGAAGAAAATAAGCTTCATGAGAAAAGTGAAAATGACATTAAACGCCAGAAAAGCGGCGTTACTTTGGAGTTATCGAATGTTTCCGGCAAAGCAGGCGGGATTGACCGTGCGAATACAGAAAAAGCAGGGAAGGAAGAGCGAGGTGCATCCTTGTCAGGCTCCCTGCAGGAAATCTTCCGAAAAATAGTTCAAACTGTCAAAGATTTGTTTGATTTGATATGGAATGATCCGGAACCGGAGAATACTGTGCAGTCTTCGGATGTCACCCCGGAAGAGGCGGAGCGTTATACGGAAGAATATTTGGCTTTAAAAGGATCGAAAAACTCCGGAACCCGGGAAGGGGCAGAAGTAAAGCCGGAGGCTGCAGTAACACCTGCGGCCGGAGCGGACGCCGATAAGGATGCCGAGATCCAGAAATATCTGCATACCGGTAATTTGGATCAGGTAATCAGTTTGTTGACAGATAACGGTAATAAAACAATAGCCAAGAATTCTAATTTATTAACATATTATGATCGCAGCGGGAGACTGACGGAGATTAATCCTTCTGACAGAGAGCGGATTCTGCATGGCGACAGAAAAACAAGGAAGTTATAAAATAGCATTATCAAAACAAGCCCGGTAAACACCGGGCTTTAATGTATGACAACATTTTTGCCGTTGCGTTTGCCGATATAGAGATTGTAATCGGCTTTCTTAATGGTTTCTTCAATGGTATCCTGCTCATCATGGACGGCTACGCCAAGCGTCAGTGTACAGCGAATCCATTTAGAGTCTAATTGAAAGACATGATTTGCCACATTACGCCGGATATTCTCTGCGATGCGGCACACTTTTTCCTTGGAATGATTGCTGATCAGAATCAGGATTTCTTCACCGCCCCAACGGCAGACATAACCGTTTCCCTTAACCTGGTCAGTAGTAATCTGGGCGATTTCTTTTAGAACGATATCGCCGAAATCGTGTCCGTAACTGTCATTGATCTTTTTAAAATTATCAATATCACACATGATAACGGAAAAGTCGGAGTCCGACTTTAGGGTCTGGGTCAGAAAGATATTCATGCTTCTGCGGTTAAATAATCCTGTCAGCGGATCGGTGCTCGCCAGCTTTTCCAAAATGGCGTTTTGATGACGCAGCTGCACTTTTGATGTATTCATCTCAAAGATGAAGATGATCGAAAATAAAATCAGAAACAGGAAAGTACAAATGGAATTAAAGATATACAGTCCAAGCTCCAGAGACTTTATATGCAGTTCATATATGGGTTCCAGATAATATGACAGGACCTTGCAGGAGAGAAAGGAAGCTACGGCAAAAAGGGCTGAAGCGGTTGCAATTACCATCTTTCTATGTTTCGTATTCATCGTATAGCACATGTAAAAACCAACGGGAATGGTCGCAATCAGATACTGGGCAAATCCATATTGCCAGCCCACGCAGATTGTTGCCAAAAAAGAATGGAGGACAATCTCTAAATGGGTAATGAAATATACCGAAAGAAAAATTTCTTTAGCAATCAGTCTTAGGGAAGCAAGATAAGTCAATACACTTATAATATTGAAAATAAAAAGCGGAAATATCTTGAAATAGCCAAACAGGCAGGTTAAGAAAAGGTGTACCAATGCAATGAGATAAATCATAATACTATATTTTTGCTTATTGGTAATCTGCAGATTATCGGTTAATTTTTTTTTGGGGGCAGTTATTCGAAAACGATTCATATACATCATCTCTCATATAATAATCTTATACAAATTTATTATAAAATAGGAATTACTTTTATATTGTACAATAAAAATACGGCAATGTAAATCGTTTTCAATTTGAATTGTTAGATTGTATGATGTTTGTTATAATAAAAACGGTTTGTTGTAAAGTGGTCAAGATGGGGGTTTGAGGACTGCATTGTGAATACGGAAGCATTTGAACAGGCGAAGCTAAAGGTGCTGCTGAATCAGCACGACCCGCATGGATTCGGAACGCTGCAGGAAAAGACAGTCCACGCGGTAATGAAATTATATTATGAACCTAATGAAGATTATCATGAAGTGCCGATAGAGGGATATATTGCGGATATCTATACCGGTGAACGGATTATTGAGATACAGAATGGCAACTTTAACAGGCTTAGGGGAAAGCTGCAGGTATTTCTGCCTTTATATCCGGTTACGGTCGTATTGCCGATCCCCCATTACAAATGGCTGATCTGGATGGATGAAGAGAACGGTACGCTTTCCTCCAAAAGGAAATCTCCGGTGACAGGTTCTGTTTACAGCGCTTTTCCGGAATTATATAAAATCAAGAATTTTCTGACGCATCCAAACCTGTCCTTTGCTTTTCCGCTGATTGATATGGATGAATACAGGTTATTAAACGGTTGGAGCAAGGACAGAAAAAAAGGTTCCGAGCGGTATGACAGGATGCCGCTTGCTTTGTATGATGAAATCCTGTTTGAGCGAAAAGAAGATTTCATTCAGGTGATTCCCTATGAGCTGGAAGATCTGTTTACCGTAAAAGAGTTTGCCCGGGCAGCGAAAATACACAAGGATCTGGCACGGGTTACGCTGAACATCCTGTATCATATGCAGCTTGTGGGAAGGGTTGGCAGGCGCGGGAGAGAATATTTGTATGAAGTATTGGTATGACAATCTTTCGATATGGGAAGGCACTATATCTAGTATTTTGCATTTTACAAACCACCAAATTTATGATAAAATGTCCACGAAAGTGATAGACGAGGTGCGTATTTATGGCAAAAGGAAATAAATATGATGCTTCCAGTATTACCGTTTTGGAAGGACTGGAGGCTGTCAGGGTCAGACCCGGTATGTATATCGGCAGTGTTTCTACCAAGGGGCTGAATCATCTGATCTATGAAATTGTGGATAATGCGGTGGACGAGCATCTTGCCGGCTATTGCAATACCATATGGGTCACATTGGAGGCGGACGGTTCCGCTACAATAGCAGATGACGGACGCGGTATTCCGGTTGGAATGCATGAAAAGGGCGTCAGCGCGGAGAGACTGGTGTTTACGACGCTTCATGCAGGCGGTAAATTTGATAATGAAGCATATAAGACAAGCGGCGGTCTGCACGGCGTAGGCTCATCGGTTGTCAATGCTTTGTCCACATGGCTGCATGTGCGGGTCAAGAACGGCGGATTTATCTATGAAGACAAATATGAGCGCGGCGTGCCTATACTGGAATTAAAGGACGGATTGCTTCCGGTGATCGGGAAGACAAAAGAAACCGGTACTATCGTTTCTTTTTTGCCGGATGATACGATTTTCGACAAAACCAGATTCAAGGAGGATGAAGTAAAGAGCCGCCTGCATGAAACGGCATACTTAAACCCGAATCTGACCATTATTTATGAAGATAAGAGAAAAGAAGAACCGGAGCATATCGAATACCATGAGACGGAGGGTATTGTGGGCTTTATCAAGGATATGAACAAATCTAAGGAAGCGATCCACGATGTCATTTATTTTCACGGCGAAAATGAAGGTATTACCGTTGAGGTGGCATTTCAGTATGTGAATGAGTTCCATGAGAATGTTCTCGGCTTTTGTAATAATATCTACAACGCAGAGGGCGGTATGCATCTGACCGGTTTTAAGACTATGTTCACCAATGTGATCAATACATACGCCAGAGAATTAAACATCCTGAAAGAAAAAGATGTGAACTTTACCGGTGCGGATGTGCGTAACGGTATGACCGCGGTGGTGTCCATTAAACATCCTGATCCCAGGTTTGAAGGGCAGACCAAGACGAAATTGGATAATCAGGATGCCGCTAAGGCTGTCAGCAAGATAACGGGTGATGAAATCGTCCGGTATTTCGACAGGAATCTGGAAACCTTAAAGAACATCATCGGTTGTGCGGAAAAAGCAGCGAAGATCCGTAAAACAGAGGAGAAAGCAAAGACAAATCTGCTGACCAAACAGAAATTCTCCTTTGATTCCAACGGTAAACTGGCAAACTGTGAATCGAAAGATGCCTCGAAATGCGAAATCTTTATTGTCGAGGGCGATTCGGCGGGAGGCAGTGCCAAAACAGCCCGTAACCGCATGTATCAGGCGATCCTGCCGATCCGCGGAAAGATACTGAATGTGGAGAAGGCGAGCATTGATAAGATTCTCGCCAACGCGGAGATCAAAACCATGATCAATGCCTTTGGGTGCGGATTTTCAGAAGGATACGGCAATGATTTCGATATCAGCAAGCTGCGCTATGACAAAATTATTATTATGGCGGATGCCGATGTGGACGGCGCCCATATTTCCACATTGCTTTTAACGCTGTTCTATCGCTTTATGCCGGAGCTGATTTATGAGGGACATGTATACATAGCAATGCCGCCGCTTTATAAGGCAATGCCTGCTAAAGGAGAAGAGGAATATCTCTATGACGACAAGGCATTAGAGAAATACCGTAAGAGACACAAAGGACCGTTTACCTTGCAGCGTTATAAAGGTCTGGGGGAGATGGATGCCCAGCAGTTGTGGGAAACCACACTGGATCCGGAGACGAGGATGATGAAGCAGGTTGAAATTGAGGATGCGCGCATGGCTTCCGAAGTAACGGAAATGCTTATGGGAACCGAGGTTCCGCCGAGAAAAGAATTTATATATAATCACGCGCAGGATGCGGAACTGGATGTTTAGAGAATTAGGAAAAGGATAGTAAAAGAATCATGTCAAGGACGAACGACAGAATAATCAAAACGGAATACTCCGAGGTGATGCAGAAATCTTATATCGATTACGCCATGAGCGTCATTATAGCCCGTGCCCTGCCGGATGTAAGGGACGGGCTCAAACCGGTACAGAGAAGAACACTGTATGATATGTATGAGCTGGGAATACGCTATGACAGACCATACCGTAAATCCGCCCGTATTGTAGGTGATACGATGGGTAAATATCATCCCCACGGTGACAGCTCGATCTATGAAGCGCTGGTAGTAATGGCGCAGGATTTTAAGAAAGGGCTGCCGCTAGTTGACGGACACGGTAACTTCGGTAATATCGAAGGCGACGGCGCCGCCGCCATGCGTTATACGGAGGCAAGGCTTCAGAAGATCACGCAGGAAGCTTTTCTTGCGGATTTGGATAAAGATGTGGTAGATTTCATGCCGAACTTCGATGAGACAGAGAAGGAGCCTACGGTGCTTCCCGTTAAGATTCCGAATCTGCTGGTCAACGGTTCCGAGGGTATTGCAGTCGGTATGGCAACGAATATCCCCCCTCACAATCTGGCGGAAGTGATCGATGCCACCAAGGCATATATGTTAGACGAGAATATTACTACAAGGGAACTGATGCGTTATGTGAAAGGACCGGATTTCCCCACAGGCGGCATCGTCATCAATGAGGACGAGCTGCTGGAAATCTATGAAACCGGAACCGGCAAGATCAAGATCCGCGGCAAAGTGGAGATTGAAAAGGCGAAAGGCGGCAGAACCAATCTGGTTATCACGGAAATCCCGTATACGATGATCGGTGCCAATATCAGCAAATTTCTGATGGATGTGGCATCCCTTGCAGAGACAAAGAAGACACAGGATATCGTGGATATCACGAACCAGTCTTCTAAAGAAGGCATCCGGATCGTGATCGAACTTCGCAAGGATGCGGATGTTGAAAATTTTAAAAATATGCTTTATAAGAAGACCCGGCTGGAAGATACTTTTGGTGTCAATATGCTGGCGATTTCCGATGGCAGGCCTGAGACTATGGGATTAAAGCAGATCATCAGGGAGAATGTAAACTTCCAGTTCGAAGTAGCCACGAGAAAGTATAAGAATCTGCTGGCGAAGGAACTGGAACGCAAAGAGATTCAGGAAGGCTTGATTAAAGCATGCAATGTCATCGATCTGATCATTGAAATCCTGCGCGGCTCCAAAGACCGTGCTATGGCAAAAGCATGTCTGGTCGAGGGTAAAGTGGACGGCATTAAATTCAAGTCCAAAGAATCCAAGATCATGGCGGCACAACTGATGTTTTCCGAAAAACAGGCTAATGCGATCCTGGATATGCGTCTGTATAAACTGATCGGTTTAGAGATTGAAGCGCTGATCAATGAACATGAGGAAACGATGGCGAATATTTACCGCTATGAGGATATTCTGGCAAGACGTGATTCCATGGTGCAGGTGATTATCAACGATCTCGATGAGATCAAAGAGCAGTATAAACGTGCCAGAAGAACACAGATCACCAAGGCAAGCGAGGCTGTCTATGTGGAGAAGAAAATGGAAGAGATGGATATCGTATTCCTGATGGACCGTTTCGGCTATGCCAAGACAGTGGACGTGGCAGCTTATGAAAGAAACAAGGAAGCAGCAGACATGGAGAATAAATATGCTTTTGTGTGCAAGAATACGGGTAAAGTGTGTCTTTTTACCAATACCGGACAACTCCATACGTTTAAAGTAATGGATCTGCCGTTTGGTAAATTCCGCGACAAGGGCATACCGGTAGATAATATCAGTAATTATGATTCTGCCAAGGAGGGGATTGTCTATGCGGCAAGTCAGAGTGAACTAAATCTGTACCGTGTGATTTTCACGACGAAACAGGCAATGGTCAAAATCGTTGACGGCGGTGAGTTTGATGTGGCGAAGCGTACCGTGGCTGCTACCAAGCTGCAGGAGGGCGATGAAGTGATCAGTGTGGCGGCTTATAAGGAGCAGCGCAATATTGTACTGCAGTCCAAAGAAGGATACTTCCTGCGGTTTGTCATAGAAGAAATTCCGGAGAAGAAGAAAGGCGCCATCGGTGTTCGGGGCATGAAGCTGGGCGCAAAGGATGAAGTGGAGACTGTATATTTTACCCAAAATGCGGTGGAACAGTCGGTTCAATATGGCAGTAAAGCACTGGAACTGAATAAGATCAAGTTAGGAAAACGCGATGGCAAGGGAGTTAAGGTCAGAGTATGAGAGTCATAGCTGGTAAAGCGAGAAGTTTACCGTTAAAAACACCGGAGGGAATGGATACAAGACCCACAACGGACAGGATCAAAGAGACGCTGTTTAACATGCTTATGCCATATTTACCGGATGCGGTTTTTGTGGATCTGTTCAGCGGAAGCGGCGGTATCGGAATTGAAGCGATCAGCCGGGGCGCAAAACATGCTTATTTTTTGGAAAATCAAAAAAAAGCCCTTTCGTGCATTACGGATAATTTGAATTTTACACATTTCATGGAACAGGCAACCATCATGAAACAGGATGTATTGAGTGCGCTTGGAAGTATTCATGAAAAAGAGGTTGATGTGATCTTTATGGATCCGCCCTATGGTCAGGAATATGAGAAGCAGGTGTTGCAGCTTCTTAAGGCAATGCCTTATGTGACCGAAGATACGCTTATTGTGATTGAGGCTTCCCTGAATACCGACTTTTCTTATCTGGAAGCTATGGGATATTATTTAAAGAAAGAAAAATGTTATAAGACAAACAAACATATTTTCTGCCGGAAATTATAATTTTTATAAAAAATTTTGAAATAACTAAAGACATTTTTGCAAAAGTGATTTATTATATAGAAATAGTTATAAGATAAAGCGAATGAGGGAGTCCTATGAAAGCAGCAATTTATCCTGGCAGTTTTGATCCTGTAACCTATGGGCATTTGGATATCATCAGACGTGCCGCAGAGATTTTTGATGAATTAACGGTAAGTGTGTTGAATAATAAAACAAAGACTCCATTGTTTTCTGTGGAAGAACGTGTTAAGATGTTAGAAGAAGCGACGAAGGATCTGCCAAATGTGACGATAGATTCTTTTAGCGGACTTTTAATTGATTATGCCGGAGAAAAGAATGTTCATGTGGCAATCAGAGGGCTTCGTGCTATTACGGATTTTGAATATGAACTGCAGATTGCACAGACAAACCGGAAATTTTCGGGCGGGAATTTGGATACCATGTTTCTTACGACAAGTCTGGAATATGCATATTTAAGTTCCTCGACGGTAAGGGAAATCGCCAGCTTTAACGGTGATATTTCAGCATGTGTACCGGAATTTGTCGCTGATATGATATATAAAAAATATGGATTCAACAGATAGGAGTTATAATGAGCAGTAGAATTGAACAACTGATCGATGAAATCGAAGATTACATTGATGGCTGCAAGTACCAGCCTCTATCCAAAACGAATATTATCGTAAATAAAGAAGAAATAGATGAACTTCTCAGAGAACTTCGGATGAAAACGCCTGATGAGATTAAACGTTATCAGAAGATTATTACAAATAAAGAAGCGATTTTGAATGACGCAAGAGCGAAGGCGGAAGCATTGATCAAGGATGCAACGGTACAGACGACGGAGCTGATCAACGAGCATGAGATTATGCAGCAGGCTTATGCACAGGCGAATGAAGTGGTCAGAATGGCGACCATGCAGGCGCAGGAGATTCTGAATAATGCCACAATAGAGGCAAACGGAGTAAGAACTTCTGCCATGCAGTATTTGGACGATATGCTTTCTAACTTAGAGAATGCCATGACTGCAACGCTTGCAGCCACAACAGAGCATTATGAAAGTTTCTATAACACGATCAACAGCTATAATGAGACTGTTAAGGCGAACCGTGCGGAGCTGCGTCCCGTGGAAGTGGAGCAGATGTTAAAGGAAGCAGAAGGCGACGGAGAGCCGGCGGAACTGGATCTGATGTAAAGGGATCGGATGTTTTCCTACATAGCGAAAATGTTGGCTGAAATCAAATAGTAAATATTATGAGCCGGTTTCCTTAAGAAGCCGGCTTATTCTTACGCTATATACCAAAATATGGTTTTGGGAAAGCGGAAAAAGCAAAAGGATGCGCAAGCCCATGCTAAACAGATTTGGAATGGATGGTTAGTTTGAGACGAATAAGACAGCAACTATATAAAACAGTATCAATACTTCTGATGACAATGCTGTTTGCCGGCTTTGCATGGTATGAAGCTCATATGGAAGTACAGGCAGATGAAGAGCCGGTTATCGTGGTCATTGATCCGGGACACGGCGGAGAGAACCTCGGTGCGGAATATGAGAACTACGTAGAGAAAGAAATGACAATGATCGTGGCAAATGCCATGAAAGAAGAACTGGAGAAATATGAAGGCATTCAGGTCTATATGACAAGATACGGTGATGTGGAAACAGACATCAGTTTAGAAGAGCGCAGTGAGTTTGCTAAAAGCGTCAATGCGGATTTCCTGTTCTGCCTGCATTTTAATATGTCGGAGTATCATACTCTTTTTGGTGCGGAATGCTGGATATCGGCATTCGGCGAAGAGTATAGCAAGGGATACGGCTTCGCCAGCGTGGAAATGGATTTATTGCAGGAGCTTGGGCTGTATTCCCGTGGGATCAAGACAAGACTTAATCAGAAGGGCACTGATTATTACGGCATCATCAGAACAGCTACGGAGCGGAATATTCCCTGTGTTTTGATTGAACACTGTCATCTGGATCAGGAGAATGATAAACCCTTTTATGATTATGATGAAAAGCTAAAAACTTTTGGCAGACTGGACGCTGCGGCAGTGGCGAAATATTTTAATCTGCGATCGGAGGAGCTGGGTGTGGATTACAGTGGTTACCGAAATGTAGAAGTGCCGATACCCGCAAGCGTGGTAAAGCCTGATACTACGGAAACCGATGTATGTATGATTGAAGTGTTAGACCAGAACATGGAGACCGGTGAGGTAACGGTACAAATATCCGCTATGGATTATGACAGCGGAATGTTATACTATACTTACAGCTATGATAACGGAGAGACTTTTTCCGAATTACAGAAATGGGGAGACAAGTCACAGGATACGATTACCTTTACGATGCAGGTGCCGCCGCATATTGTGCCGCAGATCGTAGTAAACGGCTATAATGGATATGATCTGTATAAGACCAGCAATATGGTTTCTCTTCCTTCCATGGATTATAAGACTGCGGAAGAACTTGCGGCAGAAATGGCGGAGCAGGAAGCGCTGGAGAGTGCTGCGATGGCAGAAGAACAGAAGGATTATGTTGAAATCACTTATGATGATCCGGTGCCGGAAGAAACAGCGCGGGGTGATATGTCTTTCAGCTATTTTCTGACTGTGTGCGGTGTATGTGCGCTGCTGGTTCTCGGTATGGTGTTCTCTATGACGGTCATTTTGCGCAGCAGGAAGAAAAGGCGCAGAAGAAGGAAATATTGACCTTATGAGAAGAAAATGCACCAAAAAAGAGTCATATTGACCTCATAACAATAAAAAACGGCTGTATAACAGATAACAAAATGCCGTGATTGCTGTCTGTATGACCTTATGGAAAAGGTAAGAGCGAATAGATAAATCCGTGTGCTGAATCATACTGTAGGTTTGCGCAATACAGGAAAAACCGCCGAAGGGAAGCAGAATCAATATGGTATAGAAAAGATAATGACTACCCTGGTCAATTCCACTTGTGATTTCCAGTATGCAGTTATAAAAACATAGAAAAGCCGGACTTAAGTTATGGAACGGTATAAACGCAATATTTAGCAGATTAAAAAAGACCATATAGCCGCCCAGCTTGGCGATGCCGGTCAAGCCGGAAATAACAGAGCTGTCGACAGCAGCTAAGAGCGGAATTCTCGCAGTGCCATGCGCCGGTGTGCCTTGTGACAGAGAGGTAACGTGCGCCGATGCAGCCTGAAAGGAAGTTATTCTGAGTAAGGGGAAAATCCGCATGACAACAATACCGTAAAGCAGCGGAATCCCGTACATGATAAGAAGCGGAACCAGCGGCTTATCTATGGCAAGCGTCGGAACGACGAAGCTTAAGAAATAAATCGGTCCGATATTATTGCAAAAGGAAAGCAGACAGGAGCTTTCTTCGCGGCTTAATTTACCTGCCTGGTATAGTTCGCCGATAATACGTGCACCCATGGGAAAGCCGCACAGCAATCCCATCAGAATCGTATAGGAGCCGTTGGACGAAGTGCCATAGATTCGATGCAGAACAGGGTGTATGAAGCTGACAAATTTCTCCGTCAGGTTCATACGGATCATGATACCGGACAAAATCATAAAAGGAAGCAGTGTCGGAATCATTTTTCGGAACCATAGCATCAGTCCGGTGGACGCATATTCTAAAGAGAGTGCCGGATAGCGCAGTAATAGAAAAATAAGATAAAGCGCCAGTGCAGTAAATGCAATTTGATAGATTGCGTCGATCCATTTAAGAAATGATTTCATGTTACCCTCCGTCCCGGGCAGCCGCGACCGCCGGAGGCGGTCGGATTGGTGTTCTATTATATATATTCACAAATAATGTGTAATAGTAGCAAAAGGGATAAAGAATTTGATACGGTTACGTAACAGAAGGAATACAGATACAGATGCGTTTAGACAAATTCTTATGTGATATGAATAAAGGAACCCGAAGCGGGATCAAAAAGGATATCAAAGCAGGTCTGGTCACGGTAAACGGAGTCACGATAACGAAACCTGAATATGCGGTTGCGGATGTTGATGCGGTTTGCTATCAGGGGCAGCTCTGTATTTATGAAAAATATGTTTACTACATGCTTAACAAACCCTCCGGTGTGGTGTCTGCCACAGAGGATAATCGGGAACAGACGGTTGTTGACCTGCTTGCCGGGGAAAAAAGAAAGGATTTATTCCCGGTGGGACGGCTGGATAAAAATACGGAAGGGCTGCTTATCATTACAAATGACGGAGAATTGGCACACGCTTTGTTATCTCCTAAGAAGCATGTGGAGAAAGAGTATGAGTGCCATCTGGCACATGCATTGACGGCGGAGCAGATCGAGAAGCTGGAACAGGGTGTCGATATCGGGGAGAAGAAGCTGACCAAACCTGCCAAGGTTCAAATACTATCCGGCGAGGAGAAACCGAGAATCAGTCTGACCATCACAGAAGGAAAATTCCATCAGGTGAAGAGAATGCTTAAAGCGGTGGATAATGAAGTAGTGTATTTGAAAAGAATCCGTATGGGAAATCTGACGTTAGATAACAGTTTGGATAAAGGCGCTTATCGAAGATTGGAAGAAAGGGAAGTGGAAGCCCTGAGATGAGACAGCAAAAGGAAGGTATGGGTAATAAGATGATCAAAGCAATCATATTCGATTTAGATGGTTCCCTGGTTGACTCTATGTGGATGTGGCAGGCGATAGATATAGAATATCTCGGTAAATTCGGTATTGCCATACCGAATACGCTGCAGGAGGAAATCGGTGGCAGGAGCTTTAGCGAAACCGCCGTTTATTTTAAAGAGAGATTTCAGATTCCTGATACCTTGCAGCAAATCAAAGATGACTGGAACCGTATGGCGTGGGATAAATATACCTATGAGGTGCCTGTCAAGAAAGGCGCTTCGGAAATATTGGAATATTGCAAAGCCAATGGGATTCAAATGGGAATCGCAACCAGCAATTCCAGAGAATTAGTGGATAATATCGTATCCGTACACCGATTAGAACAATATATCAGTTGTATCGTTACGGGGTGCGAGGTACCAAAAGGCAAGCCGGCGCCGGATGTATATCTTGCCGTGGCAGAGAAGCTGGGTGTAAAGCCGGAAGAATGTCTTGTATTTGAAGATATTGTGGACGGCATTAAGGCAGGAAAAGCTGCCGGTATGAAAGTATGCGCGGTTTATGATAAGAATTCTGAGTGTCAGGATGAAGAAAAACACAGGCTGGCAGATTATTATACATACGAGTTTAGGGAGTTAATAGCAGAAGATGGGATTTTTACCGGTATGCCAAAAATGTAATTAGGTTACAGGTACAGGATGATTGAAACGGAGATGAGAAAACAGTATGAACATTGCAATTATTACAGGCGCTTCTTCCGGCATGGGACGGGAATTTGCCAGACAGTTAGACACAAAGCTTGGCAAGACAGATGAAATCTGGCTGTTAGCCCGCAGAAAAGAGCCGCTGGAGGAATTGGCGGAAACCATGTGCAGTAAGACCCGGACTGTTGCCATTGATATCACCGATCAGAAGGAAATGAGACAATTTGCGGAAGTTCTGGCAATTCAAAATCCCAAGATTACCATATTGGTAAATTGTGCGGGAGTAGGCAGTCATGGAATATTCCGGAAACAAAGCGAACAGGAAATATCGGACATGGTTAATTTGAATATTGTGGCGCTGACGCAGATGACGAAGCTTTGTCTGCCCTATATGCATAAGGGAAGCAAAATCATTCAATTTGCCTCGGGAGCAGCCTTTGTGCCGCAGGCGGCTTTTGCGGTCTATGCGGCTTCCAAAGCATATGTCTATTCTTTAAGCAGAGCGCTTTCGGCGGAATTAAAAGGAACCGGCATCAGCGTGACCGCAGTCTGTCCGGGACCGGTCAATACTCCGTTTCTGGAGCATGCCTATGGGGATGTATCAAAGATCAGGGGACTTAAAAAACTGACGATGGCGAAGACGGAGTGCGTTGTGGTTAAAGCCATAGAGGACTGTAAGAAAAAAAAGACAGTGTCCGTCTGCGGACTGCCTATGAAAGCATTATATCTGGCGACACAAAGCGTACAGAATGTGATGCAGATGGTAATGTAAATACATTGTTATAGTAATTACAGGAGGTTATGAAAATGTCTATCGAACGAGTAAAAACGTATTTCAAGCAATACGGCATGGAAGAAAGAATCATTGAACTGGAAGAATCCAGCGCAACGGTAGAACTGGCAGCGCGGGCGCTTGGATGCGAACCGGCGCGCATCGCCAAGTCAATGTCCTTTATGGCGGCGGATCAGCCCATTTTAATCATTTGCGCGGGTGATGTAAAGATAGATAATGCCAAGTATAAGGCGAAATTTGCTAAGAAAGCCAAAATGCTCGCTCCGGACGAAGTGGAGGAGCTGATCGGACATGCCATCGGCGGTGTATGCCCTTTTGGAATCAAAGAGGGAGTGACCGTGTATCTTGATGAATCCTTGAAGCGTTTTACCACAGTATTCCCGGCATGCGGCAGCGGCAACAGTGCAATCGAGCTTACCATTCCTGAACTGGAGAGGTATTCCGGATACACAGAGTGGATTGATGTATGTAAATTGCGTGAAGAATAAAACAGTAGTAGAATAAAGGAATTGAGAACATTATGAGAAAACTGATCCTGCCAAAAGGTGCATATGGTTACATAGAAAACAGAAAGGCTGTCACAGCCCTAAGAACTTTAGTATATTTTGTGACCTGCATCGGGATATATGTCATGGGATATGTGACCACCGGCAGCAATAAAAATCTTCTCACCATCGTAGCGGTACTCGGTGCGCTCCCCTCCTGCAAGAGCGCCGTAAATATGATCATTTTTTTGCGCGCTAAAGGATGCAGTGAAGGATTGAAAAATAAGATCTGTTGTTATGATAAGGAGTTGACGACCTTCTATGACCTGTATTTTACGTCCTACCAGAAGAACTTTCCCATCAGCCATATGGCGTTGAAGGGCAATATACTGTGCGGTATCACAGAGAATCTTAACTGTGATACAAATGAAGCAGAAAAGCATTTAGAACAAATGCTTACTCAGGAAGGAATCAAAAATATTACGGTTAAAATCTTTTCAAATACGGAAAAATATGTTGACCGATTGAGTCAGCTCGAAAAGCTGGAGACTGAGCAGCATAAGAAACGCGATAGTATTATCAATTTGCTGTATTCAATATCATTGTAAAGAATTGCTTGATAATATAACGGAAAGAAAGATAAGAAATGTATCAGAAACAAATCACGGATAAAGAAGCGGGGCAGCGTTATGACAAATATCTGCATAAACTGCTTCCGGAGGCAGGCACAGGCTTCATCTATAAAATGCTGCGCAAAAAGAATATTACCTTAAACGGCAGAAAAGCCGATGGCAGTGAAAGGCTTGAAGCGGGAGACAGCGTGGAGGTTTTCTTTGCCGAAGAGACACTGGATAAATTTATGGGAAAAGGTGTCACAGGAAAACAACACAATTCTTATGAGGAGTATTATAAAGCCTATCAGGAATATTCTTCCGTTAGCATTATTTTTGAAAATGACCATATCTTATTAGCGGATAAACCGGCGGGTGTGCTGTCGCAGAAAGCTGATCGTGCGGATTTGTCCTTAAATGAATGGCTGATTGGCTATCTTTTACAAAGCGGTTTTATGAAAGAGGAGAAAATCAATACCTTCAAACCTTCTGTCTGCAATCGTCTGGACCGCAATACAAGCGGGATCGTACTGTGTGCCAAATCCTTAAAAGGCGCACAGCTTCTCGGCGAATTATTACAGAACCGGACCCTTCACAAATATTATCAGCTCTATGTGAAGGGAGAAATCAAAGAAGAACAGTTGATTGAAGGGTATTTGGTGAAGGATGAAAAACGTAATAAAGTAACTGTAAGACCTGTGAAGCAGTTTTATAAAAATAACCAAATGAGCCGATATAATATTGATCAATACGGTCAAACAAGAAGTGCGGACGAAAGGGCAAATGATTTGAAGGAAACTAATCTGAAGGAAGCTTATATTAAGACTTATTATAAACCTCTTTGGAATGATCCGGATAAGACGCTTCTGGAGGTGGAACTGCTGACCGGAAAGCCGCATCAGATCAGGGCGCATCTGGCAAGCATCGGGCATCCGTTATTAGGGGATTATAAATACGGAAACAAAGCATGGAATGACCATTATCAGAAAGTGTATCATGTGAAGTCGCAGTTATTGCATGCTTATAAAGTCGTTTTTCCAAGACTTGAGAGTCCTTTTGAAGATATCAGTGAGAGAACTTTTTATGCTGAACTGCCTGAGATATTCTGCCAAATAAACCGGAAGGCCTGTGCGGAAACCGAAAGCGGAACATTGAAATAGCAACTAACGGAACACAGTTTATTATTTATTATTTGTGATAAGAAGGAAAATGAATCATGGCAACATGGAGTTCACGAGGGCTTCGCGGCTCTACTTTCGAGGATCTGATCAACAGAACAAATGAAAAATATTTAGAAAACGGTCTTGCACTGATCCAGAAAGTGCCTACTCCCATTACACCAATTACCATTGATAAACAGAGTAAGCACATTACTTTGGCATATTTTGATCAGAAGAGCACTGTTGATTATATTGGGGCTGTACAGGGGCTCCCGGTTTGTTTTGATGCCAAGGAATGCGCGGTTGATACCTTTTCTTTACAGAATATTCATGAGCATCAGGTAGAGTTTATGGGGCAGTTTGAGAAACAGAAAGGCATCGCCTTTTTCCTCATCTATTACACGCATAAAGATATTATCTATTATCTTCCCTATGAAATGCTGCGGTTTTTCTGGGATCGGGCGAAAGAAGGGGGACGCAAAAGCTTCCGGTATGATGAGTTGAATCCTGAATATGTGCTGCCAAAGAAGCATGGTGTTCTTGTTCCTTATCTGGATATGCTGCAGAAGGATCTGGATGACAGGACTGATTGAGAAATAATAGTAACAATTGATTTTATCCGATATGGTTGACAAAGAATAGAAATTTAGGTATAGTATAGAAAGTTTATTGCATTAGCATAGTAATGAATTAACACTTTAAAGTGATAAAGCGCAAACCGGAAAGGATTGCAAACCGCATAGCAGGGAAGAACTTACCTATAGGATATACGGTTGTGGAAAGGCATGGCTTAACATGAGTAAGAAATTAGTACATACGCCGGAGGGTGTAAGAGATATTTATGGAGATGAGAAAGAGAAAAAGACCGTTGTAGAACGGCTTTTGCAGGAGAAGATCAGAGGATACGGCTATCGCGATATCCAGACGCCTACTTTTGAGTTTTTTGATGTATTTTCAAAAGAAGTGGGAACCACCCCTTCTAAAGAATTATATAAGTTTTTTGACAAGGAAGGAAATACGCTTGTGCTTCGTCCGGATTTCACACCGTCCATTGCCAGATGTGCGGCGAAATATTTTATGGATGAAAATTTACCGATTCGTTTCTGCTATCAGGGCAACACCTTTACGAACACTTCTAATTTGCAGGGCAAGTTGAAAGAAGTGACCCAAATGGGTGCGGAACTGATCGGGGATAATTCCGTGCAGGCGGATGCCGAGATGATCGCCATGACAATTGAAGCGTTGTATCACGCCGGATTGTCTGACTTTCAGATCAGTATCGGCAATCTGGAATATTTCAAGGGAATCTGCACGGAAGTTGGACTGGATGAAGAGACGGAGTTGGAATTGAGGGAATATATTTCCGGCAAGAATTATTTTGGTGCGGAGGAACTTTTAGACAGTATTCATGTGAACCGAAGAAATAAAGATGCGCTTCTGAAAGTAAGCGAATTGTTCGGAACGGCTGATATTCTGAAGGAAGCCAAAGATGCCGTAACAAACAGGCGGTCTAAGGATGCCGTGGAACGCCTTGAAAAAGTTTATCAGGTACTGTGTGATTACGGCGTGGAGAAATATGTTTCCTTTGACCTTGGTATGCTCAGTAAGTATAATTATTATACAGGTATTATTTTCAAGGGATATACGTATGGTGTCGGTGATGCCATTGTGAAAGGCGGACGTTACGACAATCTGTTAAGCCGTTTCGGTAAGGATGCACCTGCGATAGGATTTATGATCGTGGTGGACGATCTGCTGGCTGCCATGAATCGTCAGGGGATCATGGTCTCCGGTATAGAACAGTGTGAGAAGCTGTATTATACAGAAAATAATTTTAAGGAGCAGCTGAAACAGGCTAAAATCATGCGCGCGCAGGGCAGACATGTGGAGCTGCTGCCGCAGCCCTGATCAGAACGTCCGGCACAGAATTATGCTTTCATCGGATGTATAAGCCGTTATGCTGCCGATGCAGATGATTTTGTCATAACAGTAAATATAGAAAACCGAAGGTGTGAAAACAATGAGTGACGATAGATATTTAACCTTTGCCCTTGGAAAAGGACGTCTTGCTAATAAGACGATGGAATTATTTGAGAAGATCGGTATTACCTGCGAAGAAATGAAAGATAAAGATTCCCGGAAGCTGATCTTTGTTAATGAGGAGTTAAAGTTTAAGTTTTTCCTTGCAAAAGGACCGGACGTACCGACCTATGTGGAATACGGCGCCGCCGATATCGGTGTGGCCGGCAAGGATACCATTATGGAAGAAAACAGACGCGTCTACGAAGTGCTGGATTTAGGGTATGGTAAGTGCCGTATGTGCGTCTGCGGACCGGAGAGTGCAAGAGAACTGTTACAGCATCATGAGATGATCCGTGTGGCGAGCAAATATCCTAACATTGCCAAGGATTACTTCTATAATAAGAAGCATCAGACCGTGGATATCATTAAATTAAACGGTTC
>CAZPSD010000028.1:0-21409 GCA_964589055.1 uncultured Bacteroides sp.
CTTTCCTCATGACGATAGAGGGAAAGGGCAGCTATACGGGAACGATTGAAAAGACCATCTGTGTGGCGGACAAAACCCATCTGATGAAGAACGCATCCATTACCCTGGGCAGGGACTTAAAGACAAGGCCCTATGATGAGGGCAGGGAGGTCATCCTGCAGCCGGGCTACTACAGGGCAGAGACCAAGAAATACTATAAGGTGGATTACAGCGGAACCGTCAGCGAAGAACCGGAAGCCAATGCCAACGGCATCTATACCGTGAAGTCCGGCAGGGAATATCTGGTATATGGCAGGGACTATACGGTAAGCTACACGGACAATAAGGCAGCAGGCACAGCCACTATGACGGTTACGGGAACGGGGGATTATACAGGAAGCAAGAGCGTTGCCTTTAAGATCACAGGCACGGCGTTCAACACGAAAAACATCACTGTGGATGGCATTCAGGATCTGGCCTACACCGGGAAGGCGCTGACCCAGAACAAAAATGTGACCCTGAAAACCAAAGACGGCACAGCCCTTGCCTATGGGAAGCATTATACCGTCACCTATGCAAACAACCTGAAAAAAGGGACGGCGAAGATGACCTTTACGGCGAAGCCCGATTCAGGCTACAGCGGCAGCTTTACCAAGAACTTTAAGATCACGCAGGCGCAGCTTGCCGATGCGGTGACTGTGGCAGCGGCGGATGGAACTTCTTCCATTACGGGCCAGGGCAGCGACCTGTCCTATACCGGCACGGTGCCCTACACAAGGGAAGGGGCGAAGCCCATAGACCGGATTACCCTGCGCAGCCGGGAAACGGGCGCAGAGCTTAAGGCAGGAACGGATTACACCGTAAGTTATGCCAACAACACGGCGGTGACCACCGAGGCAGCCGGGGCGGCAGGGAAGGCTCCCGTCATGAAGATTAAGGGCAAAGGAAACTACGCGGGAACGTTGAACATAACGTTTACTGTTTCAGAGGCATCCCTTGCAGAAAGGCAGGCAGAGGGCGGCCTGAAGGCAGCGGCAGCAGCTGCAGCCTTTGACGCAAAGAAGGCGGATGATTACCAGTATCAGCCGAAGGTCAAAGTGACGGACGGCAGGAAGACGCTGAGCGCCCAAAAAGATTATACGGTTGAATATCAAAACTGCAGCCAGGCGGAAGTTAAGGCATACCTTGAAGCATTGGCAGAGGGCACAGGGCAGGATGCTTCTTTGGAGGATAAGCAGCCCTGCGCAGTCATTACCGCAGTAAGTGGCAGCGGCTATACGGGAAGCATAACGGCATACCTTGAAATATTCGGGACGAAGCTGACAGGCTCCAACCTTTACATCATTGTGGAAGAAGAGGGAACCACCTATACGGGGGCGCAGGTGACGCCGGAAGTGGCCGTTTACTATGGAGATGCCAATGCCGTCAAGGCGGCAAAGAATGCAAAAGCAACCGATGAGGGAACCCTGACGGACCAGGAGGGAAGTTATAAACTTACAAAACTTACACCCAAAGCGGACGGCGGCAGCGGGGACTACACCCTTACTTACGGGGCCAATATAGCGGCAGGAAAGAACAAGGGAACCGTCACCGTGACGGGAACCGGGCTTTACGGCGGCAGCGTTGCCGCGAAGTTCACGATCCGGAGCAGGGACGTGTACATATCGGAATAGCAGCATAAAAAGCATAACAGTATTTGGAAAAAGACCGGGACCCAGCCTGAACAGGCTGGGTTTTGTCATGGGAACAGATAGCTGATCAAAACAATTACATTGATTGTAGATAGGCATACCAATTTAAGATAAAGTGTGCTACTATTAATAAGCGTAAAGATCGTTGCAGATAAACTAAAAAGAAGATGCTGTCGATATAAAAAATAGCACTGTTTGAAGAAATACAAATAAATATGGACTTAAATGAAATGTAAGAAATAAATTATCAGGAATGATTAAGGAGTAAGGGTGTGGATAAAATAAAAAAATCTCTATCATCAGTATTTGATCATATTAGTGAATGTATGGCACCTATTATACCTATCCTTTTGGCAGGCGGTATTTTGAAAATGGTTGTGCTGCTTCTTACCACCCTGAATATTCTGACGGGAACAACACAGACCATTATGTCTGCGATTGCCACGACACCTTTTTATTTTTTACCGGTAATGGTTTCATATTCCGCGGCAAAACATTTTGATACAGATCCGTTAATTGCGATTGTAAGCGTGTGTGTCATGCTGCTGCCGGATTTTGCAGCGCTTATGGAGAGCGGTGAGAAAGTAACATTTATTGGGATCCCGGTGGTTTCTGCCACTTACGCATACAGTGTCATTCCAATTATTTTACTGATTTATTGTATGTCATACATTGTACGCTTTTTGAAAAAAATTATTAAAGAAAATTTGCAGCCATACTTTTTAGCTGTTTGTGCGATTTTTATTACTTCATTGTTAGGAATTTTAGTTATTGAGCCGGTGGTAAGTCTGGTCAGCAATGCTTTGGCAAACGGATTGAATATTATGCAGACAGAAGCGCCGATTCTGGCTTGGGGACTGTTTGCTGCGTTGACATTGGCGTTAGTGTCTACAGGTATGCACTGGATTTTCATGACATTAGCAATTACGCAGATAGGACTGACGGGTGTAGACTACGGTATTATGGCAGCGTTATTTATTTCCAATATTTCTTTGGCAGGCTGTGACTTGGGAGTATTTGTGAAGACGAAGAAACCGGAATTAAGATCCATGTCGCTTAGCGCTATGGTTACGGCTTTGATTCCGGGTATTGCGGAGCCGTCTATCTTTGGCATCTGTTTTAAAGAGAAGACTCCTGCAATCGGAAATATCTTAGGCTGTATGATTGCAGGTATTGTGCAGGGTGTTATTACAGTGCACTGTTTTATTTATACTTTTCCGAGTATTCCTTCTATACTGATGTTCTACAGTGCAGAAGAACCGAATAATTTGTTTAAAGCAATTATCGTGGGCGTGGTATCGTTTGCGGCAAGTTTTATTATCACTGCCTTCCTCTATCGGGATAAGGCGGGAAATCAGATTGAAAAATAGGCTGAAAGCTCATTTTTGCAGTAAAACTTATCAGGTTTAAAAAATTATGAACAAACAGGAAAGATAAATCACGGACAGAATTAAAAGAATTTAGTATGGGAACTTGAATGTTAAGAAAGGCACATGGTTATACATTATGAAAAAGATCATGTTTTTTGAGGGTGATATAGAGACACAGGGCTACTTTTCCATCCAGATCGCTAAGGCGATGAAAGACCTGGGACATGAAGTGTTTGTGTTTGATTTAGGTAAGCCATGGGCCAGTACAGAGAAATTTTTTCATACTTTTTTTGAAAAAGGGAATACGGTGCTTGTCAATTTTAATTTTCACGGCATGAGCGGAGAGGATTATTTCTTAGATGAAAACGGCAGGTCGATGTGGGACGCGCTGGAAATCCCCAATTATAATATTGTAGTGGATCATCCGATGTATTATCATCATTTTTTGGAAAAGGTGCCGAAGGGCTATCATCATCTGAGCATTGACAGAAATCATGAAAAATATATGCGCAGGTTTTTTCCGGAGATAGAGAACGGTCCGTTTCTGCCGTTGGCGGGTACGAAGCTGTATCCTAACAAGTCCAATGTGCCTATAGAATACCGCAAGTACGATGTGACTATGGTAGGCAATTATTGTGTCCCAAAAACTTTTGAGAAATATATTACGAGAATTGATGACGAATACACAGCGTTTTATTACGGCATGATCGATGACTTGTTAGCCAATCCATGGAAAACGGTGGAAGAAGTGGCGGAATCTCATTTGAAGGATGAACTGGGTGAGGTGCCGGAGGAAGAATTGAAGAAAACCATGGCGGCGCTTACTTTTATCGACTTGTATGTCCGCTATACGTTCAGAGGAAGAGCGGTACAGGAGCTGGCAGATGCAGGAATCAAAGTTCATGTGTTCGGTGATGGATGGGATTTACTGCCCTGTAAGAGAGAGGAAAATCTGATTTTGATGAACAATCTGGATTCCGTCGGGTGCCTTAAGAAATTATGCCAGACAAAGATTTCTTTGAATGTAATGCCGTGGTTTAAGGACGGCGCTCATGACAGAATCTTTAATACAATGCTTAATGGTGCGGTATGTCTGACAGACAGCAGTGTATATCTGGACAGCATTTTGCACGACGGAGTGGACAGCAGCATTTATTCTTTATCCCGGATGGACAAGCTGCCGGAAATCGCAGCAGGACTTTTGGCGAATCCGGTACGGATGCAGGAGATTGCAGATCAGGGATATGCTATGGCAGAAGAAGCGCATACATGGGCGCATCGGGCGAAAGCGCTGCATGATTTAATTGAAGGATAAAGGAAGTCGGCGATAGAATGGAACAGCAGCAAAAGAATAAAAATCCGGTTATTCTGAAATGAAAGAGACAAGGGTATTATGGGAGTTCTTCAAAGCTATAGGGAAAAGCGCAGACAGAAGCGCAATGAGCGGATTGCAAAATTATACGAGCAGCATAAAAGGCTTCAGGCGTTGTTAAAAGAGCATGGGTCTGATATTATAGATTCCCAGAATTTTAAACGCACGAAAGGGCATATCCAGCATGGCACAATGACGGTGCACAATCATTGCATGGATGTGGCGCGGTATAGCCTGCTGATCAATAAGAAACTGGGGCTTCATTGTAATAAACATGATTTGGTGCGGGGAGCTCTTTTGCATGACTATTTCTTATATGATTGGCATGACAAGGAATACCTGTCACAGAGGAAAAGGCTGCATGGGTTCCATCATCCGGCGACGGCGCTTGAAAATGCGGAGAAGGAATACAAGCTGTCGGACAGACAGCGCGAAATTATCAGGAAACATATGTGGCCGCTTACGATTGTCCCGCCTGCCTGCGGTGAGGCTTGGGTGGTTACGGCTGCGGATAAGTACTGTTCCCTGAGAGAGACTATCGGGCTTCGAAAAGGACATGGCAAACAAGCGATGTAAGATTTGGATATGATATTGAGTATGTCAGCTTGCATCGGGCATATTAGTTTAGTAAGAGAGAATGGAAAAGAATCACATTGTACGGTCAGAAGCAGGACACAAATCAATTTCATAGCAAAGAATCGGAACAGGTATGCGATAAGGGACTATATCAGACTTTAACAGAGTATGCAGAAACAGACTTTTACCCTTATCATATGCCCGGTCATAAACGCAGTCCTCAGGCGGGTGAGATGGCGCAATACTATCGGTTTGATATTACGGAGATTGACGGGTTTGATAATCTGCATCATGCGGAGGGTCTGATAAAAGAAGCGCAGGAAAGAGCCGGACGGCTATATGGCTCAGAGGAGACTCATTATCTGGTAAATGGCAGTACTTGCGGTGTACTGGCATCTGTCATGGCAGTGACCGGACGGGGAGATGAAATACTGGTTGCACGTAACTGTCACAGGTCAGTGTATCATGCGGCGATTATGCAGGGGTTGACTTTGCATTACTATTATCCTCGAATGATAGAAGAGTATGATATCTATGATGGGGTAGATGTACAGGAAATCAACAGATTATTAGATTGTTATCCCAACAGCAAAGCGGTGGTCATTACATCGCCCACTTATGAGGGAATTCTGTCTGATGTGAAAGCTATTGCACAGGCTGTGCATGAAAGAGATAAGATTTTAATTGTGGATGAAGCTCATGGCTCTCATCTGAAAGAGGGGGCCGTCGCGGGAGGCGCGGATCTGGTTATTCACAGTCTTCACAAGACTTTACCGGCGATGACACAGACGGCATTGCTGCATGTAAACGGAGAACGTGTTGACCGCAAGAAGCTGCATAAGTATCTGGCAATGCTGCAGACCAGCAGTCCGTCTTATGTAATGATGGCAAGCATGGATTCCTGTATTCGTTATATGGAAAGATTTGGAGAGGAACGGTTTTCTTTTTATCAGCAGCAGTATGCCGGCTTTGTCCAAAGGGTAAGTGCCTGTCAGCATATTCGCGTCGGAAAAATGACAGATGTGTCATATAAAGAACGTCAATATGGAAAATATGCCCTTGTGGGATGGGATATCGGGAAATTAGTGATTTCCGTGAAAGGTACATCTATGACCGGACAGCAGCTATATGATATATTGCGGGACGAGTACCATTTGCAGATGGAAATGGCGGCGGGCAGTTATGTGCTTGCGATGATGACTATTATGGATAGTGAAGAGGGCTGGCAGAGATTGGCTGACGCAATCTTACGGATAGATGATAGGATAGAAGAGGAAGTCTTACCAAGACCGAAGAAGAGAGGAAAGAGCATACAATTGGAGCCGGAAGTGCAAATGAGACCTGCGGCGGCTTTTGATAGTATGTCAGAGCAAATACCGCTCAATGAATCGGCGGGCCGCGTCCTTTCTGATTTTATTCATTTATATCCGCCGGGGATACCGCTGTTAGTGCCCGGAGAGGTGATGAGTGAAGAAATGCTGCAGGAAATACAGAATAGTCTTGAAATGGGTTTACAAGTACACGGAATCACGGATGAGGGCACTATTTCAGTCATTTCGGATAGAAAAATTTGAAATTCCTATCAAAGTATGGCATTATTAAATGGGAAATAAATTTCATTCACGCTTTCTTTGCGTAAACGATTCGGAATGGATGAGAGTGTGAAAAAGGATCGGTTATGGGTAAGATAGTTTGCCTGATGGGTAAGAGTTCATCAGGAAAAGATACAATTTATAAAAAGCTCTTGGAACAAAAGAAGATACAATTAAAAACCATTGTGCCATATACCACCAGGCCTATCCGGGCCGGGGAACAGGAGGGTGTGGAGTATCATTACACGGATGAGGCAGGGTATCAGAAGCTTCTTAAGCAGGGAAGTATTATGGAAGCCAGAGCCTATAATACCTGCTTTGGTATCTGGCGGTATTTTACGGTGGCAGATGAAGCCATCAGACTTGAAGAGGATTCCTATATTCTGATCGGAACGCTGGAAGCTTATTCGCAGATACAGAAATTCTATGGTGTGGACAAGGTAATCCCGGTTATGATTGAACTGGATGACGGAGTACGTCTGCAAAGAGCTTTAGATCGTGAGAAAGCGCAGGATCATCCGAAATATGAAGAAATGTGCAGGCGATTTCTGGCGGATGAACAAGACTTTTCGGAAGAAAAAATGCAGTTGGCGGGAATCAAAAAGACTTTTTACAATGATGAGTTGGGCAGATGCCTGAAAGAGATTGTGGCATATCTGCGGGAAAATCTGCAGCCGTGAAAAGGCCTTTGTAAATACAGCAGACAATGAACAGATAGATGTATCAGGCAAGGGGTGACGAGAGTGGACATCAAAGTAAATCAAATGCAGCAGGCGATGCCGGTTGAACAGACGCAGGCGCCACAGGAGACGGATGGTAATTTTAAATTCACCCTTGTCAGCAGGATTGCGGAACAGGATCTGCAGAATGCGCTTACAAGTATGCTGGAAGAAATTACGCAGCAGGGCGATAAGCTTGCAAAGCATCGGGACATTAAGGATATGAAGCGTTACCGGGCGCTGATCAAGGATTTTATGAATGAGATAGTCAACCGTTCCCATGCCTTTTCCAGAGAAAATTTTCTGGATAGAAAAGGGCGGCACAGGGTGTATGGGATCATCCGCTTAATTGATCAGAATCTCGATGAACTGGCACAGGAGCTTGTAAAGGAAGAGCAGGATAATCTGGCGATTCTGAATAAGATCGGAGAGATCAAAGGGCTGCTCCTCGATATCTTTACGTAAGCATTTCTACGTAATAGGGAAGCGCCCGGGCAGTATTTACAAAAAGTTCAGGCTGTCCGGTCACAGAAATGGAGAGGTTTAGATGGCAAAATTTAAGGATATCATAGGGCAGGAACATTTAAAAGAACATTTGCAGAATGCAATTTCCATGAATAAGGTTTCACATGCGTATATTATCAACGGAGAGCGCAGCTCCGGCAAGGAATTTATCGCGCGTATCTTTGCGATGACACTGCAGTGTGAAAAAGGCGGGACAGAACCTTGTGGGGAGTGCCGTTCCTGTAAGCAGGCGTTGAGCAATAATCAGCCGGATATTATCTATATCAGCCACGAGAAGCCCAATACCATAGGCGTAGAAGACATCCGCGGTCAGATCAATAACGATATCGGGATTAAGCCTTACAGCAGCCCGCGTAAGATCTATATCATGAATGAGGGCGAAAAAATGACGGTGCAGGCGCAGAATGCGCTGCTCAAGACGTTGGAGGAGCCGCCGGAATATGCGGTGATTCTGATTCTGACCACTAATGTGGAGGCGCTTCTCCCTACGATTCCGAGCAGATGTGTGACGCTCCATATGAAGCCGGTGCCGGATGCCCTTGTGAAAAAATATCTGATGGAAGAGCTGGGTGTGCCGGATTACAAGGCAAATATCTGTGTGGCTTTTGCCAGGGGAAATATCGGCAAGGCAAAACTGCTTGCCAGCAGTGAAGAGTTCGAGAAGGTCAAAGAGGAAGCGGTCACGCTGGTTAAATACATTAACGATATGGAGATCAACGAGATCGTTAAGGCGATCAAGAAGATCAATGAATATAAATTTGATGTAAATGATTATCTGGACATCCTGTCTGTCTGGTACCGGGATGTGCTGCTTTATAAAGCAACCAAGGATATTAACAGTCTGATTTTCAAGGACGAACTGCAGCAGATCAGAAGAGTGGCGGACAGAAGTACGTATGAGGGGATCGAGACGATCGTAAACGCATTGCAGCAGGCAAAGAGAAGACTGGAAGCAAACGTTAACTTTGACCTGACGATGGAGCTTTTGCTGCTGACCATCAAAGAGAATTAGGTTGAGCAATTGATAAATGGAGGTTGATAGATTATGATTAAGGTAATAGGCGTGCGGTTTCGTACCGCCGGTAAGATATATTATTTCGATCCGGGGAAGCTGGAAATCAAGCGAAACAATCACGTGATTGTGGAGACAGCCCGGGGGATCGAGTATGGCACGGTGGTATGCGATCCGAAAGAAGTGGAGGATGATAAAGTCATTCAGCCGTTGAAAGCAGTCTTACGTGTGGCGACGCAGAAGGATGATGAGCAGGAGGCAGCCAACAAATTAAAAGAGAAGGATGCCTATAAGATCTGCTTAGAGAAGATAAAGAAACATGAATTGCAGATGAAGCTGATAGACGCGGAATATACTTTTGATAATAATAAAGTGCTGTTTTATTTTACGGCGGACGGACGTATTGATTTCAGGGAGCTTGTAAAAGATCTGGCATCCGTCTTTAAGACGAGGATAGAGCTTCGCCAGATCGGTGTGAGGGACGAGACAAAGATCGTGGGCGGCATCGGTATCTGCGGCAGGCCGTTGTGCTGCCATACGTATTTATCCGAGTTTGTCCCGGTGTCCATTAAGATGGCCAAGGAACAGAATCTGTCTTTAAATCCGACGAAAATATCCGGCGTCTGCGGCAGGCTGATGTGCTGTTTGAAGAACGAAGAGGAGACTTACGAGGAATTGAATAAGAGACTGCCGAATGTAGGTGATTTTGTTACTACGGAAGACGGCCTGAAAGGTGAGGTACACAGTGTCAATGTACTGCGTCAGTTAGTGAAGGTTATCGTTGATAAGGACGACGAAAAAGAAATTCAGGAATACAAGGTAGAGCAGCTCCGCTTTAAGAAAAAGCATGGCAGGAACCACAAAATGGACGTCAGTGATGCGGAACTGAAAGAATTGGAGAAGCTGGAGAAACAGGATTCCAATAAATCGAAGCTTGACGATAACTAGTGTTCCGCTTCCCGATTTAAGGCTTTGCAAAATGTGCATGTAATCGGAAAATGGAACGCCGGGAACAAGCATCATCAGTCATGATATGCTGCGTTTTAATATGCGGGCAGGGATAAGGGATAAGATATGGTATCGGAAAATAAAGTTGTGCTGAAAGAAAATGAAAGAATCGATGACTTAGAGCGCAACGGATACCATATCATTCAGGATACCAATCGTTTTTGTTTTGGGATGGATGCGGTGCTTTTATCCGGATTTGCACGGATAAAAGAGGGCGCGCGCGTACTGGATTTAGGGACAGGAACGGGTATCATTCCGATTCTCTTAGAGGCGAAAACCAAGGCGGAGCATTTGACCGGATTAGAGATTCAGGAGGACAGTGCGGATATGGCGAGACGCAGTGTGCTCTTAAACGGTCTGGAACATAAAATCGATATTGTGACGGGGGACATTAAAGAGGCAGGGAGTTTGTTTGACGCTGCTTCTTTTGACGTTATTACCTGCAATCCCCCGTATATGATCGGGCAGCATGGACTTACCAATGAAGAGGATGCGAAAGCGATCGCCCGGCATGAGATTCTCTGTACATTGGAGGATGTGGTGTCACAGACGGCGAAACTGTTGAAACCGGGCGGGAATTTTTTTATGGTGCACAGACCTTTCCGTCTGGCTGAAATAATGTCGGTATTACAGGCATATAAGCTGGAGCCGAAGCGGATGCGGTTAGTATATCCGTTCGTGGATAAGGAGCCGAATATGGTTCTGATCGAAGCAAATCGGGGCGGAAAGCCGCGGATGACGGTGGAGAAGCCGTTGATCGTGTATCGGGAACCGGGGGTGTATATGCCGGAGATTTATGATATATACGGATATTAGATGCAAAGAGTATATCTGGCACAGCCGTGTTTTCGCTTTGTGTCAAATGCCAAAGCAGTTATCCGAACAGATTAAGAAGAGCAGATACGGGAACAGATTCATGGGGCATATGATGCCGGTTACGACGAGTGGATACTGTGGAATGCGGCGGTAAATTACCAGACTGAGGCGTTTTATTCGGAAGAGAAGGCGGAAGAAGAGCTGGCACAGTGGGAGCAGGAGAAACAACAGGAGACAAAGGAAATCCAAGAGCAGGAAGAACAGTAAAATTACCTAGATCACAGAAGGTAATAGGTAATTGCGAAACTCATTCCGGTTTGTTGAAATCGTACAAATTGCATAACTAACACAGACGCGCTTGCGCTCCGTTTCCGGCGTAACGGTACTAGACTCGACAATACCTCGCCAAGTACCGACGCCTGCAAAGGGTCTGCTTATGGTTATGCAATTTGCACAATTAACGAAAGACAGAGATAAGTTTCGCAATTATTTAACAGAAGGTAACTATAAAAGGAGCAAAAAATGTCGGGAATGTTATATCTGTGCGCAACTCCTATCGGTAATCTGGGCGATATGACGCCCCGGGTAGTGGAGACGCTGCGCGCTGTGGATATGATTGCGGCGGAGGATACACGTAACAGTATTAAACTGCTGAATCATTTTGAAATCAAGACTTCTATGACCAGCTATCATGAATATAATAAAGTAGAAAAAGCGGACTTTCTTGTGGCGCAGATGCAGCAGGGTAAGGATGTGGCGCTGATTACGGATGCAGGCACACCGGCGATTTCCGATCCGGGGGAAGTGCTTGTAGCGAAGTGTCATGAAGCCGGTATTCCGGTAACATCACTGCCGGGAGCGGCGGCATGTATTACGGCGCTGACCTTGTCGGGACTTAGCACCAGGCGATTCTGCTTTGAAGCGTTCTTGCCGGCAGATAAGAAGGAAAGAGCGTGTATACTGGAAGAATTGAAGGAAGAATCCCGAACCATCATTCTCTATGAAGCGCCTCATCACCTGGTAAAGACTCTGCATGAACTGTATGGCGCCTTGGGGAACAGAAGGCTTACGCTGTGTCGTGAACTGACCAAGAAATTTGAGACAGTGCTTCCCACGACAATAGAGGACGCGCTTGGGATGTATGAAAAGGAAGCCCCCCGGGGAGAATATGTGCTGGTCATTGAAGGTAAGAGTATTAAGCAGAAAAAGGAAGAGGAAAAAGCTGCATGGCAGAATATGGCCATTGAGGAGCACATGGCGTATTATGAGAAGGAGGGGATGGATGAAAAGAGTGCCATGAAGCAGGTTGCAAAGGATCGGGGAGTACCAAAAAGAGATATTTATCAATATTTATTGTCAAACTGATTGACAAAAACGCAAGAATCCGTAAAATTAAGATTGACAAATATAGGGACAGATAATATACTTTGAATGTCAAACTATTTATCATGGCGAAAAGGAGATAAGAAAATGTTAGAGAGAGTTATTGAGATTATTCAAGAACAGTTAAACTTAGATGGAGTAGAGATCACAGAGGAATCTTCTTTCAAAGATGATTTGGGTGCAGACTCCTTAGACTTATTCGAGCTTGTTATGGCTTTCGAGGAAGAGTACGGAGTAGAGATCCCTTCCGAGGACTTAGAGCAGATCACAACAGTCGGTGCGGTTGTTGAGTATATGAAGAACAAAGGTGTAGAGGCATAAAAATTGCGTAAAGCTGTGAAGCGCCGAAAGGGAAAGAGTTTTGCGCGAAAGCGTTGCGGCACAGATATAAGTTACAGCTTATATTTGTAAGTTAGGAAATAGGTAAAAATATGAAAACAAGAATAACAGAACTTCTGGAAATTGAGTACCCGGTGATTCAAGGCGGTATGGCATGGGTTGCTGAATACCATTTGGCAGCAGCGGTATCTGAAGCCGGCGGATTAGGCATTATCGGTGCAGGCGGTGCACCGGCGTCTTTTGTCAGAGAGCAGATTCAGAAGGCAAAAGAACTGACGAAGAAGCCTTTTGGCGTTAATGTAATGCTGATGAATCCGGAAGCCGATGAGATTGCCGGGGTGATTGCAGAAGAAGGCGTTAAAGTAGTTACTACGGGTTCGGGTAACCCAGGCAAATATATGGCTATGTGGAAAGAAGCCGGTATCAAGGTGATTCCTGTTGCCGCCAGCGTAGGACTTGCCAGGATGATGGAACGCGCCGGTGCAGATGCCGTGGTTGCGGAAGGGACAGAGTCCGGCGGACATATCGGTTCCGCTACTACTATGACCCTGGTTCCGCAGGTAGTAGACGCAGTGAAGATTCCGGTTATCGCCGCAGGCGGTATTGCAGACGGCAGAGGTTTTGCGGCAGCTATGATGCTGGGCGCCGATGCGGTGCAGATGGGAACCCGGTTCCTGGTAGCGAAAGAATGTACTGTACATGATAATTACAAACAGAAGGTCATTGCTGCGAAGGACATTGACTCTGCGGTTACCGGTATGAGCAATGGTCATCCGATCCGTCAGATTCGTAATAAGCTGACAAGAGAATACCTGCAGTTGGAGAAAGAGGGAGCATCTTTAGAAGAGATGGAGAGGCTTACCCTCGGCTCTCTGCGAAAGGCAGTCGTGGAAGGCGATGTGGTAAACGGTACGATTATGGCGGGACAGATTGCAGGTATGGTCAGCAAAGAGCAGACCTGTGCGGAAATGATCGGGGAGATCATGCAGGAAGCGGAGAAGCTTCTGAAATTGTAATACATAGGGAGTTCCGAGTCGGACTCCCTTTTTGGCAGCTAAATAGTTTGAATATCAAACTATCAAGTAATAAAAATAACTAAACGACATGAAGAAAGGTGGAAGATTATGGGTAAAATAGCATTTATGTTTCCGGGTCAGGGAGCACAATATGTAGGAATGGGGAAGGATTTTTATGAGCAGATCCCGGTCTGCAAGGAGATATTTGAATTGGCAAGCAAGGCAAGCGGATTGGACGTGCCCGCGCTTTGCTTCGAAGAGAACGAACAGATTAACATTACAGAGTATACACAGATCGCTATGCTGGCAACAGAAGTAGCAATGTTAAAAGCGATAGAGGAGAAAGGCTTAAAGCCTGATGTGACAGGCGGTTTAAGCCTGGGTGAGTACGGCGCGCTGGCAGCCGGCGGTGTGATGAGTCCTGAGGATGTGTTCAAGGTAGTCCGCAAGCGTGGTATATATATGCAGGAGGCAGTTCCCCGGGGCGGCGCCATGGTGGCAGTCCTTGGGCTGGATACCGCAGTGATAGAGCAGATCTGTGAAGAGACGCCGGGCATGGTGACGATTGCGAACTATAACTGCCCGGGACAGATCGTTATTACCGGTGAGGAAGGTGCGGCGCAGGCAGCGGTGGAGAAGCTGACAGCGGCAGGCGCCAAGAGATGTGTGGCCTTGAAGGTCAGCGGTCCATTCCATTCTCCGTTGTTGGTTGGCGCCGGTGAGAAGCTGGCAAAAGAGTTAGAGAATGTAGAGATTCATGATATTCAGATTCCTTACATTGCCAATGTGACAGCAGATTATGTGAAGGACAAGGCGGAGGTGAAGCCGCTTCTTGAGAAACAGGTTTCTTCTTCCGTAAAATGGCAGCAGACGATCGAGCGTATGATTGCCGACGGAGCAGATACTTTCGTGGAGATCGGACCGGGCAAGACTTTATCCGGATTTATGCGCAAGATCAATAAAGACATGAAGGTTATCAATGTAGAGAAAGTAGAAGATTTAGAGAAGCTTACAGAGTTACTCTAAAGATGGAAGGCGGAATTTGTGCTGAAGCGTCACAAATATCCACCGCAGAATCAAATTTGAAAACCGCTTCGGAATGGAGGAACAATATGTTAACAGGTAAAGTCGCACTGGTAACGGGTGCAGGACGCGGCATCGGACGTGAGATTGCACTGACACTGGCTGAGTATGGTGCAGATGTGATCGTGAATTATAACGGTTCTAAAGAAAAAGCGCAAGAGGTAGCCGCTAAGATAGAAGAAATGGGTCGAAAAGCTGTAGCCGTACAGTGCAGCGTGGCAGACTATGAGGCGTGCGGACAGATGATTACAGATATGCTTGCTTCTTTCGGACACATTGATATTTTAGTGAACAATGCCGGTATTACAAGAGATAACTTAGTGATTAAGATGACAGAAGAAGATTTCGATGCGGTTATCGATACGAATCTGAAAGGTACCTTTAATACGATCAAGCATATGTACCGTCCCTTCTTAAAACAGAAAGCAGGCAGGATCATCAATCTGTCTTCCGTATCCGGTGTGCTTGGTAATGCGGGACAGGCAAATTATTCCGCATCTAAGGCGGGTGTGATCGGATTGACCAAATCTATGGCAAGAGAACTGGCAGGCAGAAGCATTACGGTCAATGCAGTGGCTCCCGGATTTATCGATACCGATATGACACAGGCAATGACGGATGCAGCAAAAGAGGCTGTTTTAGGGCAGATTCCGCTGAAGCGTGTGGGGACGCCTAAGGATATCGCGGAGACGGTGGCATTCCTTGCAAGCGATAAGGCTTCTTACATAACAGGGCAGGTAATTTCCGTAGACGGCGGAATGGCGATTTAACATAAATAGGAGGTAATACAATGAGCAGAAGAGTAGTAGTGACAGGTATGGGAGCGATCACTCCTATCGGTTTAAGCGTAGATGAATTCTGGGCTGGTGTGAAAGAAGGCAGGACTGGCTTTGCACCGATTACCAGATTTGATACAACAGATTATAAGTGTAAGCTTGCCGCTGAGGTCAAGGGTTTTGAAGGCAAGAATTATATGGACTTCAAGGCGGCCAAGAGAATGGAATTATTTTCCCAGTATGCGGTAGCGGCTGCGAAAGAGGCTATGGAAGATTCCGGTCTTGATATGGAGAAAGAAGACCCGTACCGCGTAGGTGTGGCAGTCGGTTCCGGTACAGGCTCCTTACAGGCAATGGAGCGTTCCCACAGCAGATTATTGGAGAAAGGACCGGGCAGAATCGAGCCTTTGTTTGTGCCGCTGACTATTTCGAATATGGCAGCCGGTAATGTTTCAATCCAGTTTGGATTAAAAGGTAAGAGCATAAATGTGGTCACAGCATGTGCAACCGGCACGAACTCTATCGGCGAAGCATTTCGTACCATCCAGTACGGGGATGCGGAAGTGATGATTGCGGGCGGTACGGAAGGCAGTGTATGTCCCATCGGTATCGGCGGATTCTCTGCGCTGACGGCGTTAACGACTTCTGAAGATCCTAAGAGATGTTCTATTCCGTTTGACAAAGAGAGAAGCGGTTTCGTCATGGGCGAAGGCTCCGCGATTGTCGTGTTAGAAGAGTTAGGGCATGCAAAAGCAAGAGGCGCTAAGATTTATGCTGAGGTAGTCGGTTATGGCTGCAGTTCCGATGCGTATCATATTACATCTCCCGCTGAGGATGGCGCAGGTGCGGCAAAAGCTATGGAATACGCCGTAAAAGATGCAGGCATTTCCACGGATGATATCACATATATTAACGCACATGGCACAAGTACGCATCACAATGACCTTTTCGAGACAAGAGCAATTAAGTTAGCTTTCGGTGAACACGCAAAGGATATCAAGATCAACTCTACCAAGTCTATGGTAGGACATTTACTGGGAGCAGCAGGTGCAGTGGAGCTTGTTACTTGCGTGAAAGAACTTCAGGAAGGATATATTCATCAGACAGTAGGTTATCAGGTGCCGGATGAAGAGTGTGACTTAAATTACTGTAAAGAGCCATATACAGAGGAGTTTGAATATGCGCTGTCTAATTCTCTTGGATTTGGCGGACACAACGCCAGCATTTTGATCAAAAAATATACGGCATAAGGCAGTTGAAAGCATATGATCTGCAAGCAGAGGAAATACAGAGACAAATGCAGCCCATGTGCATATAAAACAGGCAAGCGTACAGTGGAGAATGGCAACAGCCGGAAAGAGAGGGTACAGATATGTCACTTATGACAGCAAAAGAAATTATGGAAATTATTCCTCACAGACAGCCCTTTATGCTGATTGATACGATTGAGGAATTAGAGGAAGGGAAACGCGTAGTTGCGAAGAAATGTGTTTCTTATAACGAGCCTTTTTTTGCAGGACATTTCCCGCAGGAGCCGGTTATGCCGGGGGTGCTGATCGTGGAAGCATTGGCGCAGGCAGGCGCGGTAGCGATCCTAAAGCAGCCGGAATTTAAAGGCAAAACAGCCTACTTTGCGGCACTTAATAATGTGAAGTTTAAAGAAAAAGTAGTGCCCGGTGATGTACTTATTTTAGAGACGGAGATCACTAAAATTAAGGGCCCGATCGGTGTAGGGACAGGAAAAGCCTATGTGGACGGCAAGATAGTGACACAGGCAGAGCTTACCTTTGCAATCGGTCAGGCATAAAGAGCCTGATACCGATGGAAGCCGCAAGATGGAGATAATTTTTCATCTGAAAATTTGTGAGTGAAGTGTAAATTTGCAAGTGAGACGAGCGCATGGTTACACCATGCAGAAAGGTAAAGGCATAGTATATGGTTACGATAAAGCCGTTAAAAATAGGGGAGCTGGTAGCGAGAGTGCCCGTGATACAAGGCGGTATGGGGGTCGGCGTAAGCCTTTCCTCCTTAGCCGGTGCAGTTGCGGCAGAAGGGGGAATCGGTGTGATTTCCACGGCGCAGATCGGATACAGAGAGTCTGATTTTGATACCGATCCTATTGGTGCAAATTTAAGGGCAATTCACTCAGAGATCCGTAAAGCACGTGAGCGTGCCAAGGGTGGAATTCTGGGAGTCAATATTATGGTGGCGACCAGAAAATATGAGGAGTATGTAAAAGCAGCGGTCTCAGCCGGTATCGATATGATCATATCCGGTGCGGGGTTGCCGATGGATCTGCCTAAGTTGGCAGGCGCCGCCAAGACAAAGCTTGCGCCTATCGTATCCAGCGTAAAATCGGCACAGGTAATCATGCGCTACTGGTGGAAGAAATATAACAGATTGCCGGATGCCATTGTGATTGAGGGCCCTCTTGCCGGAGGACATTTGGGATTTCATAAAGAACAGCTTGATGATATTGAGGGGCTGCATTATGATGATGAAATCAAAGCCATTATTGATCATGTCAATACCACTGCCGCAGAACATGAAACGGAGATTCCCGTTATTGTGGCAGGAGGCATTTATACCCGCGAGGATATGGAGCATTGCCTGGAAATGGGAGCGAGTGGTGTGCAGATGGCAACACGCTTCGTGACGACCTATGAGTGTGACGCATCGGATGCTTATAAGCAAAGCTATATTGATGCAAAGAAAGAAGATATTGTGATTGTAAACAGCCCTGTAGGTATGCCCGGACGTGCCATTATGAATCCTTTTATGAAAAAGGCGAAGGAAGGACAGATTCCGCATGGAAAGTGTCATCTTTGCATCAGTACCTGCAAGCCGGCGGAGACGCCTTATTGCATTACAGATGCGTTGGTAAATGCTGTAACCGGGAAAGTAGATGATGCGCTTCTTTTCTGCGGGGCGAATGCCTACCGTGCCACAAAATTAGAATATGTGAAAGATATTATGGATGAGTTTCGTCCGAGTGCAAGCTGATCGGTGAAAAGAAAGGTTTAAATACATGAAAACAAAAATTATAGGAACCGGAAGTTATCTGCCGGTAAATATTGTGACAAATGACGATTTGTCCAAGGTTATGGATACATCTGATGAATGGATCAGCTCCAGAACCGGTATCAGAGAACGTCATTTGGCTAAAGATGAGACAACAGCAAGCATGTCCATCGAAGCAGCAAAACGTGCAATGGAAGATGCAGGTGTGACAGCGGAAGTGATAGATCTGATTATTGTAGGAACCGTATCGGCGGACTATATAACGCCCTCCTGTGCCTGCGAGGTGCAGGCGGCAATCGGTGCAGATCAGGCTGTGGCATTTGACATTAATGCGGCATGTTCCGGCTTTATGTATGCGCTGCACATTGCCAATGCGTATATACAGGCGGGTATTTATAAGACGGCATTGATTTTAGGGGCGGAAACATTATCTAAGATTATGGATTGGAGTGACAGAAGTACTTGCGTTCTCTTCGGAGACGGAGCGGGGGCAGCAGTGGTGCGCGCCGATGAGCAGACCGGATTTCTTGCTTTTGATCTGGGCTCTGACGGTTCAAAGGGGATGGTACTGGCAGGCCCGAACCGTACGAATAATAATCCGTTGGTACAAACATCTAAGGAACTCCGGTATGTACATATGGACGGACAGGAAGTCTATAAGTTTGCTGTGACAGCCGTACCCTCTTCTCTGCAAAAGGTAATAGAGGATGCCGGACTTACGGTTGCAGATATCGATTATTTTGCATTGCATCAGGCAAACATCCGGATCATCCAGTCGGTAGCCAAACGTCTTAAGGTGTCTGAGGATAAATTCCCGATCAGCTTAGATCATTGTGGAAATATCTCTGCGGCAAGCGTACCGATCTTGTTAGATGAGATGAATAAAAAAGGACTGCTCAAACCGGGCATGAAGATTGCCTTGTCTGGCTTCGGCGGCGGATTGACATGGGCGTCTGCTGTGTTGGAGTGGCAAAAATAAAGTTTTATTTCGTCCGGTGTTAATGTACAAGTGTGGATTCCCGCTGCAGCTCATTTACTTTGTAAGGGATATCGTTTGGATGTAGAGATCAAAAGTGTTCATAGAATGACTTATGGAAACATACATTGTCATAAGGAAGTTTATCGAGGCATTTATGCTGAATTATATCTGGGCATTTATGATTTTAACAGGGGTTGTGTACGGCGCTTTCACCGGCAAGATGGCGGAAGTGACGAACGCGGCCCTTGATTCTGCCGGGGATGCGGTATCTTTGTGTATCACCATGATCGGCGTGATGGCGTTATGGGTCGGACTGATGGAGATTGCACAAAAGTCAGGACTTATTGCGAAGCTGACAAGGGGAATACAGCCCTTTATCAGCTTCCTGTTTCCAAGGATTCCCAAGGAACATCCCGCAAGAGAGTATATCGCGGCCAATCTGATTGCCAATGTGTTAGGGCTGGGCTGGGCGTGTACGCCGGCCGGCTTAAAGGCTATGGAAGCATTGGCACAGTTAGAACGGGAGAGAGGAAATCCGGAGTACCTTGCCGGTGACAGTACGGCGGCAAAGAAGCCCTGTTCTGCCAGCGGGGAGATGTGTACGTTTTTGATCCTGAATATTTCTTCCTTACAGCTGATTCCCGTCAATATGATTGCATATCGCAGCCAGTACGGCAGTGTGAATCCGGCGGGTATCATTGCTCCGGCGATCGTGGCAACTTTTTTCAGTACGCTTGTGGCAATTATTTATTGTAAGATTAAAGATATCACATCCAAAACTTAAAAAAGCGCTGACAGAAAGGCGTTAAATGAACTGTGCAAAGCAAGCCGTCAAGCTTGCTTTTTCTGTTGTTTATGATACGATAAGTAAAGATTCAGAGAAATTGCTGCAGAATTAAAAGTTTGAAAGCAGGAGAGGGATTTTTATGGAATATGATGTAATTATTATCGGTGCCGGACCGGGCGGTATTTTTTCCGCCTATGAATTAGTGCAGCAGAATGGAAATATAAAAATTGCGGTTTTTGAGGCCGGACATCCTTTGGAAAAACGTCATTGTCCTATTGACGGAGATAAAGTGAAAAACTGCATTAACTGTAAAAGCTGCTCCATTATGAGCGGTTTCGGCGGAGCGGGCGCCTTTTCCGACGGGAAATATAATATTACCAATGATTTCGGCGGTACGCTCTATGAGCATGTGGGCAAAAAACAGGCTAATGAGCTGATGAGGTATGTGGATGATATCAATATGAAATACGGCGGCGAAGGAACGAAGCTGTATTCTACGGCGGGAACCCATTTTAAGAAGCTATGCCTGCAGAACAAGTTGAATTTGCTGGACGCTTCTGTGCGGCATCTTGGAACAGACATTAACTATATTGTTTTAGAGAATCTGTATGCTGTTCTGAAAGATAAAGTGGAATTCCATTTTGATACGCCGGTTAAAACGGTGGAAAATCTGGAAGACGGTTATCGTGTTGTCTGTGAAAAGGAATCTTATGAATGTGACAAGTGTGTCATATCAGTAGGACGAAGCGGCAGCAAATGGATGGAAAGAGTATGCCGGGAGCTGGATATCAAGACGAAATCCAACCGTGTGGATATCGGCGTGCGGGTGGAACTTCCGGCGGTGATTTTTTCCCATCTGACGGATGAACTGTATGAGAGCAAGATTGTATACCGTACAGAGAAATTCGAGGATAATGTGAGGACGTTTTGTATGAATCCCCATGGTATTGTAGTCAATGAAAATACGAACGGCATCGTGACGGTGAACGGGCACAGATATGAAGGCGCCGATAAACAGACGGATAATACGAACTTTGCGCTTCTGGTTGCGAAGCATTTTTCTGAGCCTTTTAAGGATAGTAATGGTTACGGTGAGAGCATTGCCCGTCTTTCCAATATGCTGGGCGGCGGAGTCATCGTGCAGCGGTTCGGTGATCTGGTGCGGGGAAGACGAAGCAATGCGAAGCGTATTATGGAGGGCTTGGTGGAGCCTACTTTATCCGCTACACCTGGCGATCTGAGTTTGGTATTGCCGAAGCGGATTATGGACGGCATTATTGAAATGATTTATGCACTGGATAAAATTGCGCCGGGCACAGCCAATGATGATACCCTGCTGTATGGTGTTGAGGTGAAATTCTACAA
>CAZPSD010000029.1:0-1344 GCA_964589055.1 uncultured Bacteroides sp.
CACTTTGAGAGCTTTCTTGGATTTTTCATCCTGTCCGGCGATGGACACCCAGCTCCCATCATCCTGCATAACATTGTTGCTGCAGCCTTTTAACCGCAATGAGGTTCTTGCCATCTGTGCCCGATATACCGCACTGTTCTTATTCAAGGTCAGCGTCGAAGCGCCGAAAGCAAGCTTCGGGTTGGAGGTCTCTACTTTAATACTGTAAGAAACAGCAATCCAATCATTCCAATTTGCCTCTTTGATCTCCAGATTAAATTTATCCGCTTTCTTACTGTAACTCGGATTCTCCGCATCTGTTCCCTGTAATCTGGACACGATATTACCGTCCGGTGTTACAAGAAGCTTAAAACTGTTATTACCTGGTGATATCGGTGTTCCCTGATCAGTTTGATCGGAAAATTCTTCCACAGTCAGCTCGGTATATTGACCTCCCTTCTTATTCACCACATAATGTGCCAAAGCTGCCTCAATGTACTCTCCTGTTTCCTTATTGGTCATAGTCAGCCAGGAATCACAATAGCCCAGATTCGGATATAAGCTATCCGACTTCGCCGATAATACAATGGTTGGCTTCTTTGTTTCTGACGAGACTGTAAATGTACTTTGGAAGGTTCCCGCATAGCCTTCTATCTCATATTTCAGAAGTCCCTTTTTATTCTTGGCATCGCCGTTTTCCTTTAATACAATATTATATATTTCTGAGTCTGTATCTTTCTCTAATTTAAAATCACAAGCTGCATTTTCATAACCCTCCAAGCGCAGATTCTTAAGCTGCGCCCCATTTGCGTTCACGGTAAGGACACCATATCCCTCTTTGTCATTATAGAAGAGATTTACTTTACCTGTCTGCTTAAAGGTGACAGAGGGTTTGGTATTGGTGACATTTACTGTCAGATTCAGTGTATACTGTTCAGGATTTTCCTCTGATCCTGTATCCTTGGGCTTTACGGTAAGTTTCAGCGCTACAGCATTCTTACCGTTCTTTACGTTTTTATCTGCTGCGGCTTGCTTCGTGAGACTAAATGTAATCTTATAGTCACAATATCCGCTGCCCTCTTCCGGAGTAATTTTCTCTGTCTGCACCTGCAAAGACTCGGTAGCGTTCTTATTTAACAGCAGGGAGTCCGTTAAAATGCTGGCGGTATCAAGCGGCCAGTCTTCCCTTGTACGTACTGTCACAGATGCTGTCTGATCAACCATCGCTTTGTTGATCGTGACTGCCGTGGCACCCACTACTTTCGGCTCTTTATCAATAAATTCAATCCAATCACGTCTGGTAGATTTCATCTCGTCAGGCGCCGTGATCTTAATCCATGCCATGCCCGGCTTAGGATTTTTGCA
>CAZPSD010000029.1:1444-21399 GCA_964589055.1 uncultured Bacteroides sp.
TGTATATGTCTCTTCGTTTTCCTCTGCCTCTTCCCGAACCGTCTTATTAGTTGTCAGTGACAAAACACCTGTATCTTCACTTACCACGGTCAGCTTCTGCTTCTGATACTCTTTCAACGACATCTTAACCTTATAGCACAGCCACATCTGACCATCGTCATCATTATCAATCCATGGACCTTCCACTAAATCAAAGTCATAGGCAGGGTTTACCGTTACAGTAAGATTGCAGCTATATTTGAAGAGTACTTTATTGGTCTTTCTGTCTTTCATAGACACAGTAAAGGTCTTCTTCTCTGCAGCCTGTTTTGTACCTGCAATGGATGCCGTATACTTATAGATATTATCTGATGCCGTACCTGCATCTTTAGGGGTGGATGTCCATTCTATGTAATAATTTTCATCCATTCTGTCACGGATTGTGTTGTATTCTGCCTGCGATTTTTCCGTACTTTCTCCATTGAGATTTTCAATCACATAACTGCGTCCCAATGTAATGGTCTCTCCTGCAGTGATGGAAGCCGGCACACCGTCAAGCCATTCCGGTTCCTCTTCCTGCTGTTCTGCATTTTCATTCTTAGTCATAATGGTAACACCTGTTACGGTAACCATTCTGACCCAAAGATTGCACTTGAAAGTTCGCCCGGATTCATCCGTGTAAACAGCCGCAAAAGCATGACCATCCATATCTTTGAAATTCTCTAAAGAAGTATCCGGTGCCTGCCATGCCCATTTTTCCAACGATTGACCATCCTTCTGTATCACAATATCAGAAAGCTTGGTATCAAGATTTGTTACCGCATAGAGATCCATTGCCTCCACGTCGGCTTTCACATCGTCCCAGGTAAGCGCTTCTGTTACCGTTACCGTACATGTGGCGGAAGCAATCTTTTCTTTCTCTCCGTTGCCGTCCGTATCCCGCAGATATGAGGCTGTTATGTCAGCCGTTCCTGCTTTTTCTGCTCTGATCTCGCCGTTAGGATTACCTGCAGCATCCTCCTCTCCCTGCTCATTATATTTCACAAGAGAAACTACGGTTGAATCAGATGTCTCCCACGATATTTCATCCGGATTACCGGGATCACATTCCGCGTCAGACGGAGTGAAACGCAGTCTTAAATACCGCTGCTCCTTGTTCTCGTCATCCTTCCGCACCTCCATGGCAATCTCTTTTTCGTCGAAGGCGATCTCTACATTCCGCTGCGCTATTTCTACTTTATGGACTTCAAGATATGTGTCGCTGCCGGACTTATATTTAACGTAATAATAAGCCTCTCCGGCTTCCCATGCCGTCAGAAGTCCGTTTTTATCAATAGAAGCAATATCTTCATCAAGAGATTTCCATGTAACGCTGCTTACATTGGATGCCCCGCTTCTCTCTCCTGCCGTAAGCTGCTTCGGTGAGCCTGCCGTAACCTGCTCTTCATCCTCATACAGCGGGGTTAAAAGATATTCCGTGTTAAGCTGTAAGGCATTCAGGTTGGATATTCCAATCTTACGTGCCGGAGTCTCCCCCTGACCTACAACAGCAGTATAGTCCGCCTCACATTCTTCTACTTTAACTGCCGGATTACCGGATTGCAGTTTGAAGATAGCAGGACTGCCGTTCGATGTTCCAAGACTGTTATCATAATTTGCAAACTTACTGCTATCCCACACATGAGAATAAAAATAAACCGACTCCGCCGGAATCGCACTGTTTGCGCCGAACTTCACCTTAATACCCTGATTGGCAAGAGGCGTTTCCGTATAAGTTACTTTAATATCTTGGGAAAAATCCCCCAAATTATGCATTACAAAACCGCGGAGATAACCTGAATAGCTAAACTCAAGCTGAAGATATCCATCCTCTGCGAGAACAGATGCAGCCGCATTGGCAACGTCAGCTCCTATCGTCTGGCTATATGTACCGTCCAGATAAGCAATAACCGTATTAAAAGTATGACCGCAGCTTTCATGATATTTCAAAATCAAGGCAACCTCTTTGTTTGTAGGTGTCCTATGATTTTGCGCATAGATCTCATAGGAATCTATGTTCAAATACTGATTACCGTCTGAATCGGTAGAGATGTCCCCTACATAATTTAATTCCGTTCCCTCTACATCTGCCGAAACCTGAATCTTATGCACTTCCAAATACTCTGTTCCGCCAACAGTATAACGTACACTGTAATATGCCGTGCCGGGTGCCACACCGGTCAGCTGTCCGCTTTCGCTAATATCTGCCACTTCCGGATTCATGGACGTCCATTTGACATCACTTACATTACCGCCATTGCTGCGAATCCCTGCGTTTAGCTGTCTTGGCGTATCTAACGACAGTGAATCCTCGTCATATATTTCAGCATCATCATACAATGGGGTAAACAGATATTCCGCACCTGACTGTAAGGAATAAACTCTGTCTATATTAAGACATTCATATACATAATCGTCCCATACGGACTTCTCATGAAATGCATAACATGTTTCGTTTCTGCCGGAAAGCGTATCTTCATCAAGACAAAACACCGCAAGTTCACTGTCTTCGTTTACTGCTTCTCCTAAGCAGCTATCCCAGTCAACATTGTCTTTCTTCCAGTCCAGAGTAACTCCCGTTGCCGGTATGTTACCGTTCGACGTGTACTTTACTTTGATTCCCTGTCCGGCAATGGGCGTTGCTTCAATGCTTGTCTGAACCTTTGTCTCACTTTTGGAAAGCCCCCTCAGGTAATAACTGATTTCCGCGTCATCAGTCACGTAATAGAGTGTTATTGACCCGCTGCTTGACAAAACATCCAATGCCGGATTGATAATCACAGGATCAATCGACATGTCGTTTCCATCCGAAGTACACACCATATCAAAGCTTATATTCTGAAATTTTCTGCCTTTGCCTGCATAATACTCTAAAATAGCAGCGATATCAGCTTTGGTAAGAGGATCTTCGGATTCACCAGGAGAACCTATGTACAAATAATCACCATGATCATCCCCCAAATACTCCGACTCCGGTACACTGTCCTCCGACATTACTGCCGCATCGTTTGCACCAGCTTCTAACGCATTCATGGAAACAGAAACATTCTCACCTGTACCTTCTGCGTTATCTTCCGGCACTTCATTGACATCGCCTGTATCTTCCCGCGTTTCCGTCTCTTCATCGTTTTCTACATCCTGATCTTCATCAAGGATATCCGATATATCTTCGTCATCAGCGGTCTCTCCATCCTCTGACGAACCCGGCTGCGTATCGCCGCCTTCCCCTTGCTTATCCGAACCGTTTACGGAATCACCCTGTCCGCCGTTCCCGGCAGGAGTATCCGTATCAGGATTCTCGTTTCCGATATCTCCTTGTCCATCGGAAGGAATAATATCCCCTGTGTTCTGAACGGCTGCGGACGAACCTGTATCTTCCAAAGCCGCTTCTTCCTCAGCAGCCAATGCCACAGCGCCTGTCTGCGGAATCGATGTCATAAGCATCGCCGCACTTAACAGTACCGTAACCGCCTGCCTTACCCTGCGCATTATCTTCATCTGCTCACACTCTCCTCTTCTCACTTTTTTATTTGTATGATTGCCAAATTTCGCCGCTTTTTTGTGCATATACATTTTACCCCCCCCAGTCATAAATTGCAAGCCCAATTTAAAGGAAATCCGGGGGATTTAGGAAATGTTTTTATCCATTTTTACATATCATTTGATTGCCTATGAGGAACGTGTGCCGCAAGACGCATAAAAAAAGAGCCACTCAATTGAGTGATTCCTCTTTAAATAAACTATTCTTTTCTGATAATATCTCTTCCGTCTCCGGTCAATAAATTATCCTTCTCAAAGAAATGACTTACGCGTGAAAACGCTTACACATCAACTTCTTAATAAGCCTTCACCATTACGCGTGTAAAAGACTTCACTTCTACATTTATGACATATCCATGTCTTATGCGTGAAGTCTATGTATCAGCCGATACGCCATATCATTTTCTGTAATCAAATCTTCTGTGTGGGTGAAGAAGACAATCCCGTCCGTGGGCGCTATGATGGTTTCCTTTACCTCACCCTCATAAGGGTCTATGATCTCCGCCATTTTATGTCCATACCGCACATCCTCTCCGGCTTTCACCAATCCCCTGAAAATACCGCCGCTGTTCACATGGATGTTGGTCAAGTCCTCCTCCATGATAACATGACTGATATAACCGCTGTGACTTTCATAGCGAATGATCCCCATCCGCGTCAGAAATCTCAGAACTGCCGCCACCGCCTGACCGGCGCTCGCCTCATCCACCTCCGCGTTTTTATTCGTATATAGGGAAAAAGCCGCCGTCATTTCATCCTGCCAGTTATAATTCAATGTTTTCGTATCAATAGGCTTCGGCTTTCTGACTACCACATAAGGCAGTCCAAAAAGATTCGCCAGAGATGTGTTTTGATAGCCTGTTTCCATCATTCTCACATGAGGAACAAACTCCCCCGCCATGTAGAAGCTTGCCAACTGAATGCCATAGCTGTAATCCCTGACCTTCTCAAACACGCCTCCCGCAATCCTTGCCGCCGTCTCGCCATAGGAATTGCCGGGAAATTTCCGGTTAATGTCCGCGTCTTCCACACCCCAGAAACGTTTCCCCACATTCATGGCATAACTGTTAACTACCGGAACCACCAGCACTTCCTTGCCCGAACTGATACAGCCGTTACCCTCCAGTTCCTTTAATACACGTACCAGTTGCGAGCATATGTAAAGCTGCTGAATTTCATTACCTCTCATGGGGCCTAAAATGCAGGCTGCCTTATCCCCCTTGCCGAAACGGTATCCCTTAACCACCATCGGCTCCCGATAGGGAGCTTCTAACCGATAAATCTCATCCGTAAACATATCCCACGCCTTCCTTTCTATATATTATTTGCGAAACGCATCAAGACATTGCGCCCATTGTACCATCTCAACAAACCGGAATGCGTTTCGCAATTTCCCATCCTATTCTCTTTCCATCAGAATCCTGGCAAGCAGTGCGCCCTCATATACAGACGGATATTCCCTGAGCGTAAACACGATACCGCCTCTCCCGGCTCTGATTTCCTGCTTAACTGTTCCGGTCAACACATCTACAATCTCTCCGATCTTATCGTCTTTCTTTACATAATGCTGATGCGCGATATCCGGCAAAAAGATTCCTGCATATTCTGCACGGATGAATTCCACCTCGCCATCCGTTGATATGGCAGGCTCCCGCACTTCATTGACCGATCCGGTCCATAAGCCCATCTCATGCATCAGATTAAAAATACCGTCTACAATCTGATTACCGAATTCCCTGTTTACACGCATTCCCAATCCCATCTCCACTACCAGCGTCGGAACGCCTAACATATTAAGAGAATGCGCCAATGTCGATTCGTGTACCGTTGCCGATGCATTCAGCCAGATCATATCTGCGTTCAGAAGCTTTGCAAAAGGCAGCAGGCGCTGTACAAACTCGGAACTGATACGCACCTGCGGTATCTCCCTGACATACGTGTCAGAGGCGTGGACATCCAGACAAATATCCGCACCGCCAATATCATCAATTACTGCCGCCGCAACTCTCTCCATGACAGCCCCTTCCGACGAACCCGGAAAAATTCTGTTCATATCCATTTCCAGCTTAGGGACATTCCTGCTTGCCATATCAATCCCCAGCGGATTTAACTGCGGATAGATGTCAACGATTCCTTGCAGGTATTCCGGATGCTCTTTCAGTCTGCGTATCATTTCATAACAGACATACTGTCCTTCCAATTCATCACCGTGTATTCCTGATACAACAGCGATTCTGCCTTCTCTGCCCGTGGCATTTTCACAGGCAATCCTATTCTTATAAATAACCAGATGCTCTCCCACCGGAAGTTCTATCGAACACACTTTACTTATCATATCCGTTTTCACACCTTTCCATAAATCTATAAAAGGTGCCTCGTCATCCCGAAAGCACCTTCCCGTAACACATACGCTATGTATTCTCACTCCACGATCAATCCCTGCATAATATAAAGAAGCTGCTCATCCACCATCTTCTCTGTAATACCAAAGGTCTGTGCATCGATCTTCATGCCTTCCAGCACATACATGATATTACTTGCCGCGCCTTTGGGATCCTCACAATAAAATTCTCCGCTGGCGATTCCCGCTTTAATCAGCTTTTCCAACACCCTGACACCTGCGTCAAATTGCTTCCGAAGCATATTGTTCTTATCGGTCGATTTGTGTGCAAAGAAATATTCGTAGACCGCCACGGTCAAACTATTCTTTTTCTGTAATAACTCTTTTTTCTGTTCTTTGAGGAACAGTGTCAAAATATCTGCCGCTGTGTCGTCCTGCGTAATATTCTGGGAAAACACATCGTCCGTTTCGTCAGCCTCCATCTGCAGCACCTCTAACAGAATCTGCTCCGTACTGTCGAAATAAAGATACAGGCCTCCCCGGCTGATCCCGCATGTTTCCACAATATCTTTCATGGTAACATTCTTATATCCCTTCTCCACGAACACCTTTCTGGCGGTTTCCAATATATATTTCTTCTTCTGTACTGACTTCTCTCCCATATTTTTACCTTCCCTGCTAATACTCATTTATTCCATAGGCAGCGTGACACATGGTGATATTTATCAGCCCATCCTTCATTTTTTCTACCGTTTTCCGCCGCCAGCATTGTACATTGACTTATTAGGTCATCATAGGTTTATCCCAAAACTCGATATTCTTTTTCATCTTTATAATCACATTCAGAAACACTCTGTTTTGCACTGCCTCTGTCCACAGTTTTCCTTTGGTCATGCCGCCCATGACATACTTGGACAGAATACCCTTTAACACATCCATTTCCCTGATACCGGATTGGTCAATCATTCTCAATTCGTCTTCCACTGTGCGGATTTTGTTCCGGGAATAGATATACACATAATTTCTGTCTAACAGCTTCGTCTTCTGTACCTCTTTAATAAAGCTCATCAAAGTACTGTCATATACAGGAAAAGTAATGGAACTGCCTTTAATGCCTGATCCCTCAAAGGTTTCCGCCACATTTTGACCCGCTTTTTCTTCCAGCCACGGAATATAACGGATCAACTTCTCAACATCCGGTTTGTATTCGTTCACGATCTGTTGTCTGTAAACAATATCTTCCTTTTCCATTTCGATTACAGCCTTTCCTAATATAATACTATAATGCTTGAAAGAATATCTCCAAAAGAGAGTCTTCCGGGCATAACCTCATGTCCTATGACATATCTGTCATTTTATTCTAGCATACTTTTTTTAAAAGTACAGCACAAAATACTTTGAAACTTCTTGTGCATATTGCCAAAACGTTTCCCAAAACGTTTTCACGGCTTTCTATTGTAATTATCTTTTCCCGGTCTTATAATAAAAATATCATGACGCAATAAAATGACGACTAATTTAGAAGGGTATCTGTACTCTATACAGATGAAGGGGATTATATAATGGCGGTAAAAGAATATCCGGCTGGAACACAGCTTGTTCAAAGCGAACAAAGCATCACTGCTCTGCATGTTATTGCAAAGGGTACTGTTCGTGCCACCTATCCGGGTGGTATTTTCTACTTAAACAAAGGGGATGTCATCGGGGTCTGCGAACTTTTCTTTGATTCCTATTTTATTTCTTATCAGGCTGAAGAAACGACGTCACTGGCTTCTTATCCCTACTCCGTGGCACAGCTGTCTGATATCATGCATTCTAACCCTGATATGGCTAACCTGATCATCACCTCCTTATTCAGACAGTTTCATGAAATTTTTGACCAGTACGAACTGGGACGTTTTGAATGTGATAACTTCTACCACTATCTGATGGACAGCTATGAAGGTTATGTTTCTTTCTGCTCAAAACACGGCATTTCACCCAGATCCCTGCCGGGACTGGAAACCTTATCCGAGCTTGTGCTGGAGGAGGATGTTGACAGCTGGCTTAACGGCTACTATTCCCAGCTTCACAAAATAGTAACCGGCAGACATATCAGGGAGCAGGATCCTGACTTTCTGTTAGGGCTTGTCCTGAAAGCCAGCCAGGATGTATATCAGGTAGTATCCGTCTGCCGTGTGCTGAATGACTATAAATCAGATATCGCTAACCTGCTGATGAACGAAAACCATCTGGATTTCTTTGATCTGTATGCCAGTCTGTTATATAAGATCGGTTCCAATGATGACGACTCCACTTCGTTGATCGCGGCGTTGAGCACGATGATGATCCAGTTGGAGAGTCAGCCTTCTGTGGATCAGGACATGTACCGTACGCGTGTGGCCGAGTATCGTGAACATCTCAACAATTTGAGTGAGTATATGGAAACGCAGTCCGATGCCGAATCCGGAAACGACGGCGTACCTGACATCGCAGATTCCCTCAATACGATCCTTACATACTCCGCCATCGATGAAGAGACGGCTTCCGCCTTTAGAAATGCGGTCAGCCGATACAGCAGGATGACTGATAAGAACAGTTCTGATGATTCCGCAAGGAAATTGCGTCTCACGATCACGAAGCAGTTTTATCAGATCTATGAAAAAGCATTTTTTAAAAGCTTACATGATGCTTCCGTACCTAAAGTATTGCAGATGTTCTTTAATTTCGGTTACGTGGATGAGCGCCTTGCCGGTATGGAAAATGCCGCCTACCTGTACTCTATCGTAGACAAGCTTCCCACGAATCCTGAGAAAAAGGTCTACAGTATTTACGAATGGCTGCGTGCAATCTATAACGGTCAGAAAATGCCAAGCCGTAACGAATTTGACACCGATTATCTGGCTTATGTCCATGAACTGAAAATGACAGGCAAGATCAGCCCCACGGAAGAAATCAGTATGCAGAATGACAAAGAGAAACGCGTTCTTTTTGAACTCCGCAACATGTTTCCTTCTGTCAATAAAATTTCTTTTGGACGTATCAGCAGTTTCTGTCCGGTCTTCTCGGAGCATAACATTCTGAAAGACTTAAATGCTTCTCTCATATCGGCAGATAAGGTGGAAAATGCCTTTAACCAGATCCGTTCGCTTGACTTTAGCGCTTATTACCGCGATATGATCTATACCAATCCCGACTTGGGTATCGGCAAAGAATATGTCGGCGTGGAGATTCTTCCCGACATTATCCTGATGCCTAATATCGGTATCCGCGGTGTTATGTGGCAGGAAATTGAGGGACGTAAGCGTACTACTCCGTCCCGGATGATGGTGTCCATTTTCCAGATGGAAGATCTGACCAGTATTTTGGTTCGACTGACCGGCGACTTCCGTTGGGAGATGTGCAAGCGTATCCAGGGCGCCAGATGGAACGATGTTTCGGATGCTTCTCTTACGAGCGAATACTTCGATTATATTCAGTTTTATAAGAAAAACAGAGATTTATCCGCTGATGCGAAGGATAAAATCAAGCTCAGCATGCAGAAGGCCAAGAACAGTTTCAAGGAGATGTTTATCAGGGATTATGAAGCGTGGATTCTCTATGAAGGAACCGGTTCTCCAAGGTTGAACAAGGTCTCCCGCGGCATTCTCTTTACATACTGTCCGTTCGCCAAGGAAGTCCGCGAAAGACTGAAAGGCAATCCGCTCTACAAAGACATGATGGATCGTTACGATATCAAGCTCAGCCAGAAGATCCATCATTACAATAACCTGTTCCAGAAACTTAAAAACATGAACGTGGAAATTCCGAAGGAAATTCAAGAGCAAAGGCATTACTTAGACAAGTAAAACCCTGAGAATCCTGCTCCTCCAGCAATTTCAGAATCAACATTGCCTACTGCCCGAAACCAAAGTTTTATCAATCGCACAAAAAAGAGACTTATGCAAAGTCTCTTTTTTCATTCACGGTTCTCTATTTCTTTTTCCATTCTTTCCGATAAATAAGGAAGCACAGACATCCCAGACAAACAGATCCGCCCACGATATTCCCCAATGTAACAGGTATCAGATTATGGAACAGTCCGCCAACAGAAACCGACGCGCACTGTTTGGCCGTAATGCCGTACAGTTCCTCTGCCTTTGCCACGTAATCAGGATTCGATGCCGCAAATATACCCGCCGGAATATAATACATATTGGCAACACAGTGCTCATATCCTGCGGCCACGAATGCCCAGATCGGGAAAAAGACGGCAAACAGCTTACCCGGAATATCCTTGGCCGCCGCCGCTGTCAAGATTGCTGCGCACACCAAAATGTTACACATAACGCCTGACACGAACGCTTTATCAAAAGACATCGTAGATTTGGAAAGCGCAACCTTAATGGTATATGCACCAAGTGCACCGCTTGTATAATCATACTGTCCGCTGTAAAATACCAAAGCGTCCACGATCAATGCGCCTGCCAGATTGCTCAGATAGACAACCACCAGATTGCGCAGCATCTTAACCGCCTTAAACTTCTTATCCAGCACACCCATAATCATCAGGCAGTTACCGGTAAAAAGTTCTCCGCCGATCAGTACAATCATCATAAGCCCAACCGGGAAGATGCAGCCTGCCAGCATTCTTGCCAGTCCCACATCGGCTATACTATGTACAGCCACATTACTGCTGGAACCGCCTATCGCTATAAATGCTCCCGCCATGATTCCCAGCAGAATCATCTTGCCAAACGGCAAATTTGCTTTTACGACACCGGCATTGATATTAGTCTCAATAACCTCAGCCGGGGTATTCATATGATCATTCATATAAAATAACGCTCCTTCTCTTTTTCTTGTTCCGCTATACAATTATGCTTTTCCGCCGTCTTTATGCTACCATATTCGCTATAAAAAATCAATTTATGTACTAAAGTTTGTACATTGCTATCTTTTTCCTTCCTCCAGTCCATAGCCGTCTGCACCGTTTTCCGTCAGGCTCTCAAACTTCATCTTCACGGCATCCATATCAGCCGGACCGTCACACATGCCCTCCGCATCAGGATCCATGCTCCAGTACATCTTTTTATAACATCCCTGTCTATATCCAAAGGAGCCTGATGATAACCGGCCAAATGTTTCGTAAAGTAAAACCGGCTATACATTTTAAATGTATAGCCGGTCATTTTCATTATCCTTTTCTGATACCAGCTAAGACGATCATTAACCCTTTACAGAACCGCCTGTGATACCTTCTACATAGAACTTCTGCATAATCACGAACAGAATGGAAATCGGGATAGATACCACTACACCACCTGCGCAGAATACGGAGAAGTATTTGTTAATCATGGATTTGTTAAGCATATTATACAGTCCGATTGCCACCGTCCAGTCCGCTGCAATACCGGAGTTTAACATCAGCTTCGCAAATACGAAGTCGCCCCATGGTATTAAGAAAGAACTGATAACCGTATATACAATGATCGGCTTAGACAGCGGGATAATAATTTTCCAGAAAATCTTAGCCTCGGAAGCGCCTTCCAGTTTAGCCGCCTCACTCAAAGATACGGAAATCGTATCCATAAAACCTTTACAGATGAGGAATCCAAGACCTGCACCCGCGGAATATACAATGATCATACCTACATGACTGTTCGTCAGGCCAAATGTCTTCAGGATAAAGTAGATAGCGATCATGGACAGCACGCCCGGGAACATATTTAAAATAATACTAAAACTCATTAACTGCTTTCTGCCTGCAAAACGAAGTCTGCTCATTGTGTAGCTTACCATCAGCACAAGAATGGTTGAAATAACACAAGTAAAAATTGCTATGACCAAAGTATTCCAGAACCATCTGTTGTACTGTACAATGGAATCCGAACGGAAAAACAACTGTGCATAGTTATCTAACGTCCATGTTTCCGGGAAGAAATGAGAAGTATTGATTCCCTTGTAACCGCTAAACGATGTAACAAACAGCCAGAGAATCGGCACCAGCCAGATGACTACCAGGAAAAGCAAAAAAACATGTCTTAAAATCGTTTTTACTGTCTTTTTCATTATCTAAACTCTTCCTCCTTATCTCCTTTGATTGTTCTCGTAAAGGTTATCAACGTAAATGCCGCACAGATGATAAATACGATAATACCGATTACGGATGCCATCTTGTAATTATAATACTCGTTCGTCAGACGGAATAACCATGTAACCAGCAGATCGATTTCTTTTGCATTGGAATTCGCAAGAAGCTGATCCGATGTTACATATACATCCTGTGTCAACAGATAGATTACGTTAAAGTTGTTGATATTCTTGACAAAGTCCGTAATCAAACTCGGCCCCGTAACAAATAACATGTACGGCATTGTGATCTTAACAAAAATCTGGAACGGATTAGCGCCATCGATTCTTGCACTCTCAATCTGATCTTCCGGAATATTCATAAGGACACCCGTTGCGATCAGCATCTGGTACGGAACACCTACCCAAATATTGATAATGACGATCATAACCTTAGCCCATCCCGGATTAGTCAGGAATGGAATATAGGATAAATTACTGCTTACCAGTCCGATACTCTTCAGGAAGTCAGTCAAACCAATATTGGAACAAAATGTATTGAATATACCGCTGTCTGAAAAGAAGTTACGAACCAACAGCAAGGTTACGAACTGTGGTACTGCAATCGCGATAATAAAGAGTGTTCTCCACATCTTCGGTAATTTAGTTTTCTTATCATTTATAAATTTAGCAAGTAAAATACCACCGATATAAGTTGTAAAGGTAGCAAGAACCGCCCATTCTAATGTCCAAACTAATACTTTCTTAAAGGAATATCCAAAAGTTACTGTTACGGAATTCGTAAACAGATTCTTAAAGTTAGACCAGCCGACCCATGTAAATAAGGAATTCGGCGGCATATGCTGTTGATCATAGTTCGTAAATGCAACTGCAATCAGCACTAAGATCGGCAGGATATTCATCAGAATAACACCGATAACCGGCAACGTTAATAAAGTAATATGAAATTTTTCATTAAACATCGACCGCACATCTTCACGGAAGCTATTGATATGCTCACCGTTTTCCTTCTTTAACTGCAGCCGGTATACCGTTTTGATATTTGCGATCCAAAACAGTATAAATACAAGAATCAAAAACAACGAAATTATGGAATTTAAAAGGATCAGGAAAGAGTTATCATAATCATTTATCGTACTGGTCATTGTAAGCGGATCAAAAACCTGCTCGAACTGTACGGTACCAAGTGTTCCGAACTTTGCAAGGTTAGGTGCCGCATAACCAATACACATAACTACAAATAATGCCTCTGCCAGCAGCATAATAATACCATTAACAATCTGCTTTCTGGCAAAATAACCCGCACCCATCACGATAGCTGAAAGCTTAACCCATATATCTCCTTTAACAAAGGCAATTCCAATATTTTTAAAATAATTTCCTATAGCGTTTAATGCCTTCTTCATGCGAAACTCCTCTCAGAAGTAACTATTGTGTCAAATACTTTCCCTTGAAAAGATAAGGGTGGGTGAAACACCCACCCCTGAAAATTTACTCAGCCCGGAAATATTCGCAACGCGGATATTTCCAGCTTAAAATCTTCGATTGAAAACCTTTCTCAGCTTGGAAGAAGCCACTTGTGGGTTCTTCCGGTCGAAATCTCCGATTAGAATTTTACTCAGCCCGGAAATATTCGCAACGCGGATATTTCCAGCTTAAAATCTTGGATTGAAAACCTTTCTCAGCTTGGAAGAAGCCACTTGTGGGTTCTTCCGGTCGAAATCTCCGATTTCGACCTATTCGACAGGCGCTGTGATACCTTCAACTGTTGTATCAAGTAATGTCTGCAGATCTGTTCCGTCCGGATTACCGGATGCAAGAATCTGACCTAATGTCTCTGCAGGAGACCAGAAGTTATCACCGACACGCTGAGGTGTTGCATAAGCTGCCTGAGATGCTAATGCTGCGATAGCAGGGTTAGACTGAACTGCATCAGAGGATGCTGCTGCAAGGTTAGAAGGACCAAGACCTCTTGCTTCAAATCTTGCTGTCTGAGCTGCCTCATTGGTTAAATACTCTGCAAGGAGCATAGCCCAACCGATATTAGCAGAATGAGGATTAACACCTATTAATTTGTATCCGGAGTAAGAAGACATCTGATAGTCTGTACCGTTTACGTTGAATGTAGGCAGTTTAGCTGCTGCATAGTTGTCTCCCCATGCTTCCTGTGCTGTTTCAGCTCTCCATGTACCGTTTACACAAGCTACGACAGTACCCTCAGCAATCTGGGTAGCCATATCTTCATCACCCATATCCACAAATACGCCTGAAGCTGTTAAATCCATAATTGCCTGTGCTACATCTGTAGCGCCCGCTGCATTCCATGTACATGTATTGTTAAGACCGTCATCATTTAATGTTAAGTCATAACCTGCACCCTGGAAGAAAGCGTAAATATACCAGCCATTGGAAATATCCATTGCAATTTTCTTACCTGCTGCATCCGCAGCTTCGATCATCTTCTCTAAGGACTGCACATCATCCTCAGTAAAAATAGAAGAATCATAGAACATGAAATAACCGTTATCTGCCGTCATAGGATATGCATATAACTTACCGTCTACAGAAGCTGCCTCAACAGCGCCTGCTGCGTTCTCTGTAGCTACATCAAATGTGTAAGTAGCTGCAACTTCCTGTAATGCACCTGCTGCTACAAGCTGGTTGATCTGGTCATCAGCGAATGCATATACATCAGCAGCTGCCTCAACGTCTGTCAGAACCGTATCCTTTGCTGTAGACTCGGACTCTGCACCAAGTGTGATATCAAATGTTACATCAGAATATGCTGCCTTGAAATCTTCAAGTAACTGTGATGTAAGATCCTGATCTTCCTCAGATGCCCATACTGTTAATGTTACAGTATCTGTTGTAGCTGCGATTAAGTTAGATACCGGATCTGCTGCATCTGCTGTTTCCGCTGCAGGAGTTTCCTCTGCTGTCTCTTCAGCAGGAGCTTCTTCCGCTGTCTCTCCAGCAGGAGCTGCATCTTCTGTTGCTGCTGTGTCATTGGAGCTGCCACAACCAGCAAGGCAGCCAGCTACCATTGCTGCTGCCAGTAATGTTGCCAATACTTTCTTCTTCATAACTTTTTTCCTCTCTCTTTCTTTGTTCGGTTCCTACAGGGAACCATGTGCTTTTCTATATAAAGTATGAAAATCATACCCTATATCAATTATGTATGGACAGAAATTTTATATTCTATACTTAGAATATAAAGAAAGAACCGGTTCTTTCCCGCGCTGTCCGCGCTATTTATGTCTGCCGTAGTCTGCACCACTGCCGGAAATACTTCTGTTCGCATCCATCTTTGATAGTTTAAATATTTTCGTAAACTTTCGCGTCTATTTTTAAATTTACCACTCAGGCATACATATTGTCAATACGGAAATCGTTTTTCATGGGCATTTTGCCATTATAGACTGTTTTTTAAGTACAATTTTGTATAAAAATTATATTTTTACGAAAATTTTCGATTTTTTTTATTTCTCTCCCTTGCATTCCTATGTCTTTTCTTTTATGCTTATTTTTATATATGCTTACACTTATACTGATTTGATGCAAGCACATCGAGACGGAGGAAATTATGGCTACGATCAAAGACATCGCCAATAAACTCGGCATATCGGTCAGCACGGTATCCAAAGGTTTAAATGGCGCCAGCGACATCAGCGAACATTTACGTCAGGCAGTATTGGACACCGCTGTGGAACTGGGTTACACTACCAAGCAAATGCGCGGCAAAGCCCGTAAAAAGCTTTGTATCTTTGTGGAGAATATGGAATACGAAACCCCTGAACAATTCGGTTACGATATCATTCTCGGTTTCCGTCAGGTCGCGTTCCGGGAAAACTATGATATTACAGTATTTCCCGTCACACCGCATTTCCAATCCACGGAAAAATACGATACCTATATGTTAAAAAACGGATACATAGGCGCCTTTATGATCGGTTTTGCCCTCCAGGATGACTGGATGAATCAGTTTGCTGTCACCAACATTCCTACGGTTCTTTTCGATAATTATGTGAAGAAAAACCCTTGCGTCGGATCTATCGGCACCGACAGCTTCGAAGGAATCGATGACGCCATCGTATACCTGATCGGTCAGGGCCACCGTCACATTGCTCTGCTCAACGGTTCCCGTAACTCCATGATTTCGGAGCAGCGCCGTCAGGCATATATCGACAGTATGTCCGCACACCATCTGACTTTCAGCGAAACTACCATGCCCTACGGCTACTATGTGGCAGATACCGCCAAGGATCATGTAAGCAGTCTGCTTTCCACGGGTATTACCGCAATCCTGTGCGGTAATGATCTGATTGCATCCGGTGTGATCGCAGAATGTGAACTGCACGGCTATAAAGTCCCGGAGGATATCAGTGTCATCGGATTCGATGATATTCCGATTGCTGCCAAACTGAATCCGCCGCTCACAACTATCAGACAAGACCGGATTGAACTTGGAAAATCAGGCTTTTATACCCTTCATTCCCTGATCAATCACGTATCCATCAGCAGGACTATGCTTCGTCCTCAGCTTGTCGTGCGCGGGTCAACCGCTCAGGCTTCCTTCTGGCCAGAGCATTCTTACGGTCGGTAATCTCTGATGGTTTCCAACGCCGGAAGTGCGTTTCCGTCATAATCGAAAAGCGCCTGATTGGCCCATTCATTGCCGCAGGGACCTTTTTCTTCAATATACTCTAAGGCTCCCTCTGTCGCCCAGCCGGAACCGGGCACCGGGATCCATGCGGGTTCCCAATAAAAATATCCTTTTCCCTTACCGTCAGGTACCTGCTTAATCACATCGAATAATGCCTGTAAGAAATCTTTCTGACCTTCTTTCGTCATCGGGAAGGGCACTTTCTCTGCAAGTTCAGGTTTGGTTGCATATCCCTTACGCTCATCAGCTCCTAATTTCTCATATTCCGCATAGTCTTCCATGGTAAATCCCATGGATACTTCTGCGATCATCAGTTCCTTGCCGTAACGGACCGCCAGATCATTCATATTATTCTTCAAATCATCTAAAGTGCCATGCCAGAACGGATAGTAAGATAATCCGATGATATCGAAATCTTCGCCCCGCTCTGCATAATGATCAAACCAGTCGCGGTACATTTCATTATTGCCGCCGTTATCCAGATGGATCATAATAGGCATCTTAGCGTCCACAGCCTTTACACCGCGGATTCCTGCGCTGATAAAACGTGCCAGATTATCGTAATTAGGCTTCTTGCCTAAAGGCCAGAGTGTACCGTTGGTCAACTCATTGCCTGCCTGAACCAGTGTCGGGAACGCATCAGCCGCTTTCATGGCTTTCAAGGTGTCTGCTGTAAAATCATAAACCGCTTTCTCTAATTCGTCTACATTCATTCCTCGCCAGGCTTTCGGCACGCGCTGTTTGCCCGGATCAGCCCAAAAGTCGCTGTAATGAAAATCCAACAGCACTTCCATACCATGGTCCAGGGCACGCCTGGTAAGTTCTATCGTAGTGGGCAGGTCATTGGTTCCTGCCCCGTAAGGAACACCGTCCTCCGTATACGGATCGTTCCACAGACGGAGACGGACAGCATTCACATCATAACTTTTCAGGATATCGAAAACATCCTTTTCTACGCCGTGATCGTAGAATTTACCGCCAAGGCTCTCCACCTCTTTCAAGGTGGAGAGATCCATACCTTTCATGTATTTCATGGTGGTGTCTCCTTAATCAATCAAAATCAAATTTTGTAAAGCGTTTCATAGCCGCTTTGTAACGGAAACGCACTAACTCGTTTTTCTCCAGTACGTCCTCCTCTGATCCCACATACTGACAGCGGATGCAGTGATATTCTTTCTTATCCTTGTCATAGAACATATCGATATCTAAGTCTCTCATAAAGCAGGAGGGACATCTGTAATTTAATTTGCCTTTGCCAGATTGAGCCATGTTGCAAATACCTCCTTATCTTTTAACTTGGTCGTGTAACCTAACGTGAACATCGGAGAGAATGCATAACCTTCCTTGATGTAACCTACCGCATCCTTTTTCTCACAGCTTAAGGATACTCTTGTCTCGATTTCAGGAACAACCGCTGCTGCCTCTGTTGCACCTGTAATCTGTGCTTCGCGGCATTTGTATGCATAATCAATCTTCTCTGTGTCCGTACCGTCTGTTACGGATAATTTAACATTGGTCATATCTTCGGAGTACTCTGTGGTACCATAGCATGCTACCATGTACTCGTTGATCTCTACCTCAGCCGCAGGATCGCTCATCTCTAAGATCGTTCTTTCAATCTTAATGCTGGAACTTCCTTCCTCAAAGTACAGTTTCGTCTGCAATTTCACTGTCAGGTCATAGAACTCGATATCTACAGGATCCAGTGTGAGGATTCTTGTGTTGCCTTCCTGAGAGAAATGTGCTTTGGTTCTGCACAGGCACAAATCTACTTCTTCGCCGTTGTGAACCAGTTTCGCACTTCTTACCGTACCTTCTCCCGCATAGTGCGTAAAGTATCCTGCTCTGTATTTCTCCTGAATCAGGAACGGATAGGATGCATCTGTCACGTGTTTCGTGCCGATACCTACGGGCCACTCTAATTTCGCTGCATAAGGACGAAGGTCTACGATTGCACCGCCCTGATCCATATTCGCGCAGACTCTCATGTAAGGATCGCAGTACCAGAACAACTGCTTGTCAGATCCGTATAAAATATCTCTCCAAAGAGCACATTCAGGCTCTGTCAGTCTTCTGTTGGCACGGAAGTAATCTGCAAACTCAGCCATCGTCATGTCATCCAGTTTGCCCTCTTTCTTAAGCTGTCCATAATAAGCCATGCCATCCTCATAGGATTTAAGAAGCAATTCATATGGTGCCTCCCAGCGTCCCATCTTATTCATCCAGCCCGGTCCTACAAACATCATATTGTATGCGTACCCGTTATTATACTTAGCCAGTGAACGGAACTGATCGATCAGGTTGTACATATAAGGATATTCCCAAGTCTTACTGTCATAGCACATACTGCGCAGTACGTTCTGCGGATGCGTACCGAAGTTAGAACCGTTACCGTCATAACATGCGATCAGGTCACGGGATAAATGAGGAATGGCTACGATACCGGAGTCCTCTGCCTCATTGGCTGCCGGTGCATGAACGTTCTGTTTACTCGGAATCCAGGGCGCCCACGGACCGCCGTCCATGAAGGTGTACCAGGAATTGTTACAGGTATGATATGCTTTAGGACCTTCCTCCCAGCATGTAGCAACGGCACATTTCACCATTGGATATTTTTCTTTGATATAATTAACCAGATCGGCATCCAGATAATAAGAACCCGTAGATTCCGGATAGAAACCGAATCTGTCCTTAAACTTGCCAAATACATCATCTACAATAGACTTCTTGTCTTCCATGGAAAACATCCAGATACAGAAATCCTTCGTTTTATATTTCTCACGGAATTCTTCACAAGGAAGCCCCAGTAAGGATAATGCGATCTCATCTCCATATTGCTCATGGTCTGCCTTAGCAAGGGCTACTGCTTCATCATTAAAAAGCGAAGCGTATGTCATCTGGATTGTGGTCTTAAGACCGTTCTTATGTGCAATAGACTGCTGTGTCTTGAAAATATCAAGAGACTCCGTCAGAAGTTCCTTTCTTCCGATATCTTCTTCTTTGCCGTGTCCGGTAACCTTCTCTGCATACTCAGGTACCATCTCCGGACGATGGATGATGTTGACGATAAACTTATCCATTGCCGTTCCCTCCATTGATTTGAATAATTAGTTGCCATTTATCTCCTACTGCGCCTGAGTTAATCAACATGGTATTAGTCAATTTTACTTTGCGCAATCGGTTGTTCATGTGTTAAGAATAACAAATTGCACAGAAGATGTCAATGCTGTTTTTGACAAAATGCTGTTTTTATAATTATGAATTTTGCACAAAAGGATTTCTATTTGTTGTAACAGTTCAGCCATGCAGAAATGATTGTGCAATATGACCGTGGGAGCTTGC
>CAZPSD010000030.1:0-12785 GCA_964589055.1 uncultured Bacteroides sp.
GTATTTATTGCTGAGTTTGCCGCAGTCATACTCTTTGGAACCGCGGCGGCGCACATTTTCTTTTGGAAAACAGACGCATACTCTACAGCTTTTCCTTGCTAAAAATCCTCTGCACCTTGCGCACGCATCTCTCCCAAACTGTGGGACCATGATAGCGGCGCGCCTTTTCTTCATCGAATAAAATTCTTAAATCCTCTTGGCTGTTCACATATTTCCACCAGAGACTGCCCAGATTCGTATCATAACGTCTCCACGGCTTATCCCCCGCATAATGGATAACAACCGGGCTTTTCAATGCTTCTTCACACTCTGATAAGGAGAAAATCTTTTCCTCCACAAACCTATTATAATCCTCTTTCCCCATATATGCCAGTCGATTATATTTAGGCGGCAGATACAGTATTTTATCCCGGCATGTGATATTCAAAATATCCTGATCCTGATAATAGAATTTTTCCCCTGCCAGTTCATTCCACTGCGTTTCTAACTGCAGCCGGCGAATCTCCTGCAGATTCATAAGCGTCACACCGGCGTTGATATACTTGCCTCTCTGTCCGTCCAGCCGATGCCAATAAGGTCTGTCACTATTCCATTCCCACTTATCTTTGAGATTGACGGCTCCCTTTACTGCTGCAAGCACATACTGCCGCATATCTGTCTGCCAGACCGGAAGGAGGCTTTCACGGATCAGGATATCCACGTCCAAATAAAGAATTCGATCCACATCCGGTAACAAACGATGCAGCATCAGTCTGAGATAGGTTCCCGCCGAAATTCCCCGCACCTGATAGGCGTTCTCATAGGGATTCTCCACACAGCAAAAGTACAGCTTCGATGCTTCGTCTCTCCGCCGGATAATCTGCCGCAATGTGTCCTCAACACAACCAGCCTCCCTGGTGCAGATACAATATATGTCATAATGGGTATCCTCATTCTGATCGGCATCCAACAGAGACGCCACAGCAACCTGCACCTGCGTGATTAAGTTTTCGTCAAAGCAAAATGCCGCCTTTATATTATCCAATACGGTTAACTCCTGTCTATATGTCCTTATCCCGTTATTATCTTCTGTTTATCAGATCCTATATGCCTATCGGGCAGTCCGTATCAAGCTATTTTCATGATCAGTTCACATCACATTTTGCAACCAGGGCATAATCTTCTAATATTCTACAATCCCATAGATTAAAAATCAAGTACACCCTGCCCAACACCATGGCGCACCATAACGCAAAAGTAACAGTTCAGCCATGCAGAAATGTTACACGCAAAAAACTCTCTGCACAGTATACATTAGAGAGTCTGCTTCGATATTGCAAACAATTTTTCACATAAACCTCATTTTCCCTGCAAATCTTATATAATTCCTCCATCCCCCACGCATCCTGCACAATTCCCAGTTTCTCCCGCCTGATATATTCCGCATTATAGGGAACAGGAGTAGTAACAACCGGAGTACCTGCCGCAATGCTCTCCACAATAGATACCATATTATTGTCTTGTCTCGTATACACAAGCAATGCTTTAGACTCTGCCACAATAGGCAAAAGCTGTTCATGGGTCATCTGTCCGCAAAAGCGGACTCTGCCCTCCATCTTTCTGTCCGAAACGGCTTTTTTCAAGGCAGCTTCCTCTTCTCCCTGCCCGATAATATATAGGGTGTAATCTTCATTGCCCTGTCCCACAAAATCTGCAAAAGCCGCAATCGTCCTGTGTATCTGTTTACGCCCAATCAGTTGGGAAACCACTGCAAACTGGTTCTTTTTATAAAAATTAGCGGACGCCGCTTCAGAAAGCGGCAGCTTCTCCAGTTCCACCCCATGATCTATAACCTGCTCTGCCACCCGCCTTGCAAATTGACTGATAAAACGCCTCGCTGCCTGTGATCTTGCGATCACTCTCGCCTTTCTCATCAGAAGGCGTACCACTACATTGTACCACAACTTAGAGGGAAGCTGCCGGAGCATACGGTTATGCGCCGCCAGTTCATGCCATACCACGGTTTTTTCCGGATACAGCCGCACCGCAGTGTAAGACCATGTGGCAAACATCTCGCTGGTGATAATCAGGTCATAATGATGCTTTCTTAAAAATCCCCGCAGCGCCGGCATATAGGGAAAACATCTGGGCTTGAACACACTTTTGCACACAGTATGCATCCAGATCACAGGAAATGGATATTCCTCTTCCCGGCTTGGCTGGTAATCCTCGGCCGCAATCAGTGTTACCCTATGCCCTGCTTTCAAAAATCCCATACACAGCGTATAAATCATGGTGTCCTGAATGGAATCTGCCTTCGGGATATCATTATTCTCAGCCGTATATAAAATTGGATTGATAATCAGTACATTTTTCAATCTGCTCTCCCTTTCCCTTTCTCTTTCCCATTCCATACTAAAACTTCTTAGTGCGGCGCCGCCGCAAGAAACTTGTCCGCAATCTGAGACACCGTATTTTCTTCCCGAAGTTTTCTTCCTTCCAAGCTGATTCTCCGGCTCAGATCCGGGTTCTCTGCCAGTTCTGACATAGCTTTAAGAAGCGCCTTATCTTCTCCCACCGGCACCAGTATGCCGTTAACATGATCCCGAATGAACATCTTAGAGCCGCCGATGGGACAGTCGGTCGCTATCGTCGGCACTCCCAGTGCGACCGCTTCCGTCATGGAATTTGATATTCCTTCATAATCGGAGGATAACACAAACATTGCAGCTTTGCTGATCTCCTCCTTCACATGATCCGAGAACCCTTTAAATACAACCTTATCTTCTATCCCCAGTTCCTTCGAATACGCTTTCAGTTCCTCTTCCAATTCTCCCTTGCCATACAGTTCCAATACGTAATCACCATGCTTTTGCGCAAAGGCAGAAAAAGCCCTGAGAAGCAGCCTGTGATTCTTCTGCGGATTCAGTCTGCCGACCGCTACAATTCTTTTATCCCGGATACCATCATATGCTTTGGTTTCTCCCACCTCAACCGGATTCGGAATCACCACAGCTTTTCGTGTTATCCCGGCGGGAAAACTCTTAGCCGCATCCGGCGTCTGACACACCACCACATCAGCAAAACGATAGAAAAAATTCCTGATTCCCCGATGGTCATACCTGTTCGGATCATTACGTTCAGAAACAAGGAAAAAGTGTTTCTGGCCTATCGCCGCCACTGCCGAGAAAACTGCTCCCATCACACTGAACGCCCAAATCTGACAATTCTGATTCCTCTTATAAAACTGCCTCATCTTCCGAAGCCTGTCCATTCTGCTGCGGATGCTGCCGCCGGAGGGCGTCCCCACACTGACAACCTCAATCCGCTCATCCAATGCATATGCCACCTCATGTCCTGCAAACAACAGGATTGACACAGGAATATTTCTTCTGCAATATTCATTTGCCAGATGTGCCACTACCCGTTCCGTACCGCCGCCGGGCATGTCCGGTATTACAAATACAATTCTGTCCATCTTAATCTCCATTCCAAAGCGAAGAAAAATCCGCGGCTGAAAAATCTTTGATTTTTTCAACCTATTTCCGGCATCATGCCGGGCATCCGGCTTGCAAATATCAGCAGGAAAAGTTACAATGATAAAAACCTGACGATAAAATTGTCACATATATCAGGAAAATAACATTCATCCGCTAAGGAGCAGCCAATGTCCGAAACACCCTTTTTAAGTATCATCATACCGGTATATAATGCAAAACCCTATCTGTCTTCCTGTATTGACAGTATTCTCAAACAGACTTGGACAGACTATGAAATCATATTAGTAGACGACGGTTCCACCGACGGTTCTTCAGCTGTATGCGGCGAATACGCGTCGCGTTATGACCATATCCGTTGCCACCACCAGCCCAACAGCGGCCACACTGCTGCAAGACAGCAGGGATACAGGCTCAGCCGCGGACAATATGTGACTTTCGTGGACAGTGACGACTGGGTGGCAGCGGATATGTACAGCCGTATGTGTCAGGCTGCCATGGATACGCATGCCGATATCCTGCACTGTAATTATATTGCTGCTATGCCGGATTGTGAAAAGAACTGCAAGAGCCCTTTTCCTGCAGGCTTCTATGACAAGAACCGCCTAACTGCGGAAGTATATCCTAACATGATATATTTCGGCACATTCTTTGTCTATGGAATTGCTCCCAGCATGTGCAACAAAATTTTCCGGCGCAGCTTACTGGAAAAACATCTGATGCGTGTCCCACACGATGTAGTAGTTGGCGAAGACGGACTTGCTTCTTATAGCTGTATGCTGGAAGCCTCCTCAATTTATTTCTTTGAAGAGTCATTTTATTATTATCGAAGCAGCCAGGAATCCGTCACGCATCATGCCATGGATTGTAAACGTTTATCCGAAAACCGCATCATGTTTGATACCTATCGACAGATCATCGACACGGTGCAATATCCTTATTTGGAGAAACAACTTAATTACTTCTTCGCGTACCAAAGCTTACTGACCTTTATTCCTGTTTTCAGACAGATGACTGAATGCGGCACAAATTTCAGGCAAACATTTATGTCCGAATGCGAAAATATAAATATCCGCAAAGCATTTGCCGCAATCAAGATCGGTGATATTACCGGTACGCATAACAAACTCTATGCTTTCTGCATCAGGCATAAACTATACTTATTATTCCGATTTATGCTGGCACATTAGCCAATATTTCTGTTCCGATTCCAGCCCTTCCATAGGGATACATCTGCAATAGGATATTTTATTTCGCCGAATCCTCCTGTATCTGATAGAATTGCCTCCAGGCATCCGTTCCGTCGTCCAGAGCGATTGTACGGTCAAACAAATTGGTCTGCATAAACAGCACAACCAACACGGCAATCACGGCTGCAGCGCCGGTCATAGCCGTATTTTTCTTAGAAAGCCACATTTTCACATCCAGTTTCTTCTGCTCTGACGAGCGTTCTATAATCCATCTGCAAACCCGGTCTGCCCATCTTCCATATTCTGCAAAGCCTTTTACCGCATAAGGAATCAGCAGGACAAAATAAGGAAATGTATAGGAAGGACTGGACTCCCATACCATGTGGAATAAAAACCCTCCAAGAAACACTACCGCAATGAGCAATTCATTCAGATTCGTACTCTTCCTTGTAAAGAACAGATAAAACAACATTCCGACCCAGATCATTGTCTGAATAATATTTAAAATAACAGAAAGAAGCACCCTGCCTTTTCCTTCAATTACACTTCTTACCCATGCGGGTTTAGCAATCGTCGATTGACGTCCTTCCATCCTCTCCATGGCGATGAAAGTGGGATCATTCCACTGATATGCAGTCTTCCTTGCAAAAAAAGTTATTCCACTGTCAATAGGATTCTCCATCATTCCCTTAACGATATTCTTTAAATCTGCCTTGGACTGCTCCGTTGCAAGCTCAGTATCAAAAAGATTATCAAAGAATACATTGCCGATATAACCATTATAGTTTCCCGGTGCATTGGGCGCCTCCGACAATCCCATAACTACCCACGAAAGCATCACTTCCCCCTCCGGCATTTCATAGCCGGACAAATGTTCCACATAGGCGGCCGTCGCCTGATTGCAGCCGTAAACGCCTAAGCCCATAACAGCAGCAAATGCAATCGAAACAAGCCATTGTTTGCCCTTTTTCTTCGATACAAGCAGGATATCGGCCGCATCGTAGACTAAGAAGCAGCCTATGGCTATCAGGTAAATCAGGCAGTTCATTTTAAGCGCTGTGGCGATTCCCATAAGAAACGCTGCCGGAATCATATACCGCCATTTTCTTGTTTCCAGATAACACAAAGCCAGATATGCCGCCCCCAATGAACATGCCATTCCCGGCAAAATACCGTATAGATAGGTCACATAGAACATAAGAGGGACCCATAGAATCAATGCAAGATAAGAAATAAGCAGGATCTTCTTTTCCCGCCCCCAGAATCTGTCAAACAGCTTATAGAGCAGATAATAAATGACAGTCAGTGCAATCAGATTTACAAACTGCATTGCCACATAGTTGCCGTCACCAAACAGTTTGGACAGCCAATAATAAAACAGCACGATACCTGACTGAAAGGGATAACAGAAAAGATATTCTCCCTCATCAAACGCCGAAAAGTCCCCCGCCATCCATTGGGATGCCACAGCACATACTTTTGAGGGGTCTGATCCCGGCAGCAGGCGTGTCACCAAAATCCACGCAGCTGCTGCCAGCATTCCTGCAGCAGCCACTATCCCTACCGCCAATTTCCCATGAGATTTCCTGCCGGATTTTGACTTTGCCCCAATTCTGCGGCATATCAGTAAAAGGATAGTCACCGCAATCAGAACCAGCAGATGCTTCCATGGGCTGTCCGCAATATTTAATGTCCGGCTCTGCAGGCTGCCGTCCTCTCTGGTAACCCATCCCATAAAACTGGTACTAAAAATACTGTGCAGGAACAGGCAAAACACAACAATCGCCAGAATGGCCCGAATAATAAAATTTACTATATTATAAAAACTGAAATTGTCTTTATTGTTCATAATACTCTTTTCCTCCAATTTCAAAGCAGTCCGCCTTTGTGTTTCCCGATTGACGTACTTCCCAACCATATCGGAAATATCAAATTCCGATTGTATCACACGATCTACGGCTGCGTTTTATAACATCACCGGTTTAAAACTGCCCCAACACCCGAAGAGTCCTTCTAACCGTAATCCATAACGGAAATCTCACACCGTTTTTACGGAGAGCCTGATATCCCTCTTTAAAAGACACCAGATAATTCTTAAGCCCGGCATTGCTTGTCCCGCCGTAAAACATTGCCACCAATACCTCCGGAACATAGGCAAGACAGTTGTCCGCATCCTTTAAGAAGCGCACCATAAACTCATAATCCGCCGCACACCTGTACCCCGTGTCATAGCTGCCGTATTTCTCATAAATTTCCCTCTTCAAAAACAAGGTGGGATGTCCCGGCATCCATCCCTGCCGCAGCTTCCCTTCTCCCATGTGCCACGATCTGACAACACGTTCCCCCTCTACATACACAAGATCTGCGTGAGCGCCTATACAACGGCTGCCGCCCTGCTCTATACTAAACACCAGCTTACTGACCGCATCATCCGTACATAACATATCATTGCAGACTGCTATAATGTCTCCGGTACTGAGTCTGTATGCTTTATTCATGGCATCATACAGTCCCTGATCCGGCTCGGAGATCCAGCAGACTGCCATCTTAGTGCTTTGCTCCGCCTGCCGGGCAAACTCCCGGATGACATCTACCGTGCCGTCTGTAGACATGCCATCCACAATTACCACTTCCATATTGGGATAATCCTGTCGTTTGATATGATCCAGAGTGACTGTCAAATTATCTTTCGCATTATAAGTTGTAACCAATAAAGAAACTTTTAACATATCGTTCCTATGCTTTCCGGGATGTTATTTCATAATTTTATAACAAATACAGCATTTATGACTATGCTATCATATTTTACCATATTGTTTCGCAATATGCCATCTCTGATAATTATTCCTAACCACCCCTTTTTCACAACAATATATTGTATTCTTTTTGCAAATACTATTTTTTAAATACTTTTGCCTTACAACTTTTTGTTGTGTGATAGCATTCACAACAACAAATTTATAATTTTACAGCATATGATTTGATAAAGAAGGGAAAAAAATGAAAGAATTACGGGAAACAATCCGTGACCTGCGGGAAGATCACGATCTCAAGCAGAAAACCATCGCCGAGTATCTGAATGTCTCACAGCAAACCTATTCCAATTACGAAAACGGCAACCGCGAGATTCCCATCTGGGTTGTACAGCAATTATCCAAATATTATAAGGTGAGTACCGATTACCTGCTGGGAGCCGAAACCGGATATCTCGGTAATACGAATCTGAAAAGCGCTTATTGGGGCGACATTACCATGCATGATGTGGTATACGATATTCAGAAGCTTAATGCCCGGGAAAGACAGGATTTACTGAAATATATCCGGTTTTTGAAACACACCGATTAATCTTCCAAAAAGCAAAATACACTTTAAATATCAAACAACCTATTTGGTATCTAAAATGTATTTTGCACTATCTTATATCCGAACGACAAAACCAGAAATAAGTACATCCATTTATTCTGCTTTGATAATCATATATCCTTCCGTTTCAAGACAAACACTGTAATCTGTTATATTCAATTCTCCAGCCTGATTTTCCCGTATCAGTGCATAATTATCTTCTATCAATCCCTCTAACTGTTCCGTGGTAACACATATTACAGTCTTATCTACAAGTCTGGTCTGTACATCAAATGCCATCTTGCCTTCATCACACATATATACAATATCATGCTTCTGCGTATTAGCATTCAAATAATCAAATAAGGCGCTATACCGCGCTGTATTATCGTTCTCTCCGCGAATCGTCAGCTTCATGCAGTAAAGCGCAGTAGTTGAAAACAGGAAAATGAGCATTAAACAAACCAGATAATAATTACATTGCTTCGGGAACCTAAAATAGCACAATAACACTGTTATTAAAAAAACAAGGATACCAACAATGAAACATTTTATAACGCTGAATTCTCCCAGCCAATGAAACATATGAATTCCTATGGAAGAAACAATGTTAATATAGCCATTGTCTATTCCATAAAGCCTGATAAACATGATTACCGACAATATAATAAAGCTTGCAATAACTATAACATATATTTTCTTCCCGCACTGTAAGCAATGAAACATAAATACAATTGCCATAAGAATCAGCAACGGGAAAATGCATTCATTATATCTCCCATAGAATGCCGGGTCAATTCTAATCTTATCGCCTGTCTGCGGCAGATTCTTTCCATAAGATGCCACAGCCGTCAGTCCGGCTAAGCACAAAAATGCAAGTATAGGATATAAGAACAATACAACTTTCGCTTTCATCTTAAACCCGTCTACAAGATTTTTAATACAATATGCCACACCTACTCCCAACAGAAGATAAGTTGCCGACAGACTTTCCCACAACTGTCCGGCAAAGCCCCAAATACAAAATTTGAGATTTTGCCCCACAAAAATTCTCCGCAGTTTCCTAAACATTGCAGAAAAAGTATTATAAGAACCGCGTGTAACGGACACAGCCGACTCTTCTATCACTTGATTCTGAACCATCATAGACTCCAGATATTCCTTCATGCCCATATACAAAACCAACATGCAAACTGTTGCCATTCCGAATGCTGCCAACACTTTCCAGTTAATTTTATGAGTAATCCACAACACAATCAAACAAAGCACAACTGCTATAATGACAGCCAACATTCTATTATGCACCATAAATGCATATCCTGCCGTCACCCCTAACAAAATTCCTTTCCACCAACACGGCTTTTCTTCTAAAGAAATAAGTTCATAAAACAATAGCCAAACCATAAGAATAAGCAAAGTCTCACTTAAAGTCGTATAAGAATAAAATACATACGTAGGAAAGGATGTAACTGTAAAAGCAACCAGTCCGCACATTGTCTTTCCATAATTCCAAAGCAAACGCTTACATATACCGTACGCTATAATATATGTCCCTATCCCCATCAACATATTCATGACAACTGCGGTTCTGTACATAACTACCATATTATCAGAAATCAAAAACGTCAAGGCAAGCAGGAAACTGTAGCCAAAAGAATACCACGACACGCCATCCATAACTCCTGCCCATGTATTGCCTGTCATATGTGCCGCGTGAGACCAATATCCCATCTCATCTGCATAAATAAACGGTCCTGTTGTCCGCGTAATATAGAAAAGTCTCAATACAATAACTCCTAATATAAATATACTTAAGGCAAGATATTCCTTCCAATTCTTAACAGACCACTCTCTCATACAGTTTCTCCTTTATTTACAATTATCATCAGTATAGCATTTCCGCATTTTGGCTTCAATATAATCTTACATAGTGTCCGCATTATTCTTGCATAAGAAAAACAGCGGCCGGATAAACCAGCCGCTGCAAAACATTCATTTACTTATTTATCTTAACATTCATGGTAATCTGTGTACCTGCCGTATTCGTTCCCTGCCCCTCAAACTCTACATACATCTTAATCTTATTCGTTGTATTACAGCTATAAGATACCGTATCATTCAGCTTCAAGGTTACTTGCAGAGACCCGTCATTCAGTTGTTCACAGGTAATGGCGCCCTCCTCATTGACAAACGATTCCAGCGCCTTCGTGTCATTCTCGCCGAATGCGATGCCGGTAAGCTTACCGACAGGCTTCACAGACTTCACTTCCTGCTTATCCACAATGAAGGTCGCTTCATAACCCTTATTGGACAGATACAGATTCACGGTACTCTTATCGGTCGTAACCTTCGGCAGTGTCTGTGCGGTCTTAACAGACAAAGTCTTAGACCATATACCATTGCCGTCACTATCGGGAAACGCCGTATAATTCTTAAGTTTCATCCAAATCGCGATTTTATAGGTCTTGTTGTTCTCCAGTTCAGCTTCCTCTTTAGGCCTTACATACAGAAGCCCTTCCTCAGAAACAGTAACCTCAAACAAATCACTTACGTTAGCCGGATTGTAGACCGGCATCGCACTGTCAGCGTCATATACCGCAGCCACTGCTACCTGATCCTTCAGATTCGTAAACTTAGGCGTATACACAATACTATTGGCAGTTGTATGATCTCCTGTTCTGTCAAGCAGATTCAATTTGCCTTTGGCGGACAAAGATACCGATATGTTACCGCTGTAAACCTTTACCTTAAAGGTAAGCTTCTTGGCTGCCACCGTATTACCCGTATTACCATTCACCTTTCCATCGGTAAAAGTCGGTATAATCGAAAAACTATAGGTCTTATTCGGGCACCATGTCTTCATGGATACCTGCAGCGTCTTACTCTCATTATCCAATACCCACCGGAAACGATCCTTATAATCTTCGCAGCCTTTAGTGCCGCAGACAATACTATCTAACATTGCATCGCTGTCAAATACATATCCTTCCGGCAGATTCTTAGTTGTAAACACCAGTTCCGCATTCTCTGCATACTGATATGTTCCATTCTCTTCTTCCGTCGCCAGGGTATTGAACGCAAGCGTTCCTTTGGCAGTGACTGATGGAACTGCCCTGGCTACCTTAACCTTGAGGGTTAATCTGCCTGCCCCCTGACTGTTTCCCCGATACACATAAGTCGCCGAATCACATATAAATGTATAAGTACCGTTTGCAATCGAGGCATCCTCGATGGACACCTTGCCGCTTCCGTTTTCATATGTTACTTTCAGCTTCTCATATTCCTCCGCCAGTGAAGCTTTCGTCTTATCCGTCACATTGGCATAAAATGTCTGGTTCCCGGAAATCACTGTATCCGTCTGGTCAGACTTTAATTCAAAAGCCGCTGTCTGCTCCGGATAGCTTGGATTCAATGTCACGGAAGAATTCTTCAGTGTAATCTTCGGCGCAGCTGTGCTTGTTTTAATGGTGTAAGTATAGGTGAAGGTCTTCCCATTCGCCCATGACTCATTCCCTACTACCAAATATACCTTGCCCGCTGTCGGATTAGCTGTCATAGACATCCTGATAACCGTTTCCCCGGCATCATCAGTAACTAATTCAGCCTTTGTCACGGCACGGGTCCCGTCTGATCTTACGCTGACGGTATATCCGTTATAACTGTTCTCTGCATTTCCTAAATCCGCCACTGCGTTCTTATTCTTTTTATCCAAAAGCTGTACATCAATATTCTGTGCATCACAGCCTGCATAATAGGTGTCCGAGGTTCTGCTCAACGCATAGGACGGTGTCACCGTCTGGGTCGGGATCGTGATTTTAAATTCCTTCGTGACCGTATTCTTATAGCCCTCGAAGGTCAGCGACAAATACCCTGTGACCGCGGGCTTATTTTTCGAGGTATATAATAACTCGTCACTCTTCTGGGTGATCTTACAACTGCTTCCATCCACAGCCTCCACCTGGAAATTCTTCGTAAACAACAGGTCATCATCAGAGTCCGTAAGCGGTTTCAGGGAATACGACGCCACCTGCTCTTCACCAAGACCGGTGACATTGATATCAAATTCCGTATCGCTCTTCTTTTGGAACAGATCCAGCTTTGGCTGGTTCTTCACAAAAGCCACTTTAGGGCTGGGCGTAGAGGCTTTGACCGTAATTTTTACCGGAATCTTATAGATTGTATTGTAAACCTGTACTTTCAATCTTCGGGTATAAGTCCCATTTGCTAATCCGGATCTTGCTTTTACACGGAATGCCGAAACAGTTTCCGTACTGGCTGACTCGTCATACGTCAATGTAAAATCTCCGAGATTTTTGTCTTCCGTTTCCTCATACAACTCGACAGAGTCCTTATCAATCTTTCTGTTCTCATCAGGATATGCCGCGATCACCTGAAGCGCCGTCCCTTCTGTTTGGTTGGGATTAACCGTAATAGAAGACGCTGACAGTCTGGGGGTGTAATCCTTCACACGGATGATAAAATTCTGCGTAACAGTGGTCTTATCCGCGTTAGCTGCCGTTACCGTGACCGTCGCTTCGCCATTCGCAGAAGCGGGTATGGTTACCGTATTGACGGGCGAAGCCGCCTTCGTAGACGCGGCAGCCAGCTTAGCCACCTTCGTGTCGCTGCTTGTCCACTTAAAAGCCACAGCCATACTGTCATCATCCGCATCATAAGCTGTCGCCTTCAATGTAATCGTATATGCTTTCGTCACTCTGCTGCTGTCAATGGAAGCGCTTTGTGTAATATCCGCGCCGGTCGAAACCGTAATGACAGA
>CAZPSD010000030.1:12885-21291 GCA_964589055.1 uncultured Bacteroides sp.
CTTCGTAATTTCCTTACCGTTACACTTAAGGCTCCCCGACACTAACTGGGCATAACTATTGCCATTGTCCAGAATATAAATATAGAGGTCACTTCCCGCCTTAACACCCTTTCCGCTATTTAACGTATTGATATCCGCCGTGCCGGAAGAGGAGCTTGCCGTGTTGGTCACTTTAATCGTAATCGGTTTCGCCACATTTGTCCCCACTCCCGATAATTTGGCGGTGTAGGTATAATACTCTTCCGCCGCAGCGTCATCCGTCGCTACGAAACGGATTCCGGCGCTGTTCGCGTACGCTGAGGCTGTCGAGTTGTCCGTTCCAACGAGACAGATGCCCTGATTCTCGTTCGGAAAAGCATTCGCTGCCAAAGCTGCTCTGCCATATTTGACATATACTCTCCGTAATCCGCTGCATCCCGCAAAGGCATATGCGGCAACCGCAGTAACCTGCTCCGGCAGTTCTATGCTCCCCAGAGAACTGCAGTTATGGAATGCATATCCTTTGATCTCCGTACTTACCGCCAGATTACTGTTACCAAAAGTCACTGACTGCAGTCCGGTACAATCTGCAAACGCATATGCCGGAATGCAGCTCAGTCCACTCGACAAAGTTACCTCCGCCATCGAATAACAATTCGCAAACGCCTTCTCCCCGATTGAGGCGACTCCATCCCCCATACTCACCTCGGGTATTTTGGAGCATCCGTAAAACGCGCTTCCCCCGACTGTCGTAATACTCTCCGGGAAATTAAATTCCGTGTCGGAACAGAACTTCTCCAGGGAAGAACAGTTGTAAAACGCTTCGTCACCGATAGCTGCCAGCGCAGAATAATCCGCATCTTTCATATGTACCATAAACAACCTGACATCACCGTAAAACGCTCTTGCCCCAATCTCTGTTACGCTCTTTGGAATCGCCAGCTGCGTCAGGGAAGAACATCCTTCAAACGCACTTGCTCCAATAGACGCCACCTTATTGGGAATATAGATGCCTTTAAGGGCTGTGCAGCCTTTAAAAGCGCCCTCACCAATACTTGTGACCCCGCCGGGAATTTTGACATAAGTAATATCCGTGTTTTCCGCAAAAGCAGTAGATGCAATAGAAGTAAAAGGGGTATCCGCCGGCTGGCTTAAGACGACCTCCCCGCTTAAAGAATTGCCTTCTTGATCCGTCACTTTGGTCAATGCACCACTTTCTTTATCAACGTCATATTTATATGTGGCAGCCTCATTGGCGTCATAGGTAATGCGCATTCCGGTATCATCCGTAAATGTCACCATACGGACAACGGCCGGCTCTGCTGCAGGGTACGCTTCTTCAACAGATTCTTCTTCCGTTTCTTCGTTTTCCTCTTCGGAAGCTTCCGCGGCATCCGGATCTTCTTCTGTCATCCCGTCGGTTCCGACCTCTTCCACGGCAGTCTCATCCGTTTCCGGACCACTGCCCGCTGAGCCTTCTAAATCTTCTGAACCTTCGCTTTTCTCCTCATCCGTTCCTGTATGGTCATCTGTATTTGACGAGGGATCCTCCTGCTGCGCATTTTCAGGATCTGCGCTCCCGGTACCGGAAATTTGTTCCGTCCCGTCAACGTCTTTCTGCCCTTCGTTTTCGGAACTTCCCTGCGTGACATCCGGAGTCTCTCCTTCCGCCGGCTCTTCTGTCACTATTGTTTCCCCAGTCCCTGCCGCCAAAGCCGTCATGCCGTTCATGCTGACTGCCAGGCTCAATGCCAGCAATAATGAAAGTATCCTTCTCCTCTTCATTGTACCTCCACCTCTTCTTGTGTTTTACCTTCTTATCTCCATGACAATTCTTACATCAATTTACGTAAAATTTATTATAATATCATTGATTATAGCATTTTCACTTGTGTAATACAAGGAAATTTCCCACAAGATATAGTGTTTTTAAGAAAAACTTAACAAAATCTGTTTGGCGCCAATCGTATAGGTAATTTTCTTCTCCCCGCCATAATTACCGATTCCCCGTATTGTGACAGTCGCTTTGCCCTTTTTGGTATGATTGGCATAAGTATTCACATCGATCACATAATCCGTACCGTAAACAAGCGGCTCCGACACTCCTTTGAAGGTCACCGTCAGGTCTTGCGGCTGTAAGGTTACCTCCCTGCCGTTCAGATAGGATTTAGCCGCCACCTTCACGGTTGCTTTGGAGAGATCCGCTGCCACGATGCGGTAGGTCCCGGAGATGGAAGCGCCATCCGCATTCCCGCCCGCATAGGCGCCTTTGCCAACCGCCGTTACACGGATTGCCGTTCCGGCGGGGACAATATCATCCGCCTGCACCGCGTCTTTGGGACTGCGCACGGTCACGCCCCCGTCCGTACCGGATACCAGCGTTTCCTCTTCATAAGTGTAAATCAGGTTTTTCTCATAATCTTTGCCTGCTGCCAGTTTACTTCCGCTTACATCCCTGATCGTAACGGATGTTTTATATGCGCCTTTCTTATTCTTAAAGACAACATCGCTGACTGTCATGGTAAGTTTACCGTTATCATCGGACATCTGCCCGTCCGTGACACGCCATGCGCCGCTGAAATTGCCCTTGAAATTCCCTTTGCCGGTTATAGTAATCCGGGGAAGCTTTTTCTCCGCCGTATCATCGGCAGTGACGGCATTATTATTAGCGTATTTGATCGTATAGTCTTTGCCCGGCGTCAGTTCTGTGCCGTTGAAAAAGAGTACCACTACCGGTTTGCTGCCGCCCTTCACATAAGGCGCCGTAATCTCTTCCAGAGAATTGATCGGTTTTGCCTGGGACTTATCTTCTCCCTGCAGGTAGTATGCCATACTGATACATGCATTGCCTCCTTCTTCATTCAAAGAGATATTATATGCATTGATCTTATAGCTTTTCGTAATCTTACCCGTATATTCATTGATACCCTGAAAGGTAATCTTAGCCGTTCCTGCCTTGGAAATATTGCTGTAGGATACCGTATAATCTGTATTTTCGACCAGTTCCTTGCCATTCAATGTCAAAACATACCCGGTCTGCTTCACATCCTCCTCTTTTCCGGTATAGTCTTTAGCGGCAATTCCCGTCACTTTGGCTTTCGTCAAAGATGCGCCGACAATTTTATAGGTAATACTCTTACTGCCTGCAAAACCGCTTCCTTCTACTGCTGTGATCGTTGCGGTTGCTGTTCCGACTGCCATGTTGTTCTGATAAGTTACCGTGTAATCTCCGCTCACACCTCCATCCGTACTTTCTGTCAGCACACTGTTTTTATATTTCACGGTCAGCTCCGGCATAATACCAATCCCTGCGTCTACCAGTTCCTTATTGTAGGTCTGATTCGGAATCTTGGTTATGCTGGTCTTGCTCATCAATACATCCCGGGTAATCTTTTCATAGATCGTGATCGTTCCCGTATAACCGCCTTTACCGGTAATTACAACCGGATAGGTTCCTGCCTTCTGGTAAGCCCCGGTTCCTGTCTGCGGGTAAGAAACCGTGTAATCCGTATTCGCTTTCAATTTCTTACCGTCACGCAGTACCTGCGGTGCGCTCTTGATTGTCTTGCCGCTGTATGCCGCTATTATATCCGCCGCTGTAATATCCTTATCGGTCAGAGCCTTCGGCACAATATTGAAATACACATACTGGGCGCCGGAATAGTTTCCTTTGCCCTTCACTGTGATAGTCGGAACGGTTCTGCTGCCTTCTGCATTCACGTTCTTATTATTTTGATAGGACACCGTATAATCCTGATTAAGAACCAACGGGATCAGTTCGCTGCTCCCATCTTCGTATTGTACACTGTCATAGACCCGGATGACCGGCTTAACGGCACTGCCTGTATACGTCTGGTCGCCTACCGGTATCACATAGAAGCCTTTCCCCTGTTCTTCATAGTAAGGATATACCGTTACCTGTTCTTGATAAACCGCGGTGGTTTCGTCAAACAGGCTGCCGCTGCCGTTTTGCCCCGTGTACCAGCCGATAAACAGGCTGCCGTCCGTCTCTTCCGCCTCCGGGAACTCTTCTTCCGCTATCGTATCCCCATAGGCTACAGTCTGGCTTTTCAGGGATGTGCCGTCTTTTCGCATAAAGGTTACGGTACATTCTTTGACGACAATCGTATGGGTGGCGGAATAGACCTTTTCGCCTCCTTCGCATCCCTGCATCTGTGCCGTAATCTCCGCCGTTCCCGCTGACACTGCTGTCACTTTTCCATTGTTAACAGTGACAACCTTGTCATCAGAACTGCTCCATATAACCTGCGTGCCGGAGGTAGTGTCCTTGGGATAATATTCCGCCGCCAGATTTACGCTTTGTCCTGCATAAAGGGTTGTCTGCTCATCCGTATCGGTTTCCTTCGCATTTAAATTCTTTACTTCCAGCGAATAGATGGGCGCCGTCACCCGCACCTTGCAGGCTGCGGTTTTGTTACCCGCTTTCGACGCCTTCGCCGTGATGGTCACTTCCCCCGCTTCTTTCGCCGTTACAACCGCCTTGGTTGAATCTGTCGGATCCGCCTGCACAGCGGCTGTTTTGGAATTGGATGTGGTCCAGACAATCGTTCTGTCATCCGTGGTATCCTCCGGATCAAACACAATCTGTAAGGCTGCGGCAGACACATTTTCTTTGATTTCCGTTTGACTAAATCCGTTCAGTTCTTCGGCGTCCGTAACCACCGTATCCGCCCTTCGCAACACTACCGGATGTTCCGTTGTGACCGTTTCACCGTCATATTGGAGGCTGATACTTTGCAGCGGGCTCTTCACCGTAATCGTACAGATGGCCTCATGACCGTCATAGGAAGCTGTGATCTTGGTTTCTCCCACGGATATCCCCGTAACTGCCGCAGCGTCCGATTCTACGCTCACAGCAGCAACCGATTCGTCCGCGCTCACCCATGTGACGTCAGACGCATCAAGCGGCGTACCATTGACAGATGCACTTAAGACGCTTGTTTCGCCTTTGTTTAAAGTTACTGATTCTTTGTCTAATTTCAGTCCCGGCATGTTATTGTATACCGGAATTTTAAATACAAATGCAGAATCCAGAGTCCCCGCATTGGTATACATTTTCTTTGTGCTGGAGGCTTCACTGGCAGGCGCCTGTATGTTCTGCATATACTGATGATTATATAATCCGTAAGGGCTGTCCTTATTCACATTAAACTTCTCCAGATAGATCGTGTCCTGTCCTTTCAGGATATAATTTGTACCAATGGTTGCCGCTCCGCCATCCAGAGATTTGTATCGGGTGTTCCAGCCTTTCTCCTTCGCATATGTAAGACCCTTAACTATTTTTTCCGCATCTGAAGACCCGCTTACGTTGACGTTAAAAAAATTATAGTATCCTTCATAGCCCGGATAAGTTCCTGATATCAGTCCGGAGGTTCCTGCTATCTGCTCCTGATACACGCGTGAAGCTAAATGAATGGGGCTTAACTGCCTGTTCTTTCCGATTTCATAAAACGCCTGTGCATAGCTGCGCCCTGCGGAATCGTCCGGTAAGGTTCCCTTCATGAAAGTGCTGTCTAAAAAGCTCTGTACTGCCGCCACAGTATGGTAGGAACTGTTAAAGGTCAGCTGTTCAAACTGGAAAATATATGTTTCCGTAAGAAAATTGCACGGATTCATGTAATATGCAATGGCCTTCTCTGTGGCATAATACCATCCGCTTTCACTTGAGCAGGCGTCGCCTACCCAGCCATTCGCCGTACTGGTAGTTGTTTTCTGGATCAAGCTCCTATCGCCCTTTTCATTCGCTACCGCCACATCAAAATCAAGCCCCGTGTTCATGGGTACAAAAACCCAGTTTGAATGGGACGCTTTCAGAGTGCGCAAAGCGCTCTGATAGGCTGCCGGAAAGGCATCAATATCCGAATAATCCACAGCGTTTTCCATCATTGTATACGCAGTCATCCCATAGGCGGAACGGCTGAATTTGTTTTCTGCCTGCCACAAAGGTGTCAGATATTGTTTTTCCCATGCGATCCAGTCTTCGTCGGAATATGCCAGATAATAACTTTGGATGTAACCCGTCTGCTCTGCTCCGTTCAGCCAAAACTGTACCCGGTACCAGATATCCTCCTCCGTAATCTCTACGCTGCGTAAATAAAGTGTTGTTCCGACCTCTATGGTTGCTGCCACAGCGCTGTCACTATCCGCCTTACTGCGTACTTCATAGGTATCTGCATGATACAAAAGCGCCATCAGCATTTTCTCTTCCGCCAGCTTCGCAAAGGCTTCCTGCGCCGCTTTCACGAGGGCTGCCCGCTCCTCATCCAGATCGTTCTCCGAAACGGAAGCAAAAGTATTGTCGGAAACGGAATATAAATCATCTTGCGGCTCATCGGAATCTGCATTATCCTGCCCGTCTTCCGTTTCTGTTGACGTATCGTTTTCTAAGTCTGCCGCATCTTCGTTTTCTTCATCCGCCGGATCCGCTATCCCTGTCTGGCTGCCCGTTTCTTCTCCATTCTCCGCGTCGCCGGAATCCTCCGGCTCATCGGAATCTGCCGGTATATCCGATACGCTCTCTTCCACCGCCAGCACATGCAAAGAACAGCTTCCCATGCATAATGCAAAACACATAATAAATGCCAGCCACCTATACTGACATGAATACGCTGTATGTTTCTTTTTATTCATCTTCTCCATCTCGCCTTAATGCTTCTTTATAAATCGTTTCCTGATATTATCATATGCAGAAAACAAAGCCATACCTTTTCCAAACTTTCACAAGTAAGTACACTTGCTTTCAGTAAGTTATGTCTACTTGTATCATAGCATAAAAAATAAGAACTGACACTGGAAATTTCAGCATCAGTTCTTTAATTTTTAAACAACGCACAGGCTTGTATACTATTCCATCTGTTCCGCATACAGCAGATAATGATTATCTCCAAAGTCCTGCACCTGATCGTAAACCTTCCCATTGATAGTAATTGTCTCCTCCGGAAGGGCAGCAAACCAGATGATACACTCCGGTGTAAAAGTTTCATCCGCATACACAGACGATTCGTTTCTCACATTCACATGTTCCATATGCCTGTCTCCCAGCATCGCCCAGATCGGATATTGATAGGCATCTCCTTTGATTACGTATAATCCGACCGATTGATAGCCCTTCCCTTTGATCTCGTCCGCCACATCGGAATAATACTGCGTTTCTTCCCTTCTGGACGCAAAATATCCATAAGGTCTGTTATTGGCACCCTTATATCTGTATATATCCAGATGAAAATTCATCAGGTTCACTAATTCCATAACACACAGAACGCTTATAACTCCCACAATACCATATCGCAATTTCTGACGGTCCTCTCCCACGGTATACAGCTGAATCCTGGATGCGATCAAGGGACATAAAAGCGCCAGATAAGACACCATATATCTGGTCACAAAAGGCTCCCACCTTAAAACAGCGCAGAAAACGCCAAAAGAAACGGAAGCGCAGATCAAATATCCGCCCGCAAGCGTTTTCCAGTCTGTCTTTCTGAAACGTATAACGACCCAGATAATACAGAAAATAAACGCCCAGATCACAATAGGATTGATTGCCGTATCATATCCATAAGTCTGCGGTTCATGTAATCCAAATTGTCTTCCATCCTCCGATATAGATTCCGCATCTAATTCCACCTGAAGAAGTTCTGCTGATTTCACTGCAAATTTGGCAAAAAAATTGTCGCTGTCTTTTAGTAAAGCTATCGGCATATTGAAAGTAAAATTTTTAACAAAATTCACAAATACATAGGAAGGCTGCAATGTTCCGATAAGCTGCCTTGCTCCCGTCGTTTTACTGGCATAAGAATGAAATGTGGCAAAATTACGTAATGTTTCCGGGATAAGCGGTAATATGACACAAGGCAATGCGCATAATACCAGCCTGGCCAGATTGCGAATTTTATCTTTTCTCACAATACATCTGACAAGCAGCCAGACAGCAAATATAACCATCCCGAAACAGACAGACGGTTTCGTCAGATATCCCCACGCGGCACACAATCCTAATGTGCACACTTTGCTGACAGAAGATAAATCAAACGCTAAGCTTTCTTTCTGTTCTATCAAATCTAACAGTATATATACAAAAAACAGCAGCCATACCGCAGCAAAATTATCCGCCTGAGTAGTCAAAGCCTCCGCAAACGCAATCGGCATCGACATATATACCAGCATGGCAATAAACCGAAATAACCTGCTGCATCCAAGCCTGCGCGCAATCGCTCCCACCAGTATGGTACAGGTAAGATAAGAAGCTGCCTGCAGCAGATTAAATAATATATCTTTGCCTCTGCACAATATATACACATGCAGATTCACAAATTCAGCCAGAACAGGGCTCGCAATCTCCCTGAGACAATTAGTTGCATAGTGTTCTACCGAACGATTCTGTGTCCAATAAGCAATACGGGAAAGATG
>CAZPSD010000031.1:0-10043 GCA_964589055.1 uncultured Bacteroides sp.
TTCAGCCATGCAGAAATGATTGTGCAATATGACCATGGGAACTTGCTCACTAAGGGCATATTGTATAATCATTTCTATAGGGCGGACGCCCGACATGAAATAAGTTGGAGGACTTATACTTAAATTGACGGGGAAAATATATATTCCGCCAACTTATGAATGGCAAGGCTGAACTGTTGCTATTATTTTTATTATTTACATAGATAAGATGTTGCCGGCAGACTTTAGGACTCCGGCCCCAATGTCATGCAAACATATAAAAAACACGTCAGTTTAAAACCAACGTGTTTGTCTGTCATACTTTTCATATTGATCAAGCCGCTATATGACTCCCAACAACTTGTACCCTATCTCATCCCACTTTCAATCTGAATTTCTGCAATTCCCGCTCAGTGGCAATCTTATCAATCTGGGCGCCCAAGCCCTGTAGCTTTAAATGAAAGTCTTCATAACCGCGTTCAATGTACTTGATGTCATCTATGGTCGTAATGCCATCCGCTGCCAGTCCTGCAATAACAAGCGCCGCACCGGCTCTTAAATCAGGCGCCGTAATGCTTGCGCCGGTATATTTCACTACACCGTCAATGATCGCCGTATTGCCTTCCACTTTAATATTAGCACCCATGCGGGTAAGCTCATCCACATATTTAAAGCGGTTCTCGAAAATACTCTCTGTCACGATACTGGTTCCTGCGGACAATCCCAGCGTTACCGTAATCTGCGGCTGCATATCCGTCGGGAAGCCGGGATATGGCAAAGTTTTGACATGGGTATGCCCCAAAGGCTTCGCTGCCACTACGCGGACCGCGTCATCGGATTCCTCTACCTCGCATCCGATCTCCAACAGCTTGGCGCTGATAGACTCCAAATGCTTGGGAATGACATTTTTAACCGTCACATCGCCTTTCGTCACTGCTGCGGCAAACATAAAGGTCCCCGCTTCAATCTGATCCGGAATAATGCCATATTCCGTACCATGCAGTTTAGACACGCCTTTAATACGGATTACATCCGTACCGGCGCCTTTGATGTTGGCTCCCATACTGTTTAAAAAGTTCGCTAAATCTACCACATGCGGCTCCTTCGCTGCATTCTCGATCACTGTCTGCCCTTCCGCCATTACTGCCGCCATCATTACATTCATGGTAGCGCCTACGGATACCACATCCAGATAGACATGATTACCGGACAGCTTGTCAGCCTCCGTGATAATAAGACCATGTTCAATTCTGACGTTGGCGCCTAAAGCCCGGAATCCTTTAATATGCTGATCGATCGGTCTCAATCCGATATTACAGCCTCCCGGAAGCGCCACCTCCGCTTTCTTATACTTGCCTAACAGCGCTCCCAGCAGATAATAGGAGGCCCTGATTTTCTTAATATAATCATCTTCGATCACCAGATTATGGATCTGGGAAGCATTGATCTTCACCGTATGTCTGTCAATTCGATTGATCACGACGCCAATGCTTTCCATTGCCTGCATCAGTACATTAGTATCTCTGACATCCGGTACATTCTCTATAAATACGGTTTCATCCGTCATAATGGTCGCAGCGAGAATAGCCAGCGCCGCATTCTTCGCACCACCGATCTCCACCTCACCGACTAACGGATTACCACCTTTAATCGCATATTGTTCCATTTTGTTAACATTGCCTTTCTCATAACCTGCGAATGAATACACAGGCGCAATCAACTAATATTTTACCAGCAAATAAAATCAAACATTATCTATCAGTATACCATATTTTCCTCATTTGTAAATGAAAAGATTAGTTTAGGTATAAAAGCGGGTTTACCTGAGAACCGTTGACCAGAATCTCAAAATGGATATGCGGTCCCGTACTTACACCCGTATTTCCGCTCAATGCAATCTTCTGACCTTGACTCACCGTTTGCCCCGGAGTTACCAGGACTTTACTCAAATGTCCGTATCTGGTCTGTCTTCCATCTGCATGGTTGATATAGACCACATAACCATAGCCGCTTCCCCATCCCGCTTTGGCAACAGTGCCTGCGGAAGATGCCATAACCGCCGTACCTACCGGCGTAGCCCAGTCAACCCCCTTATGATAGCTGCTTGCGCCTTTGGTCGGTGACTTACGTCTTCCGAATCCTGAGGACAGACGCCCGCCGGAGATCGGCTTAATATAGGTCGGCGGAATCTTCGTACCGCGCTCTACAATCTTCGGTACTGCCTCATAAGTAATTTCTTCTTTTAAAATTTCTCTGCTCACTTCCTCGTTGTTACGATAAGTTACGTCAGCCACCACTTTGCGGTGACCGGCAGATGGTTCCTGCAATGTCTGTGTCTGTGTTGTATACCAGTCATCATTGTCCACATAGATAATCTCTGCCTCATAATCCTCCTCATAATACATCTCTTCCGTACGCACTACGGACAATTCCGGTTCCGGCACCGTGACAATTAACTCATCGCCCACACGGATCGTAGAATTTTCATTTTCGATGGTCTCGTTCATCGCAATCAGATCCGCCAGCGGGATCTCATTTTTCTCCGCAATCTGTGACAGCGTGTCCCCGGAAACCACTTCATAAATCTGCTCTTTCTCCTGATCCTTAGTCACCTCATCGATTGCCTGTGACAGCGATGTCAGTTCATAGTCCTGCAAATAGGATTCTACCACCTCAACCGTATCGCCATATTCAAGGGACAGCAGTCCCAAATCATAATCCGAAAAATCCTTCTCGGCAGCTGGTTCAATATTCGCAAACATCTCGTCCAGTACGGCATTGATTCCCACGCTGGTCATGACCTCCTGCGCTGCTTCCTCTTCTTCTTCCTGTTCCTTTGCAGAGCAGATCTGGGTCGTTAAAACATTTAACTCTCTGCCAGAGTCCAGTACAAGATCCACATAATATTCATTTTCACTGTCATATTTATCGATTGATGCCTGAAGCAGTGCCAAAACCTCCTGCGTACTGGCAAGATTTACGGTATAATTATTGATCTTTACCGTGTAGGAACGGTTCAGCGTCTCCTTCACACTGCCGCGCAACGCCGTAACCATATTGGCGGTTATGTCTTTCGTATCGTCTACGGCGCCCCAGAGCGCTTCATCTCCTTCATAAGTAAGCTCGCTTTCCGCCAAAACCATTTCATCACTGCTGCCCGCCAGTTGTTTCCTGGCTGCGATCAGACAGTTTTCCATTTCATCCAAATCACCTGTAACACCTACCTGCATACCGTTAAGGTACACCGTAAAAATATTGTCTCCGGTACTCTCTAATTTCTGCATACTCGGGAAAAAGAATGCGCTGACAACGATTGCAAGCACCGCAACTTTAATATATGCAATTTTCATCTTTTTATAATGTCTGCTGATCTTTTTCATATATTTTCTATCCTAAGTTTCTATATTTAAATTTTCTGTTCCGGGAATCACTCTCTTCCGGAAATTGTATCACCGATATTTTCGTAATAACTGTATTTATATTTGTAACAAAAACGTAACATTTTATATTCTAGCAGTATTTCCCCGAAAAGTAAAGTACCAGGTACCATTCCTACCCGGATATGCGGTAACAGTTCAGCCATGCAGAAACGATTGTACAATATGCGTAACTCTGACAAGCGCCGGAAAACGATGGTTTGTGCACGGATATGTGCATGGAAGATACGGATCGAATGTGCTATACTGAAAATATGGATAAAATAATCATGCACATAGACGTCAACTCCGCTTACTTAAGCTGGAGCGCTTTAGAAAAACTGCATAATGGTTCCAAGGTGGATCTGCGCACGATCCCCGCGATTATCGGCGGCGACATGGCGAAACGCCACGGTGTGGTATTGGCCAAATCGATTCCCGCCAAGGCATACGGTATCGTCACAGGTGAGCCGATCGTAAATGCCATGCGCAAGTGTCCCCACTTGACGCTGGAACCTCCGGACCACCAGCTATATCATCGCAGAAGCCGGGAACTGATGGCGCTTCTCTCTGACATCTGTCCGGATATTGAACAGGTCAGCGTGGACGAATGCTATATGGATTACACCCCTATCAGCAGCAGATATCCTTCTGCACTGGATGCTGCAGAACTGATCAGGGAACAGGTACTGCGTCAATTAGGGTTTACTGTAAATGTAGGAATATCCGACCGAAAGGTCTTAGCGAAAATGGCTTCCGATTTCAAGAAGCCCAATCTGGTGCATACTTTATATTCTTATGAAATTCAGGAGAAAATGTGGCCTCTGCCCGTCTCCTCTCTCTTTATGTGCGGTCATTCCAGCGTCGAAACGCTGCGCAAACTGGAGATCATCACAATCGGTGATCTGGCACGCGCAGACCGGAATGTTCTCTCCGCCCACCTGAAAAGCCATGGCATCCTTCTATGGGAGTACGCCAACGGCATCGACGATTCCGAGGTTGCTGCCATCCAGACAGAAGCCAAGGGAATCGGCAACTCTACCACGCTCAGCCAGGATGCTGCAGACAGAGAAACTGTCTGCAGGGTATTACTCTCTTTAGCGGAATCCGTATCCCGCAGACTGCGCGCCTCCGACCAGATGGCAGGCATGATCAGTACGGAAATTAAATATAACACTTTTAAAAAGGTCTCTCACCAGATCACTCTGCCGTCTCCTACCAATCATACGGACACAATCTACCAGACCGCCTGCAGTCTTTTCGATGAAATATGGGACGGCACGCCGGTGCGCCTTCTGGGTATCCGTTCCTCCAAGCTCTCCTCTGCAGAAGAACCGGTACAGCTCAGTCTCTTTGACCTGCCTGCCGTGGAAAAGGAAGCCTCCACATCAAAGCTGCCCTCTTCCCAAAAACAGGCACAGTTAGACAATGCGCTCGACTCTATCCGCAAGCGCTATGGCGCAAACGCCGTCATGCGGGGCAGTCTTCTTGCGCCGAAAAAACCATGATTTTCACAGACATTCTATGCAACCGGCAAATATGTGCATACTTATTTCATATACTGCCTTTTCTTACCGCGTTTTCCGGAAGCTTGTTGTTTGTCACATTTCTCCGATACCGAAAGTTTGCCTTGTTTTCCATGCACGGGCTTTATATCTCTTTTCACGGATACGGATGTCTGATCTGCGCCTTTCCTGACACTGTATCCGAAAGTACCCAGTTCTTTTCCCACCGTAAGGTATCTGCCGTGGGAATACACTAACGGTTTAGACGCATTCAAATGGAATCTGCCCGACTCATCCAGATACTGCCCGTCCACGTGAACGGCTAACACCTTCGCCAAAAACATATGGTGCGTTCCCAATTCAATCTTCTGTGTCACACGACATTCCAAATTCACCGGACTTTCCCTAATCAGGGCTGCCTGCACATAATCCCCCGCAACCGGCGTCAATCCCATCTCCCGCCATTTGTTCACATCCCTGCCGCTTTTCACGCCGCAGTAGTCCGTGGCAAAGCTAAGCTTCTCCGTAGTCAGGTTAATCACAAATTCCCCTGTCTCTTCTATCATATGATAAGAATATCTCTCGGGTCTGACGGAGATAGAAACCATGGGCGGATCGGAACAAACCGTTCCCGTCCACGCTACCGTAAAAAGATTTTGTTTTCCTGCTTTATCTGCCACACTGACCAACACCGCCGGCAGCGGGTAAAGCATATTGCCCGGTTTCCATGTCTGTCTGCCCATTCTGTTAACCAACCATACCTTCCTTACCAATACGCAACAGACACCTTGACAGGTTCAAAATACCGGACCGCAGCATTACAGCGCCGGATTTAAACCGTTGCGTCATTCTATGAATAATTGCTGCTAAAACAGATTCATAATACCCGGCAGCAAGCCAATCATAATATCTGCAATGACGCCGATCAATATCAAAACGCAGACCGGAAGAATTGCCTTATTCGTCTTATTCTGTGCCTGACTGTTCTTAAGCTCTTCCGTCTGCTTATTCAATTCTTCTATCAGTGCCGCCTGCACATTACGATATACTTTGACGTTCTCTTTGTGCAGAAAATCATTGGACTGTTGAAACTGATCCTGCAGCAGCTTCTTAATCTCTTCCAACGTCTGTTCACTGCCGCCGGTCTGCCCGTCATCAGTCTGTACCCTTTCAAGCTTCTCAAGACATTCCCTGAGAACATTCTGCACTTGTGCAGCATTCTCAGCCGTTTTTAAATTAACCTTGCGGATCTCCTGCAGCAGCCCGTCATAGGCTTCCATTTGCTTCTGCATCTGCTCCATTTTCAAGGTCTCCGCAGTGGTATTCGCGCGGATCATTTCCTGGGCATTTCTTTTCTGTGCCAGTTTATCAATAAAAGTATCCATTATATTTCCTCCAAACATCGTCCATATCTCTTTCTTCTCTTCCGACTATCTGCACCAAAGCAGCTTTTACTGCATTTTATCATTTTTCCGGCACAATGACAACATAGAAAAGGAAACTGTCTTTCTCGGAAATAGAGTGTTTTGTGCATATTGAACAATTTTGCCTTTTGTTTTTTTATACCTTTGTAAATATTCACGATATTTTTACATCGTGTTCATAATTTGTTCATATTTGCATCGTATACTTTAACCATAGCAAACGAGAGAAAACGTAATGTTTATCATTACACACATAGATAAATTTTTTCATAATAGCCCAGATACCGCAAGGTGTCTGGGCACTCCTCATTTTAGGGCATACCTTATTCACATTAAAGCATCTCAAAGGGCACATGCAGCTGACGGCAAACCGTAATTGATGTGCCCTTCCATAACACCGTAATCAAATAAAAGGATTATAAAATCTATTTCCGTCCCCAAATGTCACAACCAGATCCAACACCAGAACCGCTAATGCCAATGCCAGTACAAGCCAGTCATTCCGCTGCATTTTACGCAGGCTATACCATGTACGCTTCTTATTCTTGCCAAATCCCCGCAGTTCCATCGCATTGCTGACCGTCTCAATACGGTTAAGGCTGGACAATATAAGCGGAAGGAGGATTGCCACCGAATTTTTTAATCTGGTAAAAAGCTTATCCTTCCCTGACAAGTCGATGCCCCTCGCCTGCTGCGCCTGACTGATATTGTGGTACTCTCTCTGCACATCCGGTATATAGCGCAGTGCAAGACTGACAGAATAAGCGATCCGGTAGCTGACACCGATGCTTGCCAGCGACGCCGCGAACTCACTGGGATCGGTACAGGCGATAAACAGAAGCGCTACCGGCACAACGCAGATCACCTTCATCGTCATATTTAAATGATAGAACAACTGCTGGAGCGTAATCGTATAAGGTCCCGCAATGGTGAATAATACGGTTCTGCTGTCATAAATTCCCACACCATACTCCGGCGAAAACAGATAAACGAACAAATTGTTCATAAGCAGGAATACCGCTGCCAGTCCCAAAACAAAACTGATATCACGGAGTTGGATCCTGCTTGCCTTAAAAATCGCGATACTGAGAAACAGCATACAGATCAATACCCTCGTGTCATAGGTAACCATGGAAGCTACACTCCACGCGATAAAGAAGATCAGTTTTGTTGTGCCCGTCAGCTCGTGCACAAGGCTGTCACGCTTGATATAACTCAATATTGCAGCTTTCGCCATTTTACCGTTCCTCCTTCTGCTCATATCCGATAAAACACTCTGTAAATATCTGAGGCTCCTCAATGCCGCATGACATACTGAGCGTATACAGGCTTGTCTCCTTTAGATTTGCCTCCTGCACCAGCTCCGGATCATTCAGCGCATGCGCCGCCGTGGTATCCGCAAGCATTCTTCCCTCACTGAACACAATCGCCCGCGGCGTGTATTCCAGCATCAAATGCATGTCGTGTGTAATCATCAGGATCGTATATCCCTGTTCATTGAGAGACTTTAGGAACTCCATAATCTCAGTATAGTGATGATAGTCCTGCCCCGCTGTAGGCTCATCCAGAATGATTACCTGCGGCCGCTGCACAAGGATGCTGGCAATGGTTACCCGCTTCTTCTGTCCAAAGGAAAGGGCTGACACCGGCCAGTTGCGGAAAGGATAAAGACCGCATATCCGGAGTGTCTCCTCCACTCTTGCTTTGCGCTCTTGCGCCGGCATACCGCTCTGGATAAGCGCCATCTCAACCTCGTCCCAAATCATGGGTTTAGAAATCATCTGATTGGGATTCTGCATTACATACCCTATCCGGGCAGCTCTCTCCTTGATGGTATCGCCCGCCAGGTTCCTGCCGTCCATATAAATACTTCCGGAGACGGGCTGTTCGAACCCGCAGATCAGCTTCGCCAGTGTACTCTTACCGGCGCCGTTGCGCCCTACAATACTGACCATTTCCCCTTTATGAATTGTAAAATTTACATTCTGAAGCGTACGCTTTTCAGGCGTATATCCAAAGTCCAAATGTTCTACCCGCAGCAGTTCTTCTGCCTGCGGTCTGTTCCTGACGGCAGTTCTCTGTGTCCGGTACCAGCTTCTCACAGCTTCTTTCTGATTCTCCGTCAGAAGCAGACTGTCCACATGCTCCGGATGCATCCCTTCGTCTATTTCGACTCCGGCGTAGCGAAGCGCCGTCAGATACAACGGCTCCCGGATTCCATGTTCCTTGAGCAGATTTCCGGCAAGCAGCTTCGCCGTAGGCAGATCGGCAGCAATTCTTCCTTCATTCATCAGGACAATGCGGTCCATACTGCGCCAAAGGACATCCTCAAGGCGATGCTCTATGATAATGACCGCTGCGCCTGTCCGTTTCTGCACCATATCAATCAGTTCGATCGTCGCCCTGCCTGCCGCCGGGTCCAGATTTGCCAAAGGTTCATCAAACAGAAGAACCTTAACCTCCTCTACCATAACTCCCGCCAGACTGACACGCTGCTTCTGTCCGCCGGACAGTTCATGGGGCGCGTACTCAAGATGATGCCCGATATCTACCAGTTCTGCCACCTTATCTACCATCTGTTTCATCTCATCCTGGGGCACACAGTCATTCTCCGGCGCAAAAGCGATATCTTCTCCCACCGTCAGACCGATAAACTGCCCGTCCGTGTCCTGCAATACTGTCCCCACAATGCGGCTTAGCTCAAAGATACTGCTTTGATCGGCTTCCCTGCCGTCCACCAGCAGCCGTCCTGTTTTATTCCCCGGATATGCGAAAGGGATCAAACCGTTGATACAGTTCCCTATCGTACTCTTACCGCTGCCCGATGTGCCCGCAATCAGCACTTTTTCACCCGGATAAATATCAAGATTGATCCGGTGCAGTGTGGGTTCTGCCTGAGCCATATATTGAAATCCATAGTCCTGAAAAGAAATTACGGGAGATGACATATCTATACTCCTTCTCGTTTGTTATCCTGTTTCCTATCGTTTCCTTCCACAAAAAGAGCCGCCGCCTTATCGGCAGTAGCTCTCAGTCATACCATTATGTATTATGCATCAATCCTCTTTATTCAGGGAACCACGCTTAACAACCGTCTTCGCATATGCTGCCAGCAGCAGTGTACCAACGATACCCGTTGTAATAATATTGGCTACGCCCGCCATAAGACCCTGTGCAAACAGCTTCTCAATCGGTTCGCTGTAGATCAGTATATCCAGAACAGGCGCTACCAATCCCCATGCCAGCAAATGTGCAATGATCTGCGCAACATTGAACTGAATGATTTTTTTCTTATCAATTCCTTCATTGACATCCAGCTTCATCGTCATCAGACCGATCACCAAACCTACGAAAGCGGAAGCGATAATCCAGCTCCACCACGGTCCGTAGCTGGTAGCGTCAACCAGCGTATGTCCGATAAATCCAATCAGCAGACCGGCAATCGGACCGAACAACGTAGCAAACACCGCCTCAACGGCATACTGTAAACTGATATAAGTATTCGGAACCGGCGTCGGGATGGAGATCTTGCCCAGCACAAAGAATAACGCGGCGCCAATACCGATTGCAACTACACTTTTAACAGATAATTTTTTCATAAGAATTTCCTCTCTTTCCGCATAAGAATAAGAATCAATATATATGTACAAATGATTGCATACATGTATTATAGACCTTTCATCCATGACTCGTCAACCGAAAAAGAGTTTCTCATCCGC
>CAZPSD010000031.1:10143-21275 GCA_964589055.1 uncultured Bacteroides sp.
TCTCATCCGCTATTCCTTATCATCCTGCTGCCCGATATGCTGAATCTCTTCATTCAACGACAACATTCTGGCATCCAGCGCCGCTACCATCTGTGCGCACTCAACTAACTGCTCCTTAATATGTTCGGGCGCATTCCCCTCGAATTTATACTGGATCTTGTGTTCCAGACTCGCCCAGAAATCCATGGCTACGGTTCTGATCTGTATCTCCACCTTCGTATCTTCGATCCGATCCGACAAATAAACCGGCACCGTCACCAGCATATGGTAACTCTTATAACCGCTGGCTTTGGGATTTACAATATAGTCTTTCATGGAAATAACCTTAATGTCGCTCTGATTGCTGATCATCTCCGCAATCCGGTATATGTCGGAAGTAAAGGAGCAGATCACGCGTATTCCCGCAATATCATTGACATACTTGACCATATTATCAATCGTAGATTCATAACCGTGTTTCTTCAATTTCTTGACGATACTCTCCGGCGTCTTAATACGGGACTTGATGTGCTCGATCGGATTATATCTGTGCACATGCTGAAACTCGTCATTTAAAATCTCAAGCTTGGTGGATATCTGTTTTAAAGCGGAATTATAAATCAACTGTACCTCTTTCCAACTGTCGATATCACCGTTTCTGTCTATGCCTATTTCCATAAATGCTTCTATTCCCCCTGAAAATATCAAATATCTGTTATACTTCCCGCTTACACAAACGCTTACCTGTTCATGATTCAAAAAATGATGTATGCTTCAACAAATGTAACAGGCTGAGTTTATTATAACATATAATTATCAAAAATGTATATTTTACACAATTTTTTCATAAAATTTTAATTTTTATTGTTTATTTTTACCCTTTTCGTAATCCATATCTTTGTACAGGCAACAACATATAGCGGGCACCGTTACCACAAACGGATACATATAGCGTATCAGCGCCGCAGGCGACAAAAGCAGCGTCAGGTAATATAGGACCAGAAAAATGACAGGCAGCACAAACCGGTACTGCCGTCTGTAGACTGCCGCTGCAATATACAGGCACAACAGCCACCAGTAGAACGCCGGCGCAAACATGATCCGGATTACCGGCAGCTTTTGGTATGCATTCTCCGACACGATCTGCTCCATAAAAGCCCGCAGCCCCGGCAGATAACTGTGCTCCACGATCTCGCAGCCCGCGGGCATGGTGCGGTTATCCGTGGACAGATAGCCAAATCCGCTCTCCGTACCGATTCCGTAGATCTGCGCGTGGGTCCGATCCTCCAGAAACCAAAAACCGATGGAATTATCGAGAAACGCATCTATATAAGTCCGGGGATGCTCCAGCCCCAGCTTCACCCACGCCCGCAGAAATCCCGCCGGATTATCATGAATCACCGCGCGCTGCTTTACCGGATCTGCAAGATGCGGATCATATGCCGCAAAGACCCATTCTGATGACAGATAATTATCCAGTTCCTTCCGCATCTGCGGTGACAACGTCTCTTCTTCTTTCACCCTGGTGCGCGCCATCTGCTGCAAGGGTACGCTGAGCATTTCCCTGGGGCTTCCGCTCTGCGCGTGGGTAACCGCTTTCAACCCTGCATTTCCCGCCCCAAAAAGAAGTATTCCCAGAAGAGACAAAAACAGATATTTTTTCCACAAACCGTTCCTTCTATGCCATCCGAAGCACACTATCGGAACACTGGCCAGGAAAGCGTACACCGCATTATTTCTCATAAGAAGCATCAACACGGTTATAACCAGACAGATGCACCCGTCTGTGCGTCTCACTCCTTCCCGGGCATCACATGCCATCCGGTACAAGCTTACCGTGTAGAGAAGCGCCAATGCCGAGAATAATACATCCTTGGTGGTGCTCAGCGCTAAAATGGAATTAACCGGGAAAAGCGCGTAGAAGACAAGCAGTATAATGCGAAGATACACTGACGTTCCTTTCCTGTACAAATACGTCAAAGCATAACCAAACGCACCTGCCATCAGCAGCATCTGCACCACGGAATGAAGCGCCATGCCCGCCGAATAGGAGCCTAATACGCTGCCGCCCAACCGGAAGAAGGCGCCCAGAAACAACGTATGCAATAAAGGATGATGGGTACTGTAATCATTGGCGATGACTTGATAAAGCTGCCCTTCTGCATCATAGGCAAAGACCGACGGATAATATGCCAGAAATACCGGCAGCCAGCACACTAAGATCACCGCCATATAAAACAGACATACCTGCAATCCGCTGTAAGTTTTCTCTCCGATGCGCTCTCTGCGCAGCTTGCCCCTCAGTCGGGGAAATCCCTGCAAAAAAAATGAAATACAGGAAGCCGCCGGTGCGGTAAGGCACAGGACCGTTACGAGCAGACCGGGCAGTCCGCCGATGCCGGCAAACAAGGTGCCGTCACGGCGCATCAGGCAGCCCGCCACGTATGCCGCCGCCATTATAAAGCCCCACAGTCCGGAATGTACCAACAGCCTGCGTTCTTTCTGCCCAAGCAGCCTTGTATGGAGCAGGGTAAGCACGGCAACTCCCACAGCACACAGGCATATGCCTGATACTCTGCCGCCGTTATAAACTTCCCGCTCCAGATTCGCTACCAAAGCTATATCTATGACAGCAAGTAAAAAAGATATTCCGATTTTAAGATATTTTATTTTAGTCCGTGCCTGCAAATCTTTTTTCATAGTTTTTCACTCATGCCAGCAATATGGTTACAATATGTTCAAAAATAGTGTACCACCTAATCCGGTAAAGAAAAAGTGTTTACTTTTTGCCACAGGGTTTGTATAGTAAATAGAAGGGAAAAGAAGGAGCGCTGATATGTTTCGTTTATGGGCTAAAGAATTCAAAAACAATCGTATGTTAAAGGATGTTGTCATCGAAGACAACAGTGATGACACCCGCACTCATAAAATATTCCGTGCGTTGGAACAAGTCTGCCATCAGTTCGACTTAGAACAGCCTATCTGGTTAGATTCTACTATTCAGGACTTCAAGCGCCATGATAAAACCAGATTCTCCCAGGACAGCTTTATAGAAACAATCGACTTCGATTATCTTGAGATCCATGTCATCGAAGAGGATTGATTTTTTTGTGTACAATCGTTCCTATAGGGCGGACGCCCGACATGAAATAAGTTGGCGGACTTATACTTAAATTGATGAGTGAAAATGTATATCCCGCCAACTTATGAATGGATGGCTGAATTGTTATTTTGCATGTATAAATATGTATATTTTATATTGACTTTGCATACTTTAAGTAGTAGTATCATAGTATATTTTATGTAGTTTTCAAAACTATGTTATGTGTTTTTCAATGTATGAAAGGTGGTATTTTTATGCAAATAACAATTAGAGAACCCGGAAGCGCCATTACACATTTTGTTGCAATGATGCTGGCGATTTTTGCTTCCACACCTCTTCTGATCAAGGCAGGCGGCGCCGCTGACCGTACCTGTTTTGCCGCCATGCTGGTCTTTATGGCAAGCATGATCGCTTTATACGGGGCAAGCGCCCTCTATCACAGCGTTACGGTCAGGGATAGCATTTTAAAGGTATTCCGTAAAATAGACCATATGATGATCTTCGTGCTTATCGCCGGTTCCTACACGCCGGTCTGTCTGATTGTTTTAGGCGGCAGGTTAGGTTATGTTCTGCTGACCGTTGTATGGACGGTCGCCATTATCGGCATGGTGATCAACGCTTTATGGATCACCTGCCCGAAATGGTTTTCTTCCATTATTTATATTGCCATGGGCTGGGTTTGTCTCGGCGTCTTCGGGCAGCTATGGAATACACTTCCGCACGGCGCATTTCTGTGGCTTTTAGCCGGCGGGATCATCTATACCGTCGGCGGTGTCATCTATGCGTTGAAGCTGCAGATCTTCAATAATAAGCATCAGAACTTCGGATCCCATGAAATTTTCCATCTGTTTGTGATGGGCGGCAGTATCTGCCATTTCATATTTATGTACTTTTATGTAGCGTAATATAATATGGGAAACACTAATTCCGTATTTTTTTCTTCCGGACTAAAAGTATCAGAAACAGTACCGCTGCGGCAGCTGCCACGCAGATGATCCATGTGTAGCTGCCCTCGCCGGAGAGAATGCAATATTCCGCTCTTTCTCCCTGCATCTCCACCTGGATATACTGTCCGTATTCCTGATAAGATATCTCCTGCCAGCCCTCGTCTTCTGTTTTTACGAAAACCGCCTTAATCTCTTCATAAGGATTATAGAGCCGAAGCTTCAGGATCGTATCCGGTTCTACGCCGGCATTGCTAAGCCGCATCGTATAAGCAGTGGCAGCCGCAGCAGGATTGACTCCTTGCTTTTTTGTTTCGGACGCTGTCCATTCTTCTGTCTCTGCCTGCAGCTTCGCCTCATCCGTATAGAATCCGTCTATGTAAGCATAGGGCTTCTCAGGCTGCCCGGCTTCCGCCGCAAGCACCGTCTCTGCGCTTGGCAATGTGGTAATGGTGTCATAAAACTCTGCCTCCAGTGTCAGATTGCTTTCCATGATCCGATCAGACACATCGGGCCATTTTCCGTAGCTGCCGGAACTTTTCGGTGCATCCGGAAATGACACCTGAGAAAGCGGTTTGCCATATTTTACTTCGATCTGGTCTATGATCCGGTCCTCCGCCACAAAGGTGATCTTCAAATGTCTGAATTCCCCCGGGAGCCCCACCGTTTCCAGAAGTTCCTCATAGGTAACAGGCTGGGCAAGCCCTGCATAACTGACACGATCAATACCGTCCAGGCTGCTGCTGACGAAATAATTGCCGCTTATATTCCCTTGATAGTCTGTCCGCTCATCTTCTTCGGTGGCAATCCATCCGGCAATGGCGCCTTTGTGAATTGCCTCTTCCCCAATATTTACCATGGCACAGCAGTCTTTGATTTTCGTACCGGATCCTGCAATACCGCCTACATAATTGGAACCTTCCAAAGAGGTCAGCGCATAACAGTTCTGGATCAGCGCGTGGGATTCCCCGCAGATTCCGCCGATGTATTCTCCCTCCGTACTTTCCGCGCTGCCGTAAGCTTCACTGTTCGCCACAATACCCAGATTCATATAGCCGACAATGCCGCCCGCACCGTTTTTCTTGGAAATAACCTGCCCGCTGTTCTCACAGCGGTTGATCACACATTTCGTCAGATAACGGCTTCCAAAGGAGCGATCCACGCTGCCCGCAGCATTTCCTTCCGGGTCTTCTTCATCTATCGCCATGGAGCCTGCGATACCGCCCGCATTCACATCTCCCTTAATCACGCCGGTGTTTACCGCACGTTCTACTTTACCGTCAGCGCTCATCTCAATATCTTCCTCTGAGACATCCTCATAGCCGGATTCTTCGTAATACAAATCCTCCACGTCTTCTATTCTCTCGGAGAAAAGCTGGAAAATATGATTTATCTGATCGTTAATGGCATGCATATCCGCTTCCAGAATATCCGAATGTACATCCAGATCATCGTTGATCTGCCCCGTATATTCCGAAATAATCCCCAACTGTTCAAACAGGCTGTCTACCGACCTGTCCACGTCATCGCCCAATTCGGCAAACTGAATATCAAACTTTCCGTTAATGTAGATCATGGTAGACCGGATAATGCCAAAGGCTGTATCCAAATGGGTATATACGGCTTCCAGGCTGTCGATAACAGAATCTATCTCAACTCCGGCTTCTTTCAGCGCCTCTTCCATATAAGGCGTCAGGATATTTACAATGGTATTTAGATCACTCATAATATAGGAAAGCGTTTCTCCGGCATCTGAAAGATTTTCCGCCAGTTCTAACATGGCGCTGACCACTTCATCTTGGTTTCCGCTTTCACGGATTTCCTCCAGCTTTTTCATAGAATCAGAGATTTTATTCATCTGCTCCTGTAATAAGCTGACATTCTCATTCAGATTCGTCCGGGAACTGCTTACCGCCTCCGATTCACTGCTTACCTTAAAGGTCAGATACACATTCACTGTCCCTGCCCCTGATGGGATGTCAAAGGTATATACATTAGAACCCGAACTCTTTCCGGATACGGAAATCCGGTTTCCTGACGCATCGGTGACTTCAGGATCTCCATCCAGGGCATATCCCGTGTCAGGCTTTGCCGTCAGCGTCACTTTGCCATTAAATACGGTATAATCCGCTTTGCCGCCCGCATTGGACTCTACGATCACTCCTGCTTCGCTAAATGTGACTTCCACCTTCACATTCTCATCCGGCATCGTAAACTGATATGCCCGGCCGTCTAACCGAACTTCATAAGCGACTTGCGTGCCATTCTCTGTTTTAATTTCCACATCCGCCTGACATCCACTGTCAGGTGCCACATTGACAACTACAGCTGCTCCTGCCTGCGCGCTCTTAGTATTAACAGTCTCGCCATTCTTGCTTACTGTGATCTGATGTCCCGCCGCTTCGGTTGTTCCGCCTGTAAGGATATCCGCCCCCTGATTCTGATCTGAATTGCTGCTGAAATTGTTATCTGTATTTTCAGTCTCCTCTTCGCCGTCTGCTTTTTCGGCTGTATCGTCCTCATCGCTATAACCGTCCGTCTCATCGGATTCTGGATTTGCTACTGTGATACTAATACTGCCATCTCCTGATCCGGAAGATACACCTTGACCGTTATACCGGAAGGACACTTTTACCACAACATTGTCTTTCGGCATCACAAAGCTATAAGAATTAGAACCGCTGTCTGCCGCCGTGCCTGTTACATCTGTAAATTCCACAGCCTTCTTAGAGGCATCCTCCACCCGGATATCGTCTACCGTATATCCGTCCTCGGGCGTCACCGTAAAGGTTACCGTTTCTCCTTCCGCAGGCGCTGCCTTATCCGCATATGCCTCTCCGCCCACGCCGGACACAACAGACAGTCTCGCGTGCGCCGTCTCGTCATAGGGATTGTCTGAAATCTCTCCGCTGATATCCAATGCATCCGCTGCTTTCTGCAAATCGTCCGCCGCTTCCTTCATATCGTCCACCGCAAACTGTACCTCGTCCATAATATCCGGAATCTGATCCAGACAATAATCCAGCCTGTTCGCCAATTCATTGACCGCACTCACATTTTCGTCGATAAAATCAACGGTTCCGTCTGCAATCGTATCCGCGTCCTCCAAGGCATTGTCAGAATGCTCCCGCAGCCTGTCGAAATCCCCGCTTACAGCATCCTGTGTTTCTCCCGCATCATCCAGGAATTTATCGACCAAATCATGGAGTCTTTGAACCGCCTCGGAAATCGATTCCGCTTCCTCCACACTGATATACGGTTCCATCTGTCCGACAATACCGCCTACATCTTTTCTTCCATAGATTCGTCCGCTGTTATTACAGAAAAGAACCTGCCCGCACTGCCGTCCGGCGATACCGCCGATATTGTATCCGTTATGCTCGTAACCGACCACACCGCTGTTGCTGCAGTTGATCAAAATTCCTCTGGAATAACCGGCAATGCCGCCGATATCTGTTCCGCTTACCAGTTTCCGCTCCGACAAATCCTCTAACAGCCATTCCAGCCCTGCTTCATCCTCTTCCTCCAGCCAACTGCTGTCACTGTTAATCCCCGCCTTATTCACACAATTTCTGACCGCCCCGTAATTGGCGCCCACAATACCGCCGGCTCTGTCGTAACCGGTAACGGTCCCGTAACTATAACAGGAACTGACCGTTCCTATACTTTCATTTTCTCCGGCAATTCCTCCGGTTTCGGACTTGCCTTCCACACTGCCCATGTAAGTACAGTCCAGAATCCATCCGGCATTGATGCCGCACAGACCGCCCGTACATTCTTCTTCGTTCTCGCTTTCCACGGTTCCCGACAATTTCAAGTTCTGCACAATACCTGTGGAAGTAATATAGCGGAAAAAGCCATCCGCATACCCCTCTCCTTTGATGCGAAAACCGGAAATTTTATGTCCGTTTCCGTTAAAAGTGCCTGCAAAAACCGGGAACCCCTGAAATTCCATTCCTTCCAGGGAAATGTCTGCCTGCAGCACGATCATCTTATCTGCGGACCAGGAATCAACATTGCACTTGGCGGCAGCTTCAAGCAATTCCTCCGCCGTGTTAATGTTGATCCGCTCTTTTTCCGATTCTGCGGCATCATCTTCCCCGGAGATGTCTGTATCGGCTGGCTGCCCGGCTCCCTCAGTCTCAACCGTTTCCTCCGCATAAACGAATTCTGCCGGAAGCGCCGCCAGAAAAAGGGCTGCCGCAGCCAGAAAGCTGAGTATACTGACAGACGGACTGACAGTATGTTTTCTCCTGTTTTTAAATCCTGCCTTTTTATTTCTCACGGTTATCTGCCTCCTTTCCTGCCTGGTCCTGCGCATCCTCATCTCCGGTTTTGTCTTCTGAAACCGGTTCGGAATCTATCTGCCCGGTCTTTTCTCTTTGATCCTGCGTTCCCGGTGTCTGTCCGCCCTCATCCGCCGCTTCAATCGCCGTCAGATATTCCCCGGATTCCTCAATCGGCACCATGTTGCCCACTTCCATGATCGCATTGACTTCACCGCGGACAATACCGTGAACCTCACCGATCACGATACCGTTGATCTGTCCTCTCACTTTACCATTGATACTCACAAGTCCTGCAGAACGCTGCGTCATAACCGGCATAGAGACGCTGAAGGATGTCTTATCGATAATTTTTTCACCAAGCAGCAGAATCTCCGGCAGAATAAACATAACGATGAAAATGGAGATCAGCGTTCCCCGTCCGAGGCACTGCCCAATTCCCACAATCGCTGCTTCCGAAGTCATCTGTCCGATCAGAATACCCGCAATAGCAAGCATTGAACCCGATGTAATAATGGTCGGGAAAGCAAAATTCATCGTTTCAATAATGGCATCCTTTTTGCTCATTTTATCCTTCAATTCCATGAAGCGTCCCGAGATAACGATCGCATAATCGATGTTGGCGCCCATCTGAATGGAACTGACGATCAGATAACTCATAAAGAAAAGATTCGATTGCATAATGGCGGGGAAGGAAAAGTTAATCCAGATACTTCCCTGAATAACGATAATCAGCAGCACCGGCATACCTGCGGAATTAAAAGTGAAAAGCAGGACTGCCAAAACCGCCAGAACAGAAACTACATTCACTACCGTGTTATCTCTGGAAAAGGTTTTGCACAGATCATACTGGCTGGTTGATTCGCCTACAACCAAAACAGTACCTTCCTCATAATATTTTCTTGCAATTTCATGCATCTCATCCAGGAAAGCAAAGGTCTCATCTCCTTCTTCAGGCAGATTCAAATAAACAAGCATACGACTGTATTCTTCCCCCTGTAACTGGTCCTGAGCGATGCTCATCTGCTGATGCGCGCTTTCCAAATTCTCCATCAGGTCATCGTCCAGGGTCACATACCCCTCGTCCACCTCATCATACAGGAACATAAACATATCAATCAGAGGCACGCTGTAAGTAGAAATTCCGTTAACCAATTTGGCATAATTCTCATCATTGACCGCATATGCCGTGTAAAGCAGTTCCGCCACCTCATAATCTATCTCTAATAACTCCGAGAACTGCCGCGCAGTCAGCTTATCCGTCAGCATATAACCGTCCATTGCCTCCGTATTGGACAAACCCACCGAATAGTCTACTTCTTCTCTGGCATCCAGCTCTGCAAGCATTTCTCCTTCCTTCTCATAATCGCCTGCGGGGACAATCAATGCAACATAGTTGGTATCCTCAAAGCTTTCTTCTATCATATTATCCGCGATCTGATACTGGTTTAAGATCGGCGTTGTCAGCGTACTGTAGCCGTACACATAAGGGCAGTTTCTCTGCAGCATGTAGAAAATCACCAATGCCGCCACAAAAACCGGAGGAATGACAAACCTTGCCTTATACGCGAATTTCCCGACGAACGGTATTTTAGGTATCAGATTCTTATGTACAGTTCTATCCATCAGCTTACCGAACACCACCAAAAGCCCCGGCATAAGCAGGAAAACCGACATCAGGCTTAAAATGATCGCCTTGATCAGGCAAAGCGCCATATCACTGCCGATCCCAAACTGCATAAACAGCATGGCGACCAGACCGCCGATAGTCGTCAGACTGGAAGAGGAAATCTCCGGAATCGCTTTGCTCAGCGACACGATCGCCGCGTCCCGGATCGGTAAAGCGGCATGTTCCTCTTTATATCTGTTACACAGAATAATGGCATAATCGATAGACAGCGCCAGCTGCAATACTACCGTAACCGAATTGGATACAAAGGAAATCGTGCCGAATACAAAATTTGTTCCCATACTTAAGATCGCCGCCGATACAAAGGTCAGAAGCAGTACCGGAACCTCCGCCCATGTTTGGGACGTCAAAAGCAGTACAGCCACAACAATAACCGCCACCCAGACAACAATCACGCTCATCTCCGAAGCAATGGTCTCAGACGACTGGTCTCCAAGGGTAGTTGACACATAGACATCATAATCCGACAGATAATCTTTGAGGTTCTCCAATGCCGTCAGACATTTTTCATCCGTCTCATCATAAGCAAAGGTCACATCATACAACGCGGAAAAATTATTATAGTGGTCTGTCGTATTTTCAAAAGTCAGCATTCCGACAGTATCCATCTCTTCAATCTCATCCGCAAGTTTCTCTGCCTCTTCATATGTAATATTGGAAACCATAAACCGGGCGGTTCCGTAGGTGATAAACTGCTCCTCCATCAAATCCATACCCTGTCTGGTCTCTGTTGTATCGGGAAGGTATGCTGCAAGAGAGTTTTCTACCTGCACCCAGTTTCTGGAAAATGCAGAGAAGATAATTAAAATTATGTAAACTAAAAAGAACAGGTTCCTCTTATCAACAATAAAACTGGAAATTTTTATCATGATGTTAGAATCCTGCTCCTGCGCTTTGGTCTGGCTCATGCCTCCGCCTCCTTTATATTTCAATATATACACGCACAAAAAATACGGGCATGAATAAATTCATGTCCATATTCTATGATTGTGTTTTCCAAAAAACAATATACAATCTGCACAATTTGTCTATCTGTCAGTAACAGCCGTTCTTTCGGTTATACCGGAAGCTGCAAATCAGTCATCGTAGCCGTTCGGATTGTTACTCTGCCATCTCCAGGAATCCGCACA
>CAZPSD010000032.1:0-5273 GCA_964589055.1 uncultured Bacteroides sp.
CGACCTGCGTTATGCGGTCTGCGTCCCGCGTTGTACAGCCTGCGAACCCAGACCTGCCAAACGAAACGCTACTCTTCCTCTATAATCTCCAGTTTGCTGACCGATACTTCATATGCCACACGTCTCTCTACTTCCTCCTCAGACAGCTTCTTCATATATTCCCGGCTCTGTATCCTGCCCCAGATTGCGCAGCGGCTTCCCACTTCAAAATTACTTGCAAATCTGGCATTTCTGCCCCAGCAGATGCAAGGTATGTAATCCGATTTGCCGTAGGGTCTGTTTACCGCCAGCAGCAGATCGGCGATCTCACGCCCCAGCGGCGTCTTACGGTAAATAGGCGCCTTACAAATATATCCGTCTAAAAATATCTGGTTCGTCTTGGCATTCTCCCCGATATCCTCCACAAATTCAATCTCTCTCGCAAAAACAGAAAGTACCAGCCTGTTCTTTCTCTCTTCATGTCTGTTATAGGAGCGGAACTGTCCCGTGATGCTGATTTTGGCGCCCTTATAGTCCTCATTTACGTCCAAAAGCCTCTCGGACACCATCACCGGTATGATATCTCTTGACTCACTGAGCCGGTCCACACTGATATCTACCATATAAAAGCCCTCTCCGAAAATCTCGTGGCTGTAGGTAAAATCACTTACGATCTCCCCCATGATTGCCACCTGGTTGTTTTCAATTACCTTATCTGTCATGTTTTTCTCCCTTCTACACGTGGAATTACAGGAATTCCTTTTAGTATTGTATTATCAATATATAGGATGCGGGCAAAAAATAGAACTGTTAGTGGTCGCGGGCGGAAAAAACAAAAACCTCATAACGAAATCTGCCTGTCTACCTCAAGTCCAAGTCTGAAAGCAACGCAAAACCACGCAATTCCACATTTTATCTTGCAAGATAAACAGCCAAGTGATATAATTACCCGAGTTTAATGACTGGCTTATGAAAAACCAGCCTTGCGCAGATAATAGTGTAAATAAGTGAACCAAAACATAATCACTAAAATATTACGTTTGTAAGATCAGAAAGGCATGGCAGAACATGAAACAAACTAGAGAAGATGTAAGAAACATTGCGATCATCGCCCATGTAGACCACGGCAAGACCACTCTCGTGGACGAGCTGTTAAAACAAAGCGGTGTATTCAGGGAAAACCAGGAAGTGGCAGAACGTGTCATGGACTCCAACGACATCGAGAAAGAACGCGGTATCACCATCCTGTCCAAGAACACTGCCGTTATGTATAAAGGCGTTAAGATCAATATTATCGACACCCCCGGTCATGCCGACTTCGGCGGTGAAGTAGAGCGTGTACTCAAGATGGTAGACGGCGTTATTCTTGTGGTGGACGCTTTCGAGGGTCCCATGCCTCAGACCAAATTTGTTTTGCAAAAGGCACTGGAACTGGATCTGTCCGTTATCGTATGCATCAACAAATGCGACCGTCCGGAAGCCAGACCGATTCAGGTAGTGGATGAGGTCTTAGAATTATTTATGGATTTGGACGCCAATGACGAGCAGCTTGATTGTCCTTTCGTATATGCTTCCGCCAAAGCAGGTACCGCAACTACCCAGCTGACTGTGAAAGGCGGCGACATGACACCGCTTTTTGATACCATCATCGAGCATATTCCGGCGCCCACAGGCGATCCTGATGCGAGAACTCAGGTGTTGATCAGCACCATCGATTACAATGAATATGTCGGTCGTATCGGCGTAGGCAAAGTAGATAACGGTGCCGTAAAAGTCAATCAGGAAGTGGTCATTGTCAATCACCACGAACCCGATAAGATGAAAAAGGTTAAAATCAGCAAATTATACGAATATGACGGATTAAATAAGGTAGAGGTAAAAGAAGCCGGTATCGGCGCTATCGTAGCAATTTCCGGTATTGCGGATATTCACATCGGCGATACCCTCTGCTCTCCCGAAAATCCGCAGCCCATTCCTTTCCAGAAGATTTCGGAGCCGACCATCGCAATGCATTTTATCGTCAACGACTCTCCGCTTGCCGGACAGGAAGGCAAATATATTACGAGCCGTCATCTGCGTGACCGGCTGTTCCGTGAATTAAATACGGATGTATCCCTTCGTGTGGAGGAAACCGACACGACAGAAGCCTTTAAAGTATCCGGCAGAGGTGAACTGCATCTGTCTGTCCTGATCGAGAACATGCGCCGTGAGGGATATGAGTTTGCGGTCAGCAAGGCAGAGGTATTGTATAAGGAAGACGAAAACGGCAAGAAATTAGAGCCCATGGAATTGTGTTACGTAGATGTTCCGGAAGAATTCTCCGGCACCGTCATTGAGAAATTAAGCCAACGAAAAGGCGAACTGAAAAACATGGGAATGGCATCCGGCGGATATACCCGTTTGGAATTTTCCATTCCTTCCCGCGGACTGATCGGCTACCGCGGCGAGTTCATGACAGATACCAGGGGAAATGGTATCATGAACAGTATTTTCGACGGATATGCCCCTTATAAGGGTGATATCCAGTACAGAAAGCAGGGTTCTCTGATCGCTTTTGAAGCAGGCGAAGCGATTACCTACGGTCTTTACAATGCACAGGAAAGAGGTACCCTCTTTATCGGTCCCGGCACCAAGGTATACTCCGGCATGATTGTCGGTCAGAACGGACGCGGTGAGGATATCGAGCTGAATGTCTGCAGGAAGAAACAGCTCACCAATACCCGTTCCTCCAGTGCGGATGAAGCCCTTCGCCTCACACCGCCTAAGGTGTTAAGTTTAGAGCAGGCATTGGAATTTATTGATACCGATGAGCTTTTGGAGGTAACGCCCAAGACGATCAGAATCCGCAAGAAAATTTTAGATCCTACCTTAAGAAAAAGAGCCGCAATCTCCGCAGCAGCCAAAAAATAACAAAGTCAGGCTCAGCAGCCTGACTTTGTTCGCACTGCTGCTCGGGCGCTTTCCTATCTCTCCGATTCACAGAACGATTATCTTTCATCTTTACAATATCAACTCAAAGCAATAAGAGCAGACATTAAATTCCCAGCACAATACTTGCCACCCTGAAATAGATCAGCAAAGAAATGGCATCGACAATAGTAGTGATAAAAGGACTCGCCATAACCGCCGGATCCATACCGATCTTTTTGGCGATCATCGGCAGCATGGAACCTACTATCTTGGCAACGATAACAGCCAGCATCATGGTAACGCACACTACAAATGCCACCAAAATACCTACACGGTCAAAGAGCATCAGTTTCGCGAAATTACAGACTGCCAGCGCCACACCGCACAGAACTGCCGTCCGGATCTCTCTCCAGACCACGATCCACCAATCGCCAAACTCCACCTCATCCAGAGACAGGCCACGGATGATCGTAGCCGACGCCTGTCCGCCCGCATTACCGCCGGTATCCATTAACATCGGGATGTATGCGGTCAGCACCACATATCGGCTCAACGCATTTTCAAAGGAAGTGATGATCCCTCCCGTAAACGTGGCGGAAATCATCAACAGCAAAAGCCACGGTATTCTCTTCTTAAATGTCTCAAACACCGAAGTCTTTAAATAAGGCTTATCAGAAGGCACCATAGCCGCCATCTTCTCAATATCCTCCGTTGTCTCTTCTTCCAGAATATCCACAACGTCATCGACTGTGATAATGCCTACCAGCCGGTTCTCATTATCCACCACCGGCATAGCCGTAAATTCATATTTCTTAAATTGTCTGGCAACCTCCTCCTGATCCATCAGGGTATGCAGCGAGATGACATTCCTATGCATCATTTCCCCGATAACGGCATCCGGTTCACTAAGCAGCAGATATCTGAGCGCTACCGTTCCCACTAAGGTTCTTTTAGCGTCCAGCACATAGCAGATATTGATCGTCTCACTGTCCAGCCCCACTTTACGGATCCGTTCTATTGCCTCCGCAACGGTCTGATTCTCTTTCAAATCTACATATTCCACCGTCATAATACTGCCGGCAGAATCTTCCGGATAACGCATCAGATGATTGATCGCCTGGCGGGTATCCGGTCTGGTATTCGCAATCAGACGTTTCACCACATTCGCCGGCATCTCTTCCATCAACTCTTTCGCATCATCGGACATCATGTTATCGATAATGCGCGCGGCATCTTTATCTGACAGAGAGGTAATGATGGATTGCTGTTGGTCTATTTCCAGATAGGAGAAAACATCCGCTGCCATATCCTTGGGCAAAATCCGGAAAATTTTTATGACTTCACTCTCTTCCATTTCCTCCAGATAATCCGCCATATCCGCATTGTTCAGTTCCTGGATGAGCTGACGCAGTTTCGTGTACTGTCCCTTATTCAGCAGATCTCTTATTTCCTCTACGCCCAAATTTTCGTATTCCGGTCTTTCACTTGCAGTCACAAGTGTCCCTTTCACGTCTCTTACTTCTTCCATGTTCATAGTCTGCCTGCCTTTCCCACGCAGAAACCAATCTCACGGAAAATCCTGCATAAGTCTCTACGTGTCAGTCACTTTTTATAATAAATAGGGTCTGAGACAGTCACTTCCACCTTTCCGGCAGTCGCTTCCGTCATCTCATAGATCAGGGAATCTTTCTCTTCATAAGGAACCTTTACCTGTAGCGTTACCAGCTGCGCGTATTCCGATTCATCTATTGGGATACTTTGCCGTCCCAACAAATACTGCAGCTTCCCGATCCCGTTATAATCCGTCCGGATCGTGACACCGTATCCATAGTACATGGTACATACCCTGCTCGCCGCAAGCCCCGCCTGCGCTGCCCGGGTATAAGCGCGCACCAGCCCGCCGGTACCCAGTAACGTACCGCCGAAATACCTTGTCACAACAACCACCAGATTACGGATTCCCGAGTTTACCAATACTTCCAAAATAGGCTTGCCCGCAGTCCCGGAAGGCTCCCCATCATCGGAGTAACGCATAGTCTGCCCCTTCTCTCCCAGAAGATAAGCATAACAGTTATGTCTCGCATCCCAGTATTCCTTTTTCTTCGATTCGATAAAAGCGAGCGCCTCCTCTTCCGTATCTGCTGCCGCGACATGGGCAATAAACCGGGATTTCTTCTCTTCGATCTCTCCCATGCCCCCATATTCGATAATCTTATACGGCTCCAACCTATGACCAGATTCCATTCAATATTATTCCGCCCGCACTTCCGGCGGACGGAACCATCCTTTCCCTGACAATAATGTAAATCATTCCACCGGGAAGAACGCCTGCTTTTGGCGTTCTTCCGTCTGAGATTAGCACTTCTTAGCGAAGCGTCCTATGG
>CAZPSD010000032.1:5373-21081 GCA_964589055.1 uncultured Bacteroides sp.
TGCTTTTGGCGTTCTTCCGTCTGAGATTAGCACTTCTTAGCGAAGCGTCCTATGGCGCGAGCTTTAGAAGTTCTTCTCAGACTAGTATAGCATTTTCACAACTTCCACACAAGCAGAATAAAATTCCCCGGAATTGTGAACAATTCTTAAGATAATATAAAAGTCCTTTATTTAGCTGGCAAATTTTGCTATAATCCAAGATAGGTTATTTCGCCTAAGGAGGCAGTATTTATGAATTATGGAAAGAAAGGTGTCCGCAAGAAACAGCAGGCACTCAATTCTACATCCAAAAAGTGGGGTAAAAAGTTCGGCTTTACCTTTGTTCAAATATTCCTGTTGGCCCTGATCGGAGCCGCAATCATCGGTACAAGCGCAGGTATCGGTATTTTTAAAGGTGTTCTTGCGACAGCTCCTGATATTGGAAATATCGATGTTACCCCTACGGGATTTTCCACTTTTGTCTATGATATCGAAGGCAATCAGACCGCCAAGCTGGTATCTACCGACAGTAACCGTATCCCGGTCACGATCGATATGGTGCCCGAAGATCTGCAGAACGCATTCGTGGCGATCGAGGATTCCCGTTTTTATGAGCATAACGGCATTGATATCAAAGGTATCATCCGTGCCGGTGTCGTCGGCTTGCAAAATGGCGGTAATTTTTCGGAAGGCGCCAGCACGATTACCCAGCAGCTTCTGAAAAACAACGTTTTCACAGACTGGACCAGCGAGAATTCTTTCGCAGACAGATTAAAGCGTAAGATTCAGGAGCAGTATCTTGCTTTAGAACTGGAAAAAGTCATGGACAAAGACACGATCCTGATCAACTATATGAATACGATCAATCTGGGGCAGAACACGCTCGGCGTGCAGGCTGCATCCCAGCGCTACTTCAACAAATCCGTCAGCGATCTGACATTGTCTGAGTGTGCTGTCATAGCAGGCATCACCAAAAATCCGTCCCGCTATAATCCTATCACGCATCCGGATAAAAATGCCGAACGCCGCGAGAAGGTGCTTCGTGACATGAAGGATCAGGGATATATCACGCAGGAAGAATATGATGAGGCAATGGCTGACGACGTATATTCCCGTATCCAAATTGCCGATTCCGAAAATGAAGATACAGCAGTCACTACATATTTTGTAGATGCACTGACAGATGACGTGCTGGAAGATTTGATTGCCGCAGGATATAATGAAACCCAGGCTTATACCCTGCTCTACAGCGGCGGTCTTAAGATTTATTCCACGCAGGATCCTAAAATCCAGCTTATTTGTGATGAAGCATTTGCAGATGAAAGCAATTTTCCTGCCAATACCAAATGGTATTTGAATTACGAACTGACCATTGAGAAAAGCAACGGGGATCATGAGAACTACAGTACCGAGATGTTCCGTACTTATTGGAAAGAAAACCGTTCCAATACCTTTAATCTGATTTATGCCTCACAAGAGGAGGCTTATCAGGATATCGAAGCCTACAAAGAAGCCATCATGAGTGCAGGAGACGAGGTCTATGGCGAAACGATCAGCCTGACGCCCCAGCCGCAGGTATCCTTAGTGGTGGAGGACCAGAGCACCGGCTATATTGTAGCCATGAAAGGCGGACGCGGTGCCAAGGACGCCAGCCGTACCTTAAACCGTGCTACCGATACAACCAGACAGCCCGGTTCTACTTTCAAAATCGTATCAACCTATGCACCTGCCTTAGACAGTGCAGGACTGACTCTTGCCACAATCATGAATGATGCCCCTTTCAGCTATGCCAACGGACGTCCCGTGGCGAACTGGTACGGGGAGTCATACCGCGGACTTTCTTCCCTGAGAGACGGAATCAGAGACTCCATGAACATTGTGGCAGTCAAAACCCTGACCCAGATCACGCCGCAGCTTGGCTTTGATTACCTGATCAACTTCGGATTTACTACCCTGGAAGAACGCAAAGAAGTCAACGGCCAGGTATTCTCCGATATCCAGCAGTCTCTTGCGCTGGGTGGTATTACCAACGGTGTGACGAATGAAGAATTGAATGCAGCCTATGCATGTATTGCTAACGGCGGAACATATATCAAACCAAAGTTATACACCAAGGTTCTGGATCATGACGGCAACATTATCTTAGACAACACCGCGCCGCAGTCTAAGCAGGTCATCAAAGAAACCACAGCTTTCCTGCTGACAGATGCCATGGTCGATGTCGTGACAAGCGGTACGGGCGGTTCCGTTAACTTCGGCGGCATGGCGATTGCCGGTAAAACCGGAACCACATCCGATTACAATGATGTATGGTTTGCAGGTTATACCCCTTACTATACCGCTACCACCTGGGCAGGCTATGATAACAATGTAAATCTTACCGGCGATGAGAAAAATCTTGCCAAGAAATTATGGCGTACTGTCATGGCTAAGATTCATGAAGATCTGCCCAGCGAGTCCTTCCCCGTTCCTTCCGGTATTGTGACAGCTACCGTATGTTCCCGCTCCGGTAAATTACCGATCGCCGGTCTGTGCGACGGCACGCTGCGTACGGAATACTTTGCAGAAGGCACGGTGCCGGAGGCAACATGCGATGTCCACTACGCCGGTCAGATATGCCAGTACAGCAATCTGCCTGCCACGGAATTCTGTCCGTTTAAAACAGAAGGCGTATTGGAGCTGACTCCGATTGAGGATGTGTCCCTACAGAGCGGTTCTGCCGCCGCAATAGGCGCAGACGCCCCGGCTACAAAGGAGGTTGTGAATGAGGACGGTTCTGTTACAATAGTACCGGCACAGACCAATATATGTCCGCACGATGCAGAATTCTTTGCCAACCCTGACTGGGAGAGTGTTGTCAACGCACAGCGGGCAGAAATAGAACAGCGGGCCGCCGAGGCGGCTGCCGCAGCGGCACAAGCTGCGCAGGAAGCTGCACAAACAGGCGAAACACCTGCGGAACAGCCTCAGCCGGAATAAAATCCGTTTTCTTAACAACTATCTGTAACAAATCATAAACGTATAGTAACAAGCAAGAAGCCACGGCACTTTGAAAATGCCGCGGCTTTTTACTTAATAACTGAATTCTATATCTTCGGTATTCGAAATACCGGTTCCCATTCTCTGTTCTAAATTCCTTTGATTTCCTTTATCTTAGCCTCCAAATCTATGACTCCGTTCTGCGCATTTGCAATGGCTCTGCACGCTTCCTCATACTCTTCTTCCGGCGTTGAACCATGTTTCTCGTAATAAATCTTGCCAATCTCAATATAATTTTTCCTGATCACTTCCTCGCAGGTGCTGATCTGGCTTTTCAAATTAGCAATCTCTGCCAGATCCTTCGCCTTATCCGTTACTTCTTTCCCTTTCATTGTAATCGTTTCACCCAGTTTATCTAAGAAATCCATATGTCTGCTGCCTGCCTTTCCCGCATTCTGCGCTTTGAAGCCAAAATGCATTTTCTTTATATATTGTACTCCATTTCCAGCGGCATGGCAAGGGCTCAAAGTATCACTCCCCAAGCCTCCAGATAGAATAATTCCAGTTGCCGCCGGACTGCAGCCACATCATCCATGAATCCAGCGTTTCCTGATCGCCATACCACACTTCATGCTCTACGCCATTCTCGTCTGTATATTGAAAGAACTTCGCCGCACTGGCATCTCTTTCAGCCTGCGCACCATACTCTGTCTCCAATGTTTCAGCCTGTTTAACAGTAAGCCCTTTGACCGTTCCGTCTTCACTCCAGTCAAATCCGCCGTTGGCAAGCGCATAATCTACTGTTCCCGGTACATAGCGCATTTTCTCCATAATTTCTTCCAGAAAGGCTCTGTCCGCTTTCGGTCCCGGCTCACTATGGCTGCCATAGAGATTATAACACATGACACAATAAGAAGGACCCTCCACCCAATCAATCTGATCCGCATTGATATTCGTCTCAATCACTACCCTGAGAAGCAGGTCTTCTTCCTCACATCTGTCATAAAGATATCCGATGAAATTCATAAAATATCCCCACAAAACCTCATCCTTGCGGATATTCTCGTAATCAATTTCCAAACCGTCATAACCTGCTTCTGCAGCCAACGTAATCAATTTCTCTGCATGTGCCGTATAATTTTCTTCCTGCTCCAGCAAACGATACAGCAAATCAGTGCTTTTCAGGGAAGAGGAACCATCTGCATTGATCTGGTCATTCACGACTGTCAGATAACAATTCCAGCCACGTTCCCGATAGGAAGCAGCGTTGGCGGTAAAGAACTCTGTGGTTGCCTGAGGAATAAACGGAGTATCATCCTGATCAAAATAGGCAGCAAAAAAATTTATATTTTTCACATATTCCGCCAAGGCTTCCGTCTGTTCTTCCACCCCCTCCAGATTCCAGTAAGCATTCCAAAGAGAATAACTGATTTCCTCCGAGGGTTCTTTCTCCTGCTTAGACATACCGCCATTCTCTTCCGACTGCTCCGCCGCATAAACATTCTCTGCCGATTGTTTATTTCCTTCTGCCTGACCAATCTCTTTGATGCCGCAGCCTGTAACCATACAGGCAAATGCAAGCATAAGCAGCGCCCTTGTTTTCCCCGTGCCTTTTCTCTTAACGACCATAGTAACCTCTCTGATTCATATAAATTGTCATGAAGCTTATCTATACCTAGAACGTGTCAATAAACCAGTTAATAACGCTGTGCCAAATTTTCTCACTCTTTTGGCAAAACCATTCAAATCCATGCATTTTATCATCATACAGTACAACCTCTTTCTCAGCTCCGGTATTCTGTGTCACCTCAAAATCTACGAACACGCCGTCATACACGTCATCTGTCAGATTTCTCTGGCTGTATGCTTCGCCACCCCATCCGGACTGAATGAAGATATAGCCCTCGTCTGTGGTAGTAATTTCTTCCTCCTGCACCGCATAATATCCATCCACAGACACCGTCAGCATATTATCTTTCACGGCAATATACAGTTGTCTGTCTGCCGGATCACTAAGCCCGATATCTTCTATATATTCTTCTGCGCCTTCCTCTACGGAGAGGGTGTCCGTATCATTCAGCACGGCGAGTTCCACAGCGGCATTTTTGCTTTTCTGAACGGTGGATGCATACTGCACTTCCAGCTCTTTCTCGGCAATCTGTGCTGCCATGTCGTCCTCATCCACGGATACCGGCTCCACCTCTGTCAGTTTGTCTATCTTTTCCTGATAGATCAGCCGCTTTCCATCCAGAATAAACAGTTCATTATTCTCAATCTTCACACAAATCCCGTTCTCATGGTTTTCATCCGCTCTCACATACACGCTCTGAATTCCCATCTTATTGCCGGTCAGCCGTGTATTGACGATCACATCCTTATATTGTCCGCTGTCTTTCAAACGCAAAGTTCCTACGCCTTCCGGTTCACAGGTCAGATAGATTTCATTATCCTGAAATTCTGCCTTGCCATCCAGCTCTTCCCAGGCGGATTTACGCTCTGTATCACCGTCCACCCATGCCATTTCCTGTCCGGTATCGTCCCAGATACGCATGAGAAGATGATTCGTATGCCAATATGCCTGAGGCTGCATTCTGGTCAAATCATAAAGAGACGCATCCAGCGTATTGAGCGAATACCCTTCCCTGTTAAAGTTCATATCAAACAATTCAAAAATCCGTGCCTGATTGACAGCACTGACCTTCTCATTCTCACCAAACATGCCCGTATTGGAATGCATCAGCACATACATCCCCGGAACTTCTCCCAGTTCTTCCGTATAAATGCGTTCTATCTCATCATAATCAAAATCAATGCGTGCTTTCATCTGTTCTCGGGATTCTCTGGGAATACCGTATTCGTCTCTGATATAATCCATCAGATAATGATTGTATTCTCTCCCCAGAAAAGACTGTACATGAGCATACTCAAGCGTATTCATATTCCCCAAAAATCTGTCGTATCGGTCAAATACATTGATATATTCCAAACGATAGCCATTAGTGCCCAGTTCACAAAAGGTTCCTTTTTTTAATTCTTTCAGATCATCGGGCATCAGAAATTTGCTGTCGTTGGATTCAAACTTCTGCGCATAAGTCATAATCGTTGAAATATAATTATATTTCTCCGTAACCTTCTGGGCAAAGATTGCCGTATCCCGCCGTCCGTCCTCAAACATTAAGAATAAAGATTTCTTAGGGAGTTTCCTGCCCTCCCTGTAATAATCCAGAATATCCTGTTGGGTTATTGTTACATAACCGGATGAATACAGTGCATCCATATGCTCCTGAAGCCGCTTCGTACTGATCAGGGTCTTCGTCTCATTACGATCCACCCCGAAATAAGACAATGCGATAAATCCGGTATCCGCTTCGTCCGATGCCATTTCTACTTCCGTTTCCTCATAAGGTTCATAGGTATCAAAAGTAAAAAGCGCCCTGATGACAAGAACAAGCAAAGCAATCAGAATCACACCCTCGACAATACTTCGCACAACCTTCTTAATGTTTTTACGCCGTACCGGATCCATTGGCTTTCGCCTGCTCATGCTCTGCGCCTCCTTTCTTTCCGCCTTTCTTTTTCTTCTTCTCCTGTTCCTTCAAATCTTCCGGTGTCATACGGGTACCCCATGTGGATTTCCAAAAAGTAACCCATGCAACCGGCATCTGCCACAAGAGCACCACCTCATAATAGATACAAAACAACATCCCATATATCCATGTAGTGCTTCGTCTCAGCAGCAGCTGTACCACACTCATAATCAACGACATCAAAAGCAGCCCCACCAGAAACGTAGTAGGAAAAATTCTCTGGGTAATGGGCACATAAATCAGATTATACAGCACCACCACAGGCGCCGCCACAGGTACAATCAGTCCTATATAAAAAAAGACTGCCATAAACGGCTCTTTACGCCACATAAATTTCGCCGCCATGATAGATTCCCGAAGCCATGAGCGTTTCCAGCGCATCTGTTGTTTTAAGAATACCTTATGTCTGTTGGGCACTATGGTGGAACAGACCGCCGTATCCTGATAGCTGGTTCTGTGATGCTTCAACACAAAATTCGTCATGGCACGGTCATCGCCAAAGGTTGCTTTCTGTCCTAAAAATTTCTGATTCAGCCAATTGTCCATGTTATCCATAATAATCTCTCTGCGATAACAGGACAGCGGACCGGACAAACAGGTTACGCCATCGAAATAGGCCTCTGCCGCTTTCATCACACGAAAAGCAATATAATAGCGTACCGACTGCATTTTCGTCAGCGCATTCGTATAAGTGTTAGCCACATCGGTACGTCCTGCCACCCCCCCCATTTTGGGGTCTTTAAAGGGCTGTACCAGATTACGGATCGCAAAAGGATCCAAGAAGCTGTCAGAATCCACGAAGACAATCAATTCATGCTGTGCCGCCTTTACCCCTTCGCACAAAGCATCTCTCTTCCCCTTATTCACAGGCTGCACAATGTAGGAAACCCGCTTAGCGATCTCATAGTGTTCATCCTCCGTCTTCAATTTCTCTATCGTTTCCTGTATTTTCTCCACGGACCGGTCGTTGGAATGATCGTCTACCACGATGACCTCCAGCTTATCGATAGGGTAATCCTGGTTCACACAGCTTAAGATCGTCCGGTGAATCCACTCTTCCTCATTAAAACAGGGAATAATAATGGTAACTCCCGGCGTATAGTCCTTGTCAATCGGCACTGCCCGATATAAAGCCCCGAACAGATAACGGCTTAACAGAAATGCCGCTGCAATAATACTGTATAAATACAGCCATTTATTAAATTTAAAATAAATAACGCTTTCCGCTCTCATCAGCATGATAAAAGCAGAAATGAAAAAAATCATAAGACTTGCAACCGTAAGCATGTAGCCGTCTTTTCTTCTTGTCGCATACTCCGCCAGCGTCTTATGAAACTCCATACCGCACAGTAATTTATTGTCCTGCGTTTTGACGGTCCGGACAAGCCCGGCATTCAGTTTCACCTTCATCTCGTAGCCTTCCGGCATAGAACCTGGTATGATCTCAAAATCCAGATGTATCTTATCTGCATTCTGCATCATCTGCTGCTGAGTTTCATTCTCTGCCTGTAACAATATACCGGTAGAAGAAATATCAATTCCCTTACAGGTAAATTTCTTTCTGCCGTCTTTCCCCTTCACTTTCACCTTGACTCTATAATCTACCTGATATCGGATACCCGACTGAATACTTTTAATATAGTCGTCCACTTTCCCATCAAAGTTCTCCAGCGTCTTACCGCCGCGTCTGTCTACATTGTTCCTCACCTGCTGCTTATCCGGCACATAAGAGAGCATACGTCTGTCGGGCTTCTGCTGTAAAAGCACATCTTCTATCTGAGCCGTATTCTTTTTCTTTACTTCTTTATTCTTATGCAGCATAACTTTCCCTCTTATATTCTCAACATTACCAGACACCAAACAATACTTCCGGGCATTGTTTAATGCAAATAATCACTCAGCTTCGCAAAATTAAATTTATTCGGGTCTCCATCCGGCAGACTTTCCACATAATTTAAGTATCTGTCAAGTCCCTGTGCGGTATAGACGGAATTGGTATTGATATGCATAACAACAACGCTTCCGTCCTGTATCTTCAAGCGTTCCCCGCTGTCTAACACCACGCCGTTTAACAATATATCATAAATTTCTTCCACACTGCCCGCACCATAATCACCCGTACTGACGCTGCCATTGATGATATAACCGTAACCGCAATCAAACACTGTACTGACTCCCACTCTGTTAACTGCCAGTGTGGGCGGTCTGAAATAATCCGTCAACATACCGGTATCTCCTGTTACATTGGCAAGTATCTGGTTGGATTGCACCAAATCCTTCTGCAGTGTCGGCACAAGATCCGGCGTGACATTGATAGTCATATGGGTATTGGTGTGAGAAGCGATATCGTGTCCCTCTTCCGCAATGGCACGCAGAAGATTTTCACTGCTGCCGTCCATAACATACTCTGTTTTAATAAAGAAAGTCGCTTTGATCTTATGTTTTCTGAGAACATACAGTATTTTGCCGATCGTCTGTTCATTTCCCCAGTCGTCAAAGGTTAAGAATACCGTATTCGTACCGCCGGTATTGATTCGTCCCGTCTGGTCAATCAATGCCAGTTCGCCTTCCGAAAAACCGTCCAGCTCCTGGTATGGATTTCCAACATAACCGTCTCTTAACATCTGTTCAAAAGATGACTGCATTCTGCCGTCAGTCTGAATCGCATGATAAACTGCATTGGTTGCTGCCGGATAGTTCCATGTATTATCAATCAATTCAGAGATAGTGCAAATCTGCAAAATATGTCCTTCTCTCGTTCCATAATCGGTAGGCAGAACTTTCAACTGATAAACGGCACGCACCAGCTCTGCAATCGAATCCGGATCGTCATATACATCCATGTTGAAATATGTAATGTCACCGCGGCACAATACCAGCCGTGAGGCAGAATAATATTTCTTTACCACTTCTTCTCCTGTATACTTTTTCTCTGCATATTCAGTCCTCGTGGGGCAGGAATTATAGCAGATCAACCGCTTATCCATGGCGGCGGCTGCCATCTGTACTTCTTCCGTAACAGCACCGTAAGGCGGCATAAATAAATCCGTCTCTACACCGATACTTTCCAATACAAGATCATTCTTATAAATATCCTCACAGATCTCGCCAAAGGACATGTCTGTCACAGAACTGCCCAGATAACCGCCGTTGCCGATTTCGAATCCCGCATCTATAATCTGCTGTATCTGCTCCGGATATTTGTCAATTTCCTGTCCGGTTACAAAGAAAGTGGCTCCCGCATCGATCTCTTGTAATACCGCCAGCAGATTTGTCAATTCCTCCTCGTCACCGATACCCCGGAAGGTAAATGCCGTCTCCCGGTCCGTTGTGTGCACTGCCGTAACCGCTTCTGCCATTTTCTCCGCATACTGTTCTTCCGTCTCTTCGAACTTTAATACCAAATCTCCCATATCCCGGCTTGGAAACGTACTGACCGGAACCGTCTCATAGTCCGCCTCATCCAAAGCATCCAGAAGCCATTCCACTACCTGCAAAAGCCTCTCCTCTTCCGAAAGCTCCTCTTCCTCCAGATCGTGCAATTCCAGACCCGCCTGTTTATCCTTCGCCGGATCCTCGTCCACTTTCGTCTCTTCATATTCCAATTCATCCAGATAGCCGTTTAACTTAACCGAGATAATACTGCCTTTATCCATGCTGCTCACATAATTCTGTGCCATCCGTGCCGAATAAAAGCTGGCATAATTCAGATAATGGGTGGGATACACCACACTGTCATAGCCGCAGGCATCCGCCACCTCCATGATCTCGTCCGTGTAGTCTGTCGCATTGCATTTCAGCATCGCAGGCGCTATACCGATCTTATCCTTATAAACAGCCTGTGCGCGGCAGAAATCCTCCACCAGTTCCTCCCGGGTAAAAGTCTCCATGTGAGCCGTACCGTACAAGGTATAACTCTCCATCTCATGTCCGGCTTTGAGAATCGTATCTACGGCTTCTTCATCTTCACCTGCATCCACCGCAGAGATAAAAAATGTGGCATGCATATCATGTTCATCCAGATATTCCACGATCTGCCGTATCACCTGTCCGTCTGCAGTTCCCTCAAAACAGAGCGCAATCTCTTTCTCTATTGTATTGATATCCGTAATTACCTGCGCTTTTTCCGGCTGTTCTTTCAGCTTTCTTGTGGCTTGTTCTATTTCTTCTGCTGCAGAATAATCCACATCATTCCATTCTTCCGTATCCGCAGCTGCCTTTTCCTTTTCTATTTGCAAACATTTATAGCACACACTGACAACTATCCCGAGAAGTAATAAGACCAACAGTATGAGCACCCAATTTTTCTTTTTTCTTACAGCCATGTAACTGCCCTTTCTTCTACTCTTTTTTTTTCCGTTTTTACCGGAATGAAACAGCTTCATTCCCAAATGATAACAGCCGTAAATCGCCGGGAGGGAACTTGACCATATTTTATATATATGATACCAAGCGCAACTCTAGCGCAACTTCTCATCTATAATGTAAAAAAGACCTTTCAAAGAATGAATCTTGAAAAGTCCCTCCTCATCATATAAAAAGCTGATAACGGGAATCGAACCCGTGACCTCCGCCTTACCAAGGCGACGCTCTACCGACTGAGCCATATCAGCCAACTGGCTAAAATATACTTTTTGCCACGAACTGTAGTATATCATAGCTATTTTCACTTTGTCAATACCTGTTACGCAGTCGTCTTACGAATAGCTTTTTTCAATTTCGTTTTAATCCGCTGCAATGCATTGTCGGTAGATTTATCATCCTTGCCCAATACTTTGGCGATCTGCTGATACCCCATACCGGTCAGATACAGATCAAGCACCTGCTTTTCAAAAATGCTAAGTTCTTTTTCTATCGTTTTCTCAAGCTGTGTCACATTCTCCCGGTCTATAACCAACTCCTCAGGGCTCCGCCCGGAATGCGCCGCAAGCGCGTTTGCCAGCGTCTCCTCCTCCCCTTCATGATTCGTACCCGCACTGCCATAGAGCGATATATAGGTATTGAGGGGAATATGCTTCTGTCTCCTGGACGCCTGCACCGCCGTGTACATCTGCCTGGATACACATAAATCGGCGAATGTCGCAAAGCTGGCATCCCTGCCGCTGTCATAATCCCTGACTGCCTTAAAAAGACCGATCATGCCTTCCTGAATCAGGTCATCGCTGTCCGCGCCCAGAATGTACATGGATTTGGCTTTACTTCTGACCAGGTTTTTGTATTTATTCATAATGTACTCTATGATGGCATCTTCTCCGTCCCGCAGACGGATCAGCAGTTCTTCATCACTGTACTGTTTATAGTCCTCTTTCATTCTGTTTCCTTTTGTTCTCCGACATCAGCCAAGTTCCCTGATATCTGCGTCTTTTTCTTTTCATCATCTACAGAATTCTCAGATATCTGCCGTCGTCCGTCCCAATTAACCACCGAATTGTCCGAAATCGCTCCATTTTCATGCTGATCTGTTTCAGACTCGTAATATCTCACCAGTTCCGCCGCAAAATGTTCTGCCAGAATCCGGTAGCCCTCATGATTACCGTGCACACCGTCCGGCATATACTCCGCCACAATGTTGGCGTCATGGGAGTCCAGCAGATTGGAATTATACAAATCTATAACTTCATAATCATATTCCTGTGCCAGCGTGAGTATCACATCCGCAAAATTCTTCTGCGGCAGCAAGTAATCACGCTCACTCATCAGATAATCCTGCAAAATGTTGGGAAGGGGTGTGGCAAAAAAGATATCCGCATCGGGATAATCCTCTCTAAGTCCTCTCATCAATTCATCCAAATCACCGCAGAAAGTGCGGTAAGCCCGCTCATTCAGACTTCCGAACTCCTTGTCCGCAGCGCAGAATCCATCGTTGGTTCCGCCCATGACAATAATGATGTCCGCATCCTCCGGGATGTCCTGATAGCGGTCCACAAAAGCATCCGCCCAGTATCGTCCGATGGAAGAGCCGCCTATTCCCAGATTATAGACTTCCTCCGCTCCCAATAATTCTTTCAGATTCGCCGGATAGGAATACTGCTGGTAATCCTCTTCGGAATCTAAGTTGGAGGCTGCCGTAATGCTGTCACCCAGACAGGCAATCTTTTTACCGGAAAAATCAATCTTACTTTCCGCAAGCCGGATCTGATCCTCCTGATTGACTTCCATTGTTTCCTCCAACGAAGTATGGAGCTGTCTGCGCTCCTCCAACGTCATCTCAGGCTGTACATAGCCATTGTTTTCCTGAAAAACACTCAGCAGATCACCGGACACCGTGCTGTTATCCGATACACTGCTGTTGCCTGATACCAAGAAACCATTCCTTAAGAAATCATTACCGGATACTGTATCATTTCCGGATATCGTATTACCGGATACGCTGCTGTACACAGATATTGTATTGTCTGAAACATCAAAATTTCCCGAAACCGTATTGTCTGACCCTATGCCATTGCCCGATATCCAATCACCGGAAACACTGGTCACCACTGCTGCATCTGCCGAAACACTGCTGTTGTCAGAAACAGCCGCATCCGTTGGCACGCCGCTCTCCACCGTTTGTAGATTTGTGATGAACTTCTCCAATTCCTGACGGTTCTTAGTCAGTTCCTGAATCTCCGTCTCCATCTCCAGCACGCGGTTCTGTGCTTCTGCATTTCTGGCAAGAACTTCGGCAAATTCCTGCTCTTCCAGTTCTTGGGCAAGTTCCCTGTTGGTTTCATAGATATCATATGCTTTCAGCCCAACCACTGCGGTAAGCAGAGCAGTCAGCACAAAAATACTGATTAACAATATTTCATTTAATTTACACAATTTTCTTTTCAAAGTCTCATTTTACCTTATATTATAAGTTCACGTGAAAATGCGGTCTGTCCGTAATCTGCCCCTTTAACAGCCGTCCTCTCTGACAGCAGACAAAATACAGAACCGATGGCATTTACCGTTTCTGTTATTGCAGCCTCTGTCTCACAATCTCATAAGCGAGCACGCCTGCTGCCACGGAAGCATTCAAAGAATCAATATCTCCCTGCATCGGAATAGATGCTGCAAAATCGCATTTCTCTTTAACAAGGCGTCCCACACCGCTTCCTTCATTGCCGATCACCAATCCGATGGGACCTTTTAAATCTAATTGGTACATCTGTGTGCCGTCCATGTCGGCGCATACAAACCACAGTCCTTCTTTTTTCAGTTCCTCTATCGTCTGTCCCAAATTCGTCACCTTCGCCACAGGGGTATAATTAAGCGCTCCCGCGGAAGCCTTGGCTACCGTTGCGGTAAGTCCCACGGCACGGTTTTTAGGAATGATCACGCCATGCGCTCCTGCCAGATTTGCCGTACGGATGATGGCTCCCAGATTGTGGGGATCTTCAATATTATCAAGCAGGAAGATAAAAGGCGCTTCTCCCTTATCTTTGGCTTTCTGCAGGATATCATCCACCTCCGCATATTCATAAGCCGCCGCATAGGCGATGACCCCCTGATGCTTCCCGGTCTCTGACATCTGGTCTAAGCGTTCTCTCGGTACATACTTAATCAGGCTTCCGTGTTTGGCTGCCTCTCTCTTAATTGTCAGAATCGGCCCGTCCTGACATCCGTCCAAAAGAAACAGCTTGTCTATCGTGCGCCCCGCGCGGAATGCTTCGATCACCGCATTTCTGCCTTCTATGGTAAATTCTGTGTGTTCCATGGGATTCCTTTCTCTAATGTTATTTGCGGTAATTGTGAACTGTCGATTGTGGAAATCAGGCAGCGCTATGTGCATTTCACAGTTTCACGATTACCTAGATATGCATACCTAACTTGGTAAGCGCCGTCCTGATCAGGGTCAGCATCCTCTCCTGTTCTCCCTGAAGATACAGATAACCGCAGAGCGCTTCTAAGCCGGTTGCCTTGCGGTATTCAATGATGGAAGCGTTCTTGGCGGAGGTATAAGATTTGGCGTTGCGCCCTCGATGATAGACAGCCTTTTCTTCCTCTGTCAATTCTTCCTCCAAGGCATCAATCATCTTCGCCTGTACACGGGCATTTACATAGGTAACGGTCTTCTTATGCAGGTTATTGGCAGAACGGTTGCCCCGCTCCACCACGATGGTACGGATCACCAGATCGTAGATGGCATCCCCAATATAGGCAAGGGTCAGCGGGGAATAGGTTCTGATATCCACATCCTTGCAGTCAAAGTCTCTCTTGATCGCCTCTAAAATGGTTATGCTCTCTTCCATTTAACGCCCTCACGTGTATCCTCTAAGATAATGCCCTGTGCAAGCAGGGTATCTCTTATTTCATCTGCTCTCGCAAAGTTCTTAGCCTTTCTGGCTTCCTGTCTCTCCTGAATGAGCGCCTCAATCTCCGTATCCAGAATTTCCTTTTTTTTCTCAACAATCAGACCGCATATATCAGATAACAGAATAATTTCATCCTTAATCGCCTGAATAAACTCTTTGCTCGCTGCTTCTGTTACATGAGTGTTAGCGAATTTCACCAGCTCAAAAATAACCGAGATTGCATCTGCCGTGTTAAAGTCATCATCCATCGCCTCATCAAATTTGGCAATGTATTCTTTCGCTTCTTCCGCAAGCTTTCCTTCCTCTTGCGTCATGGCCTCGCTCTTAGCATTCTCTAACAGGTAGTTTAAGTTCGTTACACTGGTCACAATACGCTCCAAACCGTTTTTCGCCGCCTCCATCAGATCAGCACTGAAATTTAAAGGACTTCTGTAGTGCGCGGAAAGCATGAAGAAACGCAGTACCTGTAAGTCATACTTCTCACTGATGTCACGTACCGTGAAGAAATTACCCAGTGACTTGGACATCTTCTTATTATCAATATTTAAAAAGCCGTTGTGCATCCAGTACTTAGCAAATTCTTTACCGTTGGCTGCCTCGGACTGGGCGATCTCATTCTCATGATGGGGGAAGATCAGATCCTCGCCGCCGGCATGAATGTCAATCTCATCACCCAGATACTTTTTGCTCATAACAGAGCATTCAATATGCCAGCCGGGACGTCCCTGACACCAGGGTGACTCCCAGTAAGGCTCCCCTTCCTTCTTCGGTTTCCAGAGTACGAAATCAAGGGGATCCTGTTTCTGTTCCTCTCCCGATACCAGCAGGGAGCGGCTGCCGCTTCGCAGGTCGTCTAAGTTCTTATGGGACAGCTTGCCGTACTG
>CAZPSD010000033.1:0-21026 GCA_964589055.1 uncultured Bacteroides sp.
TTTCTATTTTTTGCAAAAATAAACAAAATATGTATTGACATTGGGATTGCCATAAACTACAATAATATGCGTGTGTTTCCATTAAAACGTCCGTGTCCGGCTTTAATGAGACACGTCCTAATAAAGAAAATTTAAAACGGAGGTGTAATCATGGCTAATATCAAATCTGCGAAGAAAAGAATCTTAGTAAACAAGACGAAAGCTGATAGAAACAAATCGATTAAGTCCGGTGTTAAGACAGCGGTCAAGAAAGTATATGCCGCCATCGAGGCTAATGATAAGGAAGCAGCTAAAAATGCATTAGCTGCCGCTACATCTGCTATCGATAAAGCTACTAAGAAGGGTGTTTACCACAAAAATACTTCTGCAAGAAAAGTATCCCGTCTCAGCATTGCAGTTAACAAGATGGCATAAGCACGAACATCATAGCTTTGCTTTGATCATGATGAAAATAATATGATTTTACTATAAAAACACTTCGTACCGTCATGCGAAGTGTTTTTTATGTTTCTTTATAATCCCGAACTGCTTTAACGATGGCGCCCGCCGCCACCGCCTCTGTTACTTGGCATCTTTTTACGATGGTAAAAGGTAACGACGCAGATACCGGCAAAGATCAATGATATAATGACGTACCCCGCCACCGCAAGGTAACTGTTTTCCACGAAAATCAACCGCATAGCCTCCCGGATGCTGACAACGCCAAATACAGCAAAAATAAAGAAGGATATGATATTTAAAACGCCTGCCGGCATTTTGCTTTTCAATACAACTCCTACGACCAGCCCGATCAGATCAGCCAGGATCAGTCCCAGCGTACATCCCAGAAAAACATAAAAGGCATTTATAATGCTGTGATTCGTATAGGCAGCTGCCAGTGTAATACCTGCCAGTTGTGTCTTATCTCCCAGTTCCCCGATAAAGAAAGAGCCGAAAACAGCAAGCACAGGTCCCAGATTGCGCTTCATCTCTTTCTCTTCTTCCTCTTCTCCCTCTCCTTTTAACGCAGCATATGCAAACCAAAAGAAAGCAAGACCGGCAAGCATCTTAATAATACGCATATCCAGATAATTGCTAAGCGCAGCTCCCACGATGACCGCCAAACCGTTTAGCACTACCGTGGCAAGCCAGGTTCCCGCCAGAATGTGGGAAACCTTGTACTTTCCTGTCATTGCCACCAATAACAGCTGCGTCTTATCTCCCATTTCCGCAATAAAAATAGTTGCCAGCACCGTCCAAAAAATAATCATACCTCATTCTCCTATCTGTCGTAGCATTTTTTGCACAAAACATAGGATTGCTGCATACATCTCCTATTTTTGCGCAATCGAGCAGGGAAGTTCTCTCCCCTACTCGCCGCACCGCCCGCGTGCTGCGTCAGCAGCAAACTTCATTTCGCGGGCGTGCGCATAATAAAAGGATAGATACTATACGGTATCTATCCACTTCATACGTACCTGAAGACACACGCATAGCATTCCCGCTATCCATGAGTCTCATCAATTAAGATATACCAGAATGAAGCCTGCAAGAAAACTCCCTTCAGTATGTTGGCATATCGCGCTCAAATATAAGCGCCGACTACTCCCTCATCAGATTATATTATACTGATTGGATGTATATTCGTCAACGCTAATTGATAAATTTTTTTAATAAAACATGAACTAAATCATTAGAATATCAGCTTTTCTTTACACATATAATCTGATATAATGAGAAAAATTATAGATTTATCCAAATATCTATACCGAGACGCCCTGGCTCCTATGCCGCCGGAACGCTTCGGTTCGGAGGACAACATGAAAAGAATTGCAATCATAACAGGCGCCAGTTCCGGGCTAGGCAGAGAGTTTGTTAAAATTATAAATGAGAAAAAAAATATTCAGGAGATCTGGGCGATTGCCAGAGATCAGCATAAACTGGACAATCTGAAGGCACAGACTGGTAAGAAAATCCGAACGATTTCTATGGATTTATCCGATTTATCCCGGATAGAGTCGCTCGGTCAAATGCTGTCCGGCAATGAGGTGCAAATCTGCTATCTGATCAACAACGCCGGATACGGTAAATTCGCCTCTTATGACGATCTTGGCGTGGAAGAATCCATCAATATGCTGAACCTCAATATCAATGCAGTAGTGGCTGTGGGACTTACCTGTATTCCTTATATGTGCCGCGGCGCACACATCATCAACATAGCATCTCAGGCATCCTTCCAGCCACTGCCTTATATGAACCTGTACAGCGCATCCAAGACTTTCGTGCGCCATTATACAAGATCCCTGCATATAGAACTGAAAGGCCGCGGCATCACAGCTACCGCAGTTTGTCCCGGCTGGTTGAGAACAAATTTCTTTGACAGGGCTGACATCGGCGCTTCCAAGAACATTTCCAGTTTCCCCGGTATGTCATCCGCTGAGAAAGTGGCCAGGAAAGCAATAGCAGATGCCGACCGCGGCAAAGATCAGTCGATCTACAGCCTCTATGTCAACATCTGCCATATCAGTTCTAAACTGTTCCCGCAGAAACTGGTGATGGCCCATTGGTTACGCCAACAGCATATCGATCCTTACTCACGTCCGTCCCAGCAGTAGGTACACAGCTTGCACTTATCAATGCCGACAGACTCGATCATATCGTCCAGCCGGTGATAGCGCAGGGAAGTGAAATTGAGCTTCTCCCTGATCTTCTCTAACATATCGCGATATTCCGTACTATCCGGATCTGCATAAACATTCAGATTCGGATATTTATTATCTCCTTCCATTTCCTGTATCACGCGGCGCGCAATCAACTCCATCTCCGAGGTGGATCTGGAAAAGTTCAGATATTTACATCCGTAGAGAAGCGGCGGACATGCCGGACGGATGTGCACTTCTTTGGCGCCGCTCTGATATAAGAACTCCGTCGTCTCCCGAAGCTGTGTGCCCCGTACGATGGAATCGTCTATCAGAAGCAGACTTCTGTCTTTAATCAGATCGTGCACCGGAATCAGCTTCATCTTGGCAATCAGGTTACGCCGGCTCTGTATGGTCGGCATGAAGGATCTGGGCCAGGTAGGCGTATATTTGATAAACGGTCTGGAAAAAGGGATCCCGGCTTCATTAGCATATCCAATGGCATGTGCCGTACCGGAATCGGGCACCCCTGCCACGATATCAGGATGCACATCATCCCGTTTCGCCAGCATCGCGCCACAGCCATAGCGCATTTTCTCTACACTGATTCCCTCATAAGAGGATGACGGATATCCATAATAAATCCATAAAAAAGTGCATATCTTCATATCCTTGCCCGGCGCCGCAAGGGTTCTGGCGCCTTCCGGCGTCACAATGGCAATCTCTCCGGGTCCCAGCTCTCTCTCCGGCGTGTATCCCAAATTTAAATAGGCAAAACTCTCGAAAGAAATGCAGTATGCACCTTCTTTTTTACCGATAGTCACAGGAGTGCGTCCGTACTTGTCCCTCGCTGCATAAATGCCCTTTGGCGTCATCAAAAGCATGGTCATGGAACCGTTGATCAGTTCCTGCGCATATTGTATTCCCTCGATCAAGTTGTCCCTCTGATTGATAACAGCCGCTACCAATTCTGTTGCATTGATATCACCGCCGCTCATTTCCAGAAAATGTCCGTAACCGCTCTTAAACAATTCCTCTACGATCTCGTCTTTATTATTGATCTTACCTACCGTAGTAATGGCATACGTGCCGTGATGGGAACGAATAATCAGCGGCTGGGGTTCATAATCGGAAATGCAGCCAATGCCTAATGTTCCATGCATTGTGTTAGCATCTTTATCAAATTTCGTACGAAAAGGTGCATTCTCAATATTATGAATAGCTCTGTCGAATCCCTTCTCTTTGCTGTAAAGCGCCATACCCGCACGTCTTGTTCCCAAATGGGAATGATAGTCTGTTCCAAAAAACAAATCAAAAATACAGTCTTCTTTCGAAGCTACGCCGAAAAATCCGCCCATGATGTTCTCCTCAGATTGTGTTTGTCAGTTTCGGGATGGTCTCATCCCGAATTATAGTATAGTAAAAAGCCGGATATAGGGCAATATATAAATTGACGAATTTATCATCCAAATGCTTCAAAGCCGCATCTGCCCCCTGCCTTCACCCGGTATAACGCCGAATCCGCCTTTTTATACAGGCTCCTGTATTCGTCACCCGCATTGCCAAAAGCAGCCCCCACACTTAAAGAAACCGGCGCTGCTCCCTCCTCCGGGTGCATCAGCCTGTCATTGACCGCAGCGATCCTTGTCCGGATATAATCTGCGCTGTCCCCGGATAATTCCGCCAGCCAGACGGCAAATTCATCGTTCCCTAATCTGCCGATATAATCACAGCTTCTAAAGCTGAGCGTAAGCCTCTGTGCAACATTTCTTAATATAATATCCCCCATATCACGGCTATAGGATTTATTGATTTCTTCCAAATTGTCTATGTCAACCAGCAAAAGGCATCCCTTTTCTTCCCCATCAGCCAGTATTTTTCCGACCATCTTTTCAAAAGTTCCCCGATTCACTACACCTGTCAGCGTATCCCTTTCTACATGTCTGCGAAGCTTTCTCTCCTTCTCACTGCAATCTTCAATTTTATCATTATAGGACTCTATGATGCCAATTACCTGGCTATAGAAAATCACAATGCTCATAAGGATTAGCGGAACCAAAACGATAATGCCGATTCTCTGCGCCTTAATATAAAATCCAAGGCTGCGGCTTCCGCTTTCTAAAATCTGCTGATTGCCATAGCCATTCCCGTAAGAGACGGCATCCGCCTCAGTCAAGGCTGTCCACTCAGACTGCAGTTTGATGTTGGAATAGAGAATCATACCGCAGAGCAATATTACAAAGGCTATCATACAAATATTGACAGCCCGGATGGAAATTCCTCTATTCCTGATTCCCCGCAACATATTTTTCATGTGTAATATCCCCTGCCCTAAGTCGCTTTTCTCCCATTATACTCAATAATCCGGCCTTACTCAACCGATTTTTGCTTACTCTCCAATACACCGGTAACAGTTCAGCCATGCAGAAATGATTGTGCAATGCGGCATTATTATAATGCGGGTTACCCGGTATAATGCTCCAAAATAACCGCATGCGCAATGCCCGGTATGGTCTGTCCTTCATTAAAGCTGGTTTTGCTAAGCAGCGCTCCTGTGGGAATAAACAGCACTTTTTTCCAGACGCCTTCCTCCAGTTTCTTGAGAATGTATGCGGACAGCATAACCGCACTGCACCCGCAGCCGGAGCCCCCTGCATTGGTATCCTGCTTCTCGCTGTCAAAAATCTCAATACCGCAGTCCATGTGCTGCTTCGTAATATCAATTCCCATTTCCGCCAAAAGGTCAAACAAAAGCCTCTGCCCCACCATGCCCAGGTCTCCGGTAATAATTTTGTCGTAATCCTTAGGCCCTCTTCCAAAATCCTCCAGGCTCTGCCTGATCGTATCAGCCGCAGCGGGAGCCATGCAGGCTCCCATATTCATGGAATCCTTAATCCCGTAATCCACGATTTTACCTATCGTGGTCCCCTCCATCACAGCCCGCACCTTTTTCCCGGGCTGCGCCGAGAGAATAAACGCACCGCTCCCTGTTACCGTCCAAGTAGCCGACATTGGCCTTTGATTACCGTATGCTAACGGAAACCGGAATTCCTTCTCGGCACTGGCAAAATGACTGGAGGTAATACATGCCACTTTCTCTGCAAAGGCTCCCGCGACCGCCATGCCGCCCATAGACAGAGAAAGCCCACAGGTCGAACAGGCGCCGTACAGGCCCACATGCGGCGACTGATAACCTGCCAGCCCGAAGCTGCTGGCTATGGACTGTCCCAGCAGATCTCCCGCAAACACCATCTGTAAATCCTGTTTCTGCAATCCGCCCTTGCCCAACGCAATTTCCAGCGCCTCTTTCTGCAGGCTGCTCTCCGCATCTTCCCAGTTCTGCGCGCCGAACATATCATCATATCCGACTTTATCAAAAAGCTGCCCCATGGGGCCTTCCGCTTCCTTATGTCCCACAATGGAACCGCTGCTGATAATATAGGGCTTATTTAAGAATTGAATACTCTGTTTTCCTAACATGCTGCATCTCCTTTGCGATATTACCCGCGCCATTTTACGTATCCTGACATCAATCACGACACGAAGACGCCATAATAAAGTTTCTTTGGAAATAGTATGCATGTTTTACTGATAATTTATTCGGTTTTGTCCTTCGCTTAAAGCTGTGCCATGATCATGCTGTAGGCAATCTCTTTGCTCTCCTGGCAGCAGACCGATACTCCATAGCCTTCTATATCCTGATATTCCCGCATGTGATAATATTTTGCATCCACTTTGTGTTTTACCCGTATCTTATCATGTTCCTCATCCATACAGACGGCAAAATCCTGTAAAGACAAAGACATACCTCTTCCAGTCACTTTCATAAAGCTTTCTTTCATCGTCCAAATGCGGAACATGCGTCCGGTAATCTCTTCTTCATCCTGCGCCGCATACATCCATTCCAGTTCTTCCTTGGCAAAAAAACGATCAGCTACTTTCAGACGCCCCCTCTTAATCAATTCGATATCATTTCCTACCGGCTTATCACCGATGCTGCAAATGGCATAGTCCCCCGAATGGGATAAGGAGAAATAAATGTCCGGATAATATTTGAAGGAGGGCTTGCCCCACTCTCCGAATTCGTATTCCATCTCCCTCTCCTTTAACCCATAGACGGCAAGTGCATGATCCAGCACAAGTCCCGCACCCAGACTGCGGTTCTTATCCTTTCCATGCTTGAGTAAAGCGAGCTTTTGCTGTCGATAGGGAGATAACAGTCTGCTTTTCTCCGCAAAAAGCTTCTCGTTTTCAAATTGGGTAACCTCCAAATAATATGTGTAGATCATCTCTTTTAACCGCCTTCTCTTGTGTTACAATATAGCAGGTAACCATTCAACACCATAATCACAAGACTGCTTCCAGTCTGTTTGTTCCGTGCCCTGATCTGCTGCGGAGACTCTATTACCGCTCAGGACTGGTCGGACTATCCGGGCACTTTGCTGCCTGTGCGGAAACAATGCTCACAGATCGGATAGGCATAATCCCAAGGCAGCGGTTTGCCGCAGCTCCGGCACTTCTTCTCAAACTGTCCTTTATCCTCTTTCAGAAGCTCTCCGATCTCATGCTGTGCCCACTCTCTGTTGGATGCCACCTCTTCCCTGTCAATGCCCCAGTTCATCCTTCCTGAGAACTGTGTATACAAATCCAGCTGCTTATAATAAGATTCCAGCCCTTCCAAAGAAAAATCATAAGGAAGCATCGGACAGTCTCTTTGCTGCTCCGGATTCTCGCAATACTTAAGCCAAAGCTTTAATACTTCTTTGTCTTTCACATCGAAGGGACAGGTGATCAGCGAAAGCACAAATTTCCTGTCATCCATATAAGAAAGCTTCTTGCGGTAATTTTTAAGATACCGGTATTTCTTAATACTTTCCGCCATGGAAATTTTATCGTACATAGGGAGATTTCTCGTTTTCTCCCATGCCTCAATAATCTCATCCAGTTCCATATCAATGTCAAGAAGCACTTCCGGAAATCCGATACGTGCCTTTTTAAGCGGATAGAACGGTTCCTCTAATTTCCTGCCGATATACTCTATATCCAGTGCAGACTGCACATATCCTGTATCATAGTAGCCGTATCTTCCGGCACGACCTGCGATCTGCCGTATCTCCTCCGCACGGAGTCTGCGCTTGTCTGTACCGTCGAATTTCACCGTATTCATAAAGACAATTCTTCGAATCGGAAGATTGATTCCCATACCGATGGCGTCAGTAGCCACCACCACCTGATTGATTCCCTCCGTGAAAAGACGCACCTGTTCCTGTCTGGTCTGGGGCGGAAGATTTCCATAGATCACACTGGCTTTGATGCCGCGCCCTTCCAAAGCTGCCGCGATAGCAAGCACATTTTTCTTGGAAAAAGCGATTAACGCATCCCCCGGCTCCACATCCTGATTCATATCATACCGTTCCGGTATAAATTCCAGCTTCGTGTTTCGCTCATGGCGGACGATATCATACGTATCGCCGCATCTTTGAATCATACGGACAAGCAGTCCCTCTGCCGTACCGGAGCAGCACACGTGGATTTCTTCCGCACGGATTCCCAGAATGGCTCTCGTCCAATAGCTTCCCCTGTTCTCGTCCGCCATCATCTGGGCTTCATCAATGACTGCTATATCATAAACCTCCCGAATATCCAGGATTTCTACGGTAGATGCCTGCACGAAGCTGCCCGGCGTCCGGATGGTCTCTTCTCCGGTAATCATACTGCATGGAATGCCGGATGCCATCATCCGGTCATATACTTCCAACGCCAACAGGCGCAAAGGTCCCAGATAAATACCCCGGTATGCCTGCCTGAGCCTTTGTAACGCCTGATAGGTCTTACCGCTGTTGGTGGGCCCGATATGGAGAATAAAATGCCTTTTCATACCGCGGGCTTCCGGATACTGCCTCTCCGGTTCCGCACCCATCAGTTCTTCGATACGCTGCCCCACCAGATACTGCATATAATCTTCTTTATATATCTCGTAAAGCGATTTCGTCCGAAGCAGTTCCACAGTCTTCTTCATGGCTGCAATATCTTCCGCTACGGCTCCGGCTGCCATCTTCTTTAAGAAAGTAAGATCCAGTTTCGCAAGCATCATAAGAGTATGCCGGAACTTTTTGAGCAGTTTCGTATCATAGACTGTCACTGTATAGCCAATAGCCGCCGCCCGTTTATGCAGTTCTTTCATATCAGCAAGTACCTGATGGTTTTCCTGATGCTTCTTTCGTGCAATGCGGCGCTCTAACTGTGAAATCTGCCTCTCACAGCTTTTGACCCGCTTACGCTTGTCTTTCGGGTCAAACTCCAAAAAGGCCTTTTCATATGTATCCTTTACAGACTCCGGAATGCTGATACTTTCGTACTGTCTGTTTTCCGATTTGTTATTTTCTTCCTTCGCTTTTTCCGTATTTGTATTATTTGTTTTTCTGTAATATGGTCTTCTTTTTCCCGGTCGTTTTCCTGTATTAGTATTCATATTCTATTTATCTGCTTTCTCTCTGCCATATTTGTCATTGCGTTTTCATTATGATTTCAATGAGCGCTTTCCATACCGTACAAAAGCGCATTGCAAATCGCTGCCGCCACGTTACTGCCGCCCTTGCGCCCTCTCGCCACGATGTAAGGAACTGAAGTCTTCATAATCAGCTCCTTCGCTTCTACCACATGCACGAAGCCCACCGGGACTCCAATAATTAACCGGGGCTTTATCCTGCCTTCTTGGAGCAATTCATATAACCGTATCAATGCAGTCGGTGCATTTCCTATGGCATAGATAAAATTCTCTCCCATTATGGCAGACTTTTCCATGCTGACTGCCGCTCTGGTTATGCCTCTTTGCTTTGCTTCCATTGCCACATCTTCATCCGCCATAAAGCAATGTACTTTACCACCGTAAGATGCCAGCTTGCTCTTATTGATGCCCGCCTTCGCCATATTCGTATCGGTAATAATGCCGGTGCCCTGCCCCAATGCCTCTCTGGCAATTTCAACGGCACGTTCGGAAAAGCACAGGCTGTCGGCGTAAGAAAAATCCGCCGTCGTGTGGATGACCCTTTTAATGACCGGCGCCTGTACCGGATCTAAAGGGTGCGGTAATTCTTGCTCAATGATCTCAAAGCTTCGCCGCTCGATTTCCGCGGGCGGAATGGAAGGGGGGATTAGCCGGGATCCCTTCTCTTTTTCTTCTTTATGTTCCTTGTCTTCCCTGTCAAATTCCGATAATTTCATATATCTTCTCCATATCCAGATGCTTACGCACTGCATCTGCCAAAAGATCATACTGGGTTTCCTTATAATCCTGATAGGAAGATAAGTCTTTTCCTCCTGCAGATGTCTCTGCCAATAACGTCTCATAATTCATATGCCTGTCAAGACATAACTGCTCCAACATCCTCTGTGTAAATTCCGTACTTTCAAAAATACCATGCAGATAGGTTCCAAACACTCTGCCCTGTACACAGCCGTCCTCTCTGCCATCCGCCAGTATACTGAAAGGGGTTCCCCGTTCCCCTTGTGCGTTCTTCCCATAAACGGATTCTCCCATGTGGATTTCATAGCCGGATATCTGTACACCTTGCAGAAACATCCACTGTGATGCATCCTGTTTCCATTGCAGGTTCTGTTCCTGCTCCCCTTTTTTCTTTTTATGGACTATTTCTTCTTCGTGATGATCCATCCCGGCTTTCGCCATTTCCTCATTGGATACCAGACAAATCCTGCCTGTAATCCGGCTTCTCTGCTTCTTCTCCCGCAGCGAGGCTGAAACAGGCAAAAGTCCCATGCCCCGTATCGCACCGCCGCCTTCCACGCCGAAGGAATCTGAAATCCATTCTCCTAACATCTGATAGCCACCGCAGATTCCCATAATCCTGCTGCCTCTTGCAGCCTGCTTTAGAATCGCCGCCTCCATGCCGCTCTCCCGAAGCCATTTCATATCCTGAATGGTGTTCTTAGTACCCGGCAATATGATAAGGTCCATACCTGTTATCTCTTCACCTGCCGCTCCGGGAACCGCCCGTTCCAACTGTTCTGTCCTGTCCACATACTGAAGCGATACAAAAGGGAATCGGCTGATCGGATTGAAGTCAGTAAAATTGGAAATGCGGGGCAGCTTAATGACCGCAATATGAATCGGCTTTCTGCCATTCTGTCTGTCTCCATCTTGCCGATAAGATAACTGCCCGGACAGACTGTCTTCCTCATCAATCTGTATGTTTATAAAAGGCATAACGCCTAAAGTCTCGATACCGCATTTGTCATACAGCATATCCGGACCCGGCTGAAGAAGCTTCGCATCCCCGCGGAATTTGTTGATTACAAAGCCTTTGATCCGTTCCCGTTCCTCTTCTTCCAATAGTAACACAGTACCCAGCAGTTGCGCAAATACGCCGCCCCTGTCGATATCCCCCACTAAAAGCACCGGGGCATCCACCAGCTTCGCCATTCCCATATTTACAATATCATCCGCTTTCAGATTGATTTCCGCCGGACTTCCGGCGCCTTCCATTACGATGATATCCGCCTGCTGTTCCAGCTTGTGATAAGCTGCCATAATATGGGGAATCAGCGCCTTTTTCTGCTTAAAATAATCTGCGGCGGCGTAATTACCCCGCACTTCGCCGTTCACAATCACTTGGGAACCCACATCACTGGTAGGCTTGAGCAGAATGGGATTCATGCACACCTGAGGTTCTATCCCCGCGGCTTCCGCCTGCATCGCCTGTGCCCGTCCCATTTCCAGTCCTTCCTTTGTTATGTAGGAATTGAGCGCCATATTCTGCGATTTAAAAGGCGCAACACGGCAGCCGTCCTGTTTTAATACTCTCAGGATACCCGCTGTCAGAAGGCTTTTGCCTGCGTTGGACATGGTACCCTGAATCATAAGATTTTTAGACATTGTTTCTCTCTTTTCCAGTCAATCTTTTCATTCCATTGAAATATCAAATTGTAACAATAGTCCTTAGTGAGCAAGCTCCCACGGTCATATTGCACAATCATTTCTGCATGGCTGAACTGATACATCAGATTAAAAAATAAACAGCAAAATCGCCGCAAGCACTCCCATGCATATCATCCACATCAGAAAAGACGCCGCATACAGAAGTCTGTTGGCACGTCGGATATCTTCGGTTTCGATAGCGCGGAGAGCATCGCCGATGTAAGGTTTCTCCACTTTCTTACCAAAATACCACGCATCTCCCGCCAGCTGCACTCCCAATGCCCCGGCGCAGGCGCTTTCCGTCTGGGCGGAATTAGGGCTTGTGTGGTTGTAACGGTCACGTCTGTAGATGCGCCATGCATTATGCGGGTTATATATTGCCCCATCCGTACGCTGCCCAACCAGCAGCCTGCATACGCCTGTTCCGGCTATCATCAGCAATGCCGCAAGTCTGCCGGGAATATAATTCACCACATCATCCAGTTTCGCCGCATATCTGCCAAAATCAAGGTACTTCTCATTCTTATAACCAACCATGGAATCCATGGTATTAATCGTCTTATATAATATCCCCAATATACCGCCGCCAAGCGCAAGATAAAACATCGGTGCTATCACGCCGTCCGAAGTATTCTCCGCAACGGTCTCCACCGCTGCTTTGATTATTCCGGTCTGATCCAGCTTGTCCGAATCTCTTCCTACTATCATGGACACCGCTTTCCTCGCGCTCTCCATATCCTCTGCCTGTAATGCCTGATAGACTTTCATGCTCTCTGTTTTCAGACATTTCATGGAAAGCATTTGGTAACAGAGAATACTTTCTACCACGATGCCAGCCGCTCTATGTATATGATACACGATATAGAGTCCCATAAATGTCACGCTGCCGCAAATGAGCAGCATCAGTACCACTAACAGAAGTCCCCGGCGCCGTTTCCGCTGCGGGCTGTCAGATTCTTTCCGAAGATGCCTGTCCAGAAAAGCAATCAGGGAACCGATCCACCGGACGGGATGCGGGAAGCTGTATGGATCGCCCAGAATTATATCTAACAGGAATCCTACTGCGAGGCATATTATTCTGTTGGTTACTATTGTCATCTGCCTCTCCCTTTCTTGTATCCTGTCTGGTTAGGCGTTTGCAAAACTCATTCCGGTTTGTTGAGATTGTACAAATTGTTTGGAAGAATGTGTAGAATTTCGCAACTATCTAATCCTGTCTAGTGTAACATAAACTTTAGCAAAAATTAAGTTTGTTATGTTTCTGTTAAAAAAGTTTTCAATTATTTTATTATAGAATAAAAAACTGAAAATAAATCATGCTTTAGACACAGAAACACCGCAAGCCATCTGCCACGGTGTTTTTATTTCTTACTTATGGATGTTTTCATTTTCTGTCAGCTTCCGATCAGTACCGTTTTTCCCTCAAAGGCAAAGCCGTAGCTTCGAATATGTTCCTTCTCTATGCCCTTCGCAATAAGCTGTGCGGTGTAATCCTTTTCCTCAATCTGACGCAAGGCTGCCTGCACAGTCTCCTCAAGGCTGTTCTCTCTTCTCCGGTTCAGCACTTTAAATTCCAGTATGATTGCATCATCCTGTTCCGGCTTCTTGGGCTCCAGCATCACATCATATCTTCCGAAACCGCTCTCACGGTTGGAAGTGATCACGTATCTGTCCTGCAGTTCCACCAGCAGTCCAAGGACAAAACCATGATAGAAACGCTCCGGTTCCGCTCCCAGAGAACGGCTTCCGGTATCAAAATAACTAAAGGTACTGAATGTGACACGGTTCATATATTCATTCATTGCATCCAGATCATCCTGCAGCATTGCCTTGATAAAGTCATTGTAATCCGATTCCGCAACGGAAAACCAGTCACTTACCATCCTGCGAAACATACAGGCCACCTCACGGTTGGTCAGCGTCAGCTCGTACATCTGCTTTCCTTCCTTCTCAGGGGAGTCATAAGAAAGCACTTTCAGATAACCGCTTGCCAGAAGCAGGCTCCATACAGCCGTCTCGTTGCCGCCAAGCTGATTGTACACAATCTGCTCATCAATCGGGGTACAGATAGTCTCCCCCTTAAGAAGCCTTTCAAAGCTTTCCTTGATGCGGCTGCTGCCCTCCCGGATCAGCTTGCCCACCAGACTGTTGGAGCTGGTGTTTGCCCAGTAAGTCGATATTTTCCCTTTGTCCAGAAAATTCAATATCGACCATGGGTTGTAAATATCCTTATGGGTTCCGAAAATAAAGCCGTCATACCATTTTTTAACCTGCTCTTTTTCCCCCGATAATCCGCATTCCTCAAGGGCGGTAAATACTTCTTCTTCGGTAAATCCAAAAGCTGTTGCATACTTATCCGATGTAGTGGTTACCACTTCCAAATTATTCAGGTCTGAGAAAATAGATTCCTTGCTGACTCTTGTGATGCCCGTCATCACGGCGCGCTCCAGCCACGGATTGGTCTTAAATGCCGCATTGAACATGCTTCTGGTAAATGCCACCAATTCTCCCCAGTATCCGTCCACATAAGCCTCCTGCATGGGCGTATCATATTCGTCCAGAAGAATGATGACTTTCTTATTATAATAACGATACAGATAATCCGACAACTGATACAGCGCCAAAGAGGCATCACTGTCATCCATATCCTCTGAAACACGCTTAAAATAGTTTATATCTGTCTCATAAAGGACTCCACTATCCAGAAGAAAAGCATTTTTCGCATACAGATTCGCGATCAATTGACAGATTTTCTTCCGGGCCATCCGATATTCCTTCTCCTTCACATTCGCAAAGGACAGGCTGATAACCGGATAAGTTCCCTGCAACTTCCTATACTCCTCGTCCTCCCATACAGACAGTCCTTCAAACAACTCGCCCTGTCCTGCATGATCCACCGAAAAGAAATACTCAAGCATACTCATATTAAGAGTTTTCCCAAAGCGGCGCGGACGGCTGATCAGCGTAACGCTGTCACCGCTCTCCCACCATTCCCTGATGAAGGATGTCTTATCAATATAAAAATAATTCTTCCGGATCAGGTCTCCGAAATCCTGTAATCCAATCGCAACTGTTCTTGCCATAAATACCTCCCAATCTGACCAGGCAAATAGTTAACATACTCTTTCCATATGATTTTCTTTTCACAAAGATGCCGGCAGTACAGACAATATAAATCCGCTATACCAAGTCTTTTCCTTAGTATAGCGGATTTAAGTGCAAATTACAACGAAGGAATATCGGCTGTTATACAATCAATGCGCACACAAGCCAAACGCAATTACCCTTAATGCGGGTCAGCCTTTCACCCCGCCTGCCACCAGACCATTTTGAATGAATCTTTGCAGGCACATAAATACAACCATGACCGGTAACGAGGAAATGACAGCAGCCGCCGAGAACATCGTCCAGCGGGCAGCGAACTGATCACTGATAAAGGACTGTAATCCCAATGCCAGTGTCATTTCCCCGGAGTCTGCAGGAATATGGACGTAATTACATATGCCGCCGCTATTCCGGCGGGACACCTTACTTGGAAATCACATTACTCCACCGGCTTAAAATCCGATGCCGGATGCTTGCACCACGGGCAGATAAAATCTTCCGGCAGTGTATCGCCCTCGTATATATAGCCGCATACGGTACAGATGAAGCCTTTTTTCTTCTTTGCCGCAGCAGGTGCAGATTTGATATTTTTCTGATAATAGCTGTAGGTTACAGAGGCATCTTCCGACAACACCGCACCGTCCGTTACATCCGCCAGGAACAATGTATGAGTGCCAAGATCCGTCATGGATACCACCTTGGCAGACAGATAAGCGTTGGTTTCCTCTGCAAGATAGATGATGCCGTTTTCGGATCTTTGATAGGTAATTCCTTCTGTCTTGTCTACTGTGGCGCCGCTCTGGAAGCCCCAGTGCTTATAGGTGCCAAACTTAGAATTCTCTGTCAGAACAGACACATTAAACTGCCCGGTTCTCACAATCATATCATGGGTGTAATTCTGCTTGTTGACTGCCACAATAATGCGGTTAGGTTCTGTCGTCACCTGGGATACTGTGTTGACGATACAGCCGTTGTCTTTGCCTTCTTCCTCCGCCGTTAAGATAAACAGTCCGTAAGTTAAGTTGTACATTGCTTTTTTGTCCATCGCTTTTCTCCTTCTCCATTAACGCAAAAAAGGGAACCAAAACCGCTTCCCTTCTATTCGCAATTTTACCATTTTATCAGGATAGGTGCTTCTGTCAAACGCCCCGTAAGAAGCATGGCTTCTATCCTTAATATTATATGCTCTGCCATTTAAAGTCAATACAAAATCATAATACAGATTTACCCGAAACATCTGCTCCGTTAGTCTGCCCCCAAAACCGGTTTCCTACAATGCCCTGACCACCTTCATCTGATACAGCCGCCGATCCCCGGTCAGTTCCACCCGGCACAGATATCCTGCGCCGTTTGCGCACTGATAGTCATAGTATGCTTTCTGCGGCGTCGCATAAAGATGCAGAATACTCATAATCGTACCGCCGTGGGCAACAATAACCGCATCTGATGTAAGGGAGGCCAGAAGCCTTTCAAATCCTTCTGCACATCTTCTTTGCATCTGCTCCATGGATTCTCCTTCCGGAAAAGGTAAGGCGCCGCTGCTGTCAAGCCATTCCTGATAGCTTGGGCGCAGACTGTTATCCTGCATCAATTCTTCATAAGATTTCCCCTCAAACAATCCGAAATCCGTCTCCCGAAATGCCGGGTAAATCTCAGGTACCACATCGGGATAGAGAATCTTTGCAGTTTCCAGACACCTTTTCATAGGGCTTGCGGCCACCCGCACTGCCTGCGGATATTTTCCTTCTCTACAATGTGCCCGCAAAGCCTCTTTCCCCACAGGACACAACGGCTCATCAGTAACTCCGATATACCGCTTTTTAAGATTGCCCTCTGTGCTGCCATGGCGTATAAAACTTATGTAAACTGTATTTTTAATCACCTGTCCGATGCCGCAATGCACACGCTCTACCCTGTCTGCTTCTTTTGCCAGCACACACAGCACTCTGCCCACACATTCTCTGTAATCCCGTTCAGACTTTTCTATCGGGACGATACCGTTTCCCACTTCGTCACAGATCAATATGAGATCCGGGTTATGTTCGGTTAAATTGTGGAGATAATCCGTTATATAATTTACATAATTCTCTATCTGAGGGGTACCGCCCGGTCTGCCGATTTGATCTATATCCTTTTCACGGATATGATCGGTTTTATACGTATCCAGCATCTTTTTTACAATTTTATGTAAACCGCACACGCACCGCCACTTTCTTTCTGCAACCGGATAGCCACCCTGCCAAATCTCGGATTCTTCAAGCTGATACTTTCTCTTGACATATTCCTTTTTGCCCTGATAAGCGCCTCCGATTACAAGCTGCATAATCTGCCGTTTCTCCCTTCTGCCGTAATTGATCCTTTAGCCGCCCCAAACGAGCGGTACCGGCTGCGCAATGATTCCCGTCTCATCTTATTGCGACTTCATTCTCTCCAAATACTCTGCCACTTCCTCAGGCACGCCTTCCATAAGGTAGCGCTTCCCGCCCGCAGGCTGCCCGGGCTGTTCTAAAAAGGTCTGCCGCAGTTCTTCACCTGCCGCCATCACTTCTTCCTGAAATTCCCTTGCGGAAATGCGTACCGCCCCCGCTCCCATAATAATCAATTGCTCCAGTCCGTCGGAGGTTGCCACCCGGACACGGTATTTTTTACTCATATCATGGGAGACTTTCTCGATATACTGATCTGCCGTCTCCGCTTCTTTGGTATATACTACGTCGATATTGTGATAGCGCACAGTATTCCCGGGATTGCCTTTTACCTTATAAGCGTCAAACACAAGAATCAGGTGCATCTTACGGTATGCCTGAAAGTTACTCATGATATCCATCAGCTTACTGCGTGCACCGTCTAAACTGGTCTTGGCAAGCTCGTTTAAATTATCCCATGCAAAAATAATATTATAGCCGTCCACCAGAAGATACTCTTCCTGCGGCTGTGATGTTCCCCGATATTTTACATCAGAATCCGAGGCTGCCCGAATAGTTCTCGCCCAGCCCTGCTTTTTAGAGGGTTTCGCACCAAAAGTCCTGTTGAAAATCTCTTCAATCTCATCCTGCCCGATAAAGTCCTCGGAAACGCTGCTTTTCCTTCCGCCCTGCCGCCTTGCATAACGGTCGGCGAACTGCCCGTACCCAACATCCGTGCCACAGGCAGAGCCGTCCTGTGATTTCCCTCCTTTTACCAAAGCAGGCTCCAGATGCATATAATCCTCCACCTGATCCCATTCCACCACAAAGCCCGCGCCGTGGGCACAAAATACGGAGCCGCAGGGATTCTCCAAATCGTGTTCCGCCTCATAGCCGATGGCTTCTATGACCTCCTCCGGGTTATGGCATGGTTCATAGCCTTTCAGGCTGGTAAAAAGTCTGCCCTTGCCGCCGGAATAAGCTAACAGCTCCGCCTGATACCCATGCATCTGTGCCACAGGCACCGTTCCCTTCAGAATCGAGAGTTCTCCATCGGTTTCCGGCGCGCCGAAGCGGCCGCCTTTCGCCTGCATATCCGTCATGGCACGCCCGATCTGCGCCGCCGGAAGCTCCAGCCGGAATTCATAAACCGGCTCCAGCAGCACGCTCTGCGCCTTACAAAGCCCCTGTCTGACAGCACGATAGGTCGCCTGTCTGAAATCACCGCCCTCCGTATGCTTCGGATGGGCACGTCCTGCCGCCAGTGTAATCTGCATATCCGTAATGGGCGCTCCTGTGAGCACGCCCAAATGCTCTTTTTCTTCCAAATGAGTTAAGATAAGTCTCTGCCAGTTCTTATCCAACACATCCTCACTGCATTGTGTCCGGAACTGCAACCCGCTGCCCCGCTCGCCCGGCTCCAAGATCAGATGTACCTCCGCATAATGCCGCAGCGGTTCGAAATGTCCCACACCCTCTGTAACATCTGCAATGGTCTCTTTATATACAACGTTTCCCGCGTCAAAGCCTGCCTCCACGCCAAAACGCTCATAAATCAGATTGCGCAGTATCTCAATCTGCACCTCTCCCATAAGCTGTACGTGAATTTCTCCAAGCTGCTCTTTCCAAACTATGTGTAACTGCGGCTCTTCCTCTTCGAGTTGACATAACTTCTGGTACATTTGGTGGATATCACATCCCTCCGGAAGCACAATGCGATAAGTCATAACCGGTTCCAAAACAGGGAGCGTGGTCTCTTGCTCTGCTCCAAGTCCCTGTCCGCAGAAGGTCTTTGTAAGTCCTGTCAGGGCACAAATGCAGCCTGCCTCCGCTTCCTGCACTGTCACATATTTATTGCCCGAGTAAATGCGTATTTGGTCGATCTTTTCCTCTGCTGTATCATTGCTGTTCCCATTGCCGCAGCTTATATCGGGAACCGGTATGGTCTGCTTGACTTTCAGACCTCCCCCGGTTATTTTCACATAGGTCAGGCGTGTGCCCTGCGGGTCTCTTGCAATCTTAAATACCCGGGCAGCGAATTGACCACCGTAAGACGGCATCCGCGTGTAGGTATAAATGCCATTCAGAAGATCTTCTATCCCTTCTGCTTTCAATGCGGAGCCGAAGAAACAAGGGAAAAGCTTACGCTGCCGGATCAGAGAAGCAATCATGTCCCCGTCAATGAGAGCAATGCCATTCTCCTGGTCCAAGTACCGTTCTAACAGTTCCTCATCACAGACGGCGATGCTTTCGTAAAACTCTCTTCTTGATTGGTTTACATAATTATTTTTGCTGACGGGCTTATCACCTATGGAATTTTCACGCTCATCGTTATCCTGACAGGAAAATGCCACACATCTCTCATCCAGCCTGGCTTTTAACTCCGCAAGCAGTTTCTCCGCATCCGTCCCGGGCTGATCCATCTTATTCACAAAAAGGAACACCGGCACGTGGTAACGTTCCAGCAATTTCCAAAGAGTAAGCGTATGTCCCTGTACCCCGTCCGCACCGCTGATAATCAATACTGCATAGTCCAAAACCTGTAAAGTCCGCTCCATCTCTGCGGAGAAATCCACATGTCCCGGCGTATCCAGCAAAGTCACCTCCATATCGTTCCAATGAAAGCGTGCCTGCTTGGAAAAGATGGTAATGCCTCTGTTCCGCTCCTGGACATCCGTATCCAGGAAGGCGTCTTTATGGTCTACGCGTCCAAGCCTGCGGATTTCACCGCCGGTATATAGGATGCTTTCTGCCAGAGTGGTTTTGCCTGCATCCACATGAGCCAACAGACCCACACATATATGTTTATTTGGTTTCTTTTCTGATGTTTCTCCCATCAAAAATACCCTTTCTGCTGCTGTCATAATACTTTCATTATCATAACACAGGAAAGGGCATTCGTCGATAAGCTAAAATACTCTGCCCAGCAATCCCACGATCAGCACATTGGACAACTCACACAAACATAAGAAATAGCCTGCCAGATCTCCGGTGATCCCGCCGAATTGTTTTTGGGACATATAGAAGTAATAAGTCCACACCCACATGGCTGCCAGTGACATCACCGCACCAATGACCGGATCTATCAACACCACACTCAGGAAACATCCGGCCAGTACAACCGCCAGCACTGTCCGCACTGTCCGTTTATGCGCCGTGGAAGAAAAGCTGTATAATAAACCGTCCTTTTTAGCACCGGGAAACCACACAAGGGACATACCGCTTAAGGTTCTGGATATCACAAAACCAAATGCCAAAAGCAGCAGATGATCAGACTTCCATATCTGTGTCATTCCTGCCGCATACAGCATAAAATAGCCGATCACTGCAATGACAGAAAAGGCGCCGATATGAGGGTCTTTCAGAATTTCCAGCTTCTTCTCCTTCTTGGCATAGGAATGCAGCGCATCGGAAGTATCCATAAAACCGTCCACGTGAATACCGCCTGTCACGATTACCGGAATCACCGCCCCCGCCAATGCAAAGCAGACCTGTCCGAAGCCGCAGGCAATGCATATTTTACCCCATGCATAGATCAGCGCTCCGATGACCGCGCCTACAAGCGGGAAAAAACAGATCGAATATTTCATGTTTTTCTCATTCCAGTCAACCTTTGGCATGGGAATCCTGGAATACATGGCTATGGCTATGATAAAGCTGTTGATTACCGATTTCATAGAGGCTCCTTTCCTTGTCACTGATCTTTAGGCGTTTCCATCTTACATGCCATTCACGAATGCTTCATCCCTCCGTTTCTTTCGCCATCTCATCGGCTACCTTGGCTTCGCAGCTTCTCATGGCAAGAATCGTTTTCTGAATCAGTTCGTCTAACTCGATTCCCATAAGCTCCGCTCCCCGTTCAATAACAGGCCTGGAGCAGCCTGCCGCGAAATTAGCATTTTTATACTTTTTCTTAACAGATTTCAGTTCCATATCCTGCACACTCTTAGAAGGACGCATCAA
>CAZPSD010000034.1:0-20648 GCA_964589055.1 uncultured Bacteroides sp.
GCGATACCCTTGTCCTTCATAACAGTCTGGACATCCGCAAAATCCAGGTTGATAACCGAAGGAACATTGATCAGATCCGTAATACCCTGCACCGCCTGCTGTAAAACTTCATCTGCTTTCTTCAGTGCATCCGGCATGGTTGTCCGCCTGTCAACAATCTCTAATAATTTATCATTAGGAATCACAATCAAAGTGTCTACATTATCTTTAATCTTCTCAATACCGGCAAGTGCATTCGTCATACGTGCCTTTGCCTCAAAACGGAAAGGCTTCGTCACGACACCGACTGTCAGGATACCCATATCCTTGGCAAGTTTAGCAACAACCGGAGCCGCTCCCGTACCGGTGCCTCCACCCATACCACAGGTAACAAATACCATATCCGCACCTTTCAGGGCTGCCGCGACTTCTTCCGAACTTTCCTCCGCTGCCTTCTCGCCGATCTCCGGCTTGGCACCTGCACCCAGTCCCTTTGTCAGCTTCTCACCAATCTGTAACAGTTTAGGCGCCTTACATAACTGTAATGCCTGTTTATCCGTATTGATACCGATAAATTCAACTCCGTCTATCTCTTCATCAATCATTCTATTCACAGCATTATTGCCTGCCCCGCCGACACCGACTACGATGATCTTAGCTGCAGACTCAGCATCATTTGACTTAATCTCAAGCAAGGTGATTCCTCCTTTTATTACCCCATAAACTCATATAGACTATCATATAATTATTTTTCCAAATTCGCAACCCATTTTTTTGATTTTGTAATCATTTTGTAATCATTTTCCTATTTTAATCCTGTTCAAAACTGTAAGATTTTGTGTCTTCACTGTATTCCCGCATATCCAAAGTACCGCTTTTCCCTTCCAACCCCGGCAGGATATATTGCAGCTTCATGATCTTTTCGTCAATATCTTTGCTGTCTCCCAGTGAAATCCTGGCACTGCCGAACACAAGGGTTACCTGATAGTCGGAATCGAAGTAAATCTTATCTGCGGACAATTCACACTTGTCCAACTGCTGCGTAATATTCAGGATTTCATCAAACACCTCAGGTTTCTCCACCGGGAGCGGCTCATGGAGAATCACATGGTCAAATTTAAGACCTGTCACCTGTGGAATCCCTTGAGTTTCTTCTTCGGAAGTCTCCACTACGATGCCGTCCTTGTCGAAATACACATACCGCCCCAGATAAGAAACATACCCTGCCAGCGCTTTCTCATATACCGTGATCCGTATCGTGTCTTTTGCTTCAATGGTCACATCCATGGTTTGGATAAAAGGAATATTGTCAATCCCTTTATCCCGGTATTTCAATGACAGAAACAGCGAATTATTGCCATATCTGCCGCCCATGACCATCTCCATGATCTCTTCATTCGTATAGTGAATGTTTCCTTCCACATGTACCGTTGTAACCGTATAATTCGTGATGATATAAGCGTAACCGCACCCTAAGACCGCCAGAAGAAGGACAAGCGCTACGGATAAGATCAGGATCCGTTTGGATCTCCCAAACCGCACCTTCTCCTGCTTATCCTTTTGCTTTCCCCTGCTCTTCTCCTGTTGGGTTATTTCGTTTTTGACCAGTCTCAGATTCGGATTTTTCTTCTTTATTTTCTTAGTTGTTTTCTTAACGCTCATCCACAAACCTCTTACTGTCCGCCGCAGGATATCATACCGTTCATCTTCTGCCGGTCATCCGGCAGCTCTTGGGATAGGTATCAACACTTATGCCAGTTCAATCTCCGCTCCCAATTCTCTTAAACTTGACACAATATCTTCATATCCTCTGTCAATATAGTGGCGGTTGGTCACAATGCTGGTGCCTTCTGCCGCAAGTCCGGCTGCTACAAGCGCCGCTCCGCCGCGCAGCTCTTCTGCCTGCATGATCGCACCGTACAGCATACTGTTGCCGCATACATATGCCCTGTTGTTTCGCACGATGATATCCGCACCCATCTTACGCAGCTCCGGCACAATACGAAACCGATTCTCAAATACGGTTTCTTCGATCCATCCCGGTCTGTCGGACACCGACATGGCCACCATAAAAAGTGACTGCAGATCGGTAGGAAATGCGGGATAACATCCGGTGACCAGACTCTCACACCCTATCGGCTTCGTGCGGCACGTTACCAACATTCCGTCCGGTTCAAAACAAAGCTCTGCGCCCATCTGTCCTGCACGGGTAAGCACACTCTCCATGTGATGTCTTGGCGTATCTTGTAGGAACACACGTCCTCCCGCACACATACAGGCTGCCAGATAAGTACCGGCCACAATACGGTCCGCCGGAATCCGGAAATGAACCGGATGCAGTCTCTCTACGCCGCAGATTGTCAATCTGTCAGAACCGATCCCTGTGATCTTTGCCCCTGCCTGCTGTAAGAACTCACATAAGGTCTGTATCTCCGGCTCCCCGGCTGCAGGTTCGATCACGGTTGTTCCCTCTGCCAGCACCGCCGCTAAGATCAAATTCTCCGTCACGCCCACACTGATAAAGGGCAGTTTATGAATCGCACCTTTCAGCCTGCTTACAGAAGCGGAGAAACCGCCATCCTTTTCTTCCACCACTACGCCCATATCACGCAGAGATCGTAAATGAAGATCGATCGGTCTTGCACCGATCACGCAGCCGCCGGGATAATCCATTTTCACACTGCCCGCCCTCGCAAGCAGCGCCCCTAAGAGCATAATGGAGGAACGCATCACGCCCACGGAATCTGCCGGCATATCACATTCCGATAACTGTTCCGTATTGACTCGTACAAGCGTTCCTTCTCTCTTCACTTTGCAGCCCAGACTTTCCAATAATCTCAGCATATGGTATACATCCGAGATTTCCGGGCAATTTTCTATTTCACATGTACCTTTTATCAAGAGCGTCGCCGCCAAAACCGGCAGCGATGCATTTTTTGACCCCTGTATCCCAGTCTGTCCGTCCAGACATTTACCACCATAGATACGAATAGCGTCCATATGCTTACCTCAAATTTAAAATATGACCTATTCTATCTATATGGTTTTTAGAACAAAAATTATCTTGTCCTTATAAATCTTTTAACCGAATTCCCTTCGCCACGCTCAAAACCAGTCCGATCTCGATCAATAAGAACATGACCGAAGAACCTCCGTAACTGATAAACGGCAGGGAAATTCCGGTATTCGGGATCGTATTGGTCACAACCGCAATGTTTAAGATGACCTGAATGGCGATATGTCCCAATACGCCTACAACCAAAAGCGCTCCGAACAGATCCGGCGCGTTGTTGGCAATGATCATAAACCGCCAGATCAGCAGGATAAACATAATGATAACGGCTATTCCGCCAAACAATCCCAACTCTTCACAAATAATGGAGAAAATCATATCATTCTGTGCTTCCGGCAAGAATCCCAGTTTCTGCATACTCTGCCCCAGTCCCTTGCCTAACACGCCGCCCGAACCGATGGCGTAGAGCGCCTGTAAGGTCTGAAACCCTTTGCCGCTGGCGTAAGCCGCCGGATCAAGCCATGCTAAGATTCGCTCTCCACGGAAATCCAGACTGCCCGCAGAATTGGCAGCCATCTGTACGATTGCAAAAACAATCGCAGCGGCACCGGCAACTGCCAACAAGCCCAATACGATAAACCGCTTATATTCCGGAGAGGATACAAACAGCATCAACACTGCAATCCCCATAACGATAATGGCAGAACTCATGTTATTTGTAATTTTCCAGATCATCAGCGCTATGGGCGCCGGAGTCAGCAAGACCATCCAAAAGCCTTTTCTGCCCCTTATCCGCTTGCCCATCGTACAGATCATGCTTGCCAGAAACAAGATCATACCAAGCTTCGCCACCTCTGCAGGCTGCAGCGAAATAGGACCTATGTACAGCCAGCGCTTCGCTCCGCCCGCCTCATGCCCGAAAGGAATGATCAACAGGATAAGTACCGCCGACACCACATAGCCTAACACAGCAAACCGTTCCCAGAAATGGTAGGGAATATTTGCCACGACAATCATAGCAATCAGACCCAATATCATGGCAAACAACTGCTTCTTTAAATAATAGGTAGAATCCCCGAAATCCAGATTGGCCTCATAGGAACTGGTAGAGTATACCATAATCAATCCAAACCCTAACAAAAACAGCACAATGAACAGCAGACTGTAATCCATAAAGTTATCACTATTCTGTTGTCTTCTGCGAGAAGTGTTTCTCTGTGCCACCTAATCTCAATCCTCCAGCTTATTTACATACTCTTTAAACATTTTGCCTCTTACTTCATAATTCGGGAACATCCCCCAGCTTGCACATGCCGGGGAAAGCAGCACCGCATCCCCGCTGGCTGCATTTCTGGTGCAGATGTCCAAAGCCTCCTCAAAGGTATCCGCCAGAATCACATTGCCGATTCCGTGCTTCTTTGCGCATTCTGCAATTTTTTCCCTTGTCTGCCCGATCAGCACGAAGCATTTTACCTTATCGTCAAAAGCTTCAATCCACTCATCGTATTCGCTCTGCTTGTCGTAGCCTCCCCCGATCAGGACTGTTGGCTTGCCCATCGCTTTGATTCCCTGAATCGCCGCATCGGGATTGGTTCCTTTGGAATCATTATAATAATCGACTCCCCTTTTGGTTGCGACAAACTCTATTCTGTGTTCTACTGCCTTAAACTGACGTATCACAGAAAGAATCGTCTCCATGGGCACTCCCATTTCCTGTGTGATGGCAATCGCCGCCATGACATTTTCCACATTACAGGTACCTACCAGATTCATATCATGAATGTTCATGATATGAGTGGCCTCACCGTCCAAAGCCTGATAAATCTCCTCACCATCCCGATAAAAGCCTTCCTCCAGCTTCCGCGCGGAAGAAAACCATACCACGCGTGCCGGACATCTATTGCCAAAGGCACGGGTATATTCATTCTCATAATTTAATACACAGACCTGCTCTTTCGTCTGATTCCGGGTGATCGCTTCTTTCGCCGCCACATAATTTTCCATCGTATGATGTCTGTTTAAATGATCCGGCGTAATATTTAAGATTGCGGACACATCCGGACGAAACCTTTCGATCGTTTCCAACTGGAAACTGCTGATCTCTGCAACTGTCACCGTCTGCTCCGTGGCATCCAGCGCCGTCAAGGTATAGGGGTTGCCGATATTGCCGACCACATTCACATCACTGCAGTGAGCCGCCATGATTTCTCCAACCAGCGTAGTCGTCGTTGTCTTACCGTTCGTGCCGGTAATGCCGATCACTCTCCCCTTTCCCAGTTCATAAGCAAGTTCAATCTCACCCCAGATCTTAATACCCCTGTTGCGAAATCTCTCTACAAATTCCGTGTCCGTCGGCACGCCGGGACTAAGCACCACCAATTCCACGGAAGCCGTCTCCTGTGCAGACAGGCTTCCAATCACAATCTCAGCCTTTACTCCCGCCGGCAGTTTAGCTGCCACCTCCTTGGGATCAAGCTTCTCATTGGCATCAAACAGGATCGCTTCCGCGCCCGCATGATTTAATGCTTCTACTGCTCCGATACCGCTGATACCGGAACCTACTACCAATACTTTCTTACCTTGTAAATCCATTTCTATATGCCTTTCTGTTTATTACTTGATTTAAGCCCAGGCAGAACGTCTCCCTAAAGCCCTACCTCAGATCCCCATCAATGCCGCCAGACACAGCAAAGCTGTCACAATGGAGAATACGGCAACGACTCTCGTCTCTGACCAGCCGCACAACTCGAAATGATGGTGAATGGGCGCCATCTTAAAGATTCTCTTACCGCCGGTTGCCTTAAAATAAGTAACCTGCATGATAACAGAAACCACTTCAATCAAATAAATAAATCCGACAATTACAATAAACAGCGGCATCTGCATCATATAAGCCGCAGCCGCCACAAAACCTCCAAGCGCCAGTGACCCGGTATCTCCCATGAATACACTGGCCGGATGCACGTTAAACAGAAGAAATCCCAGCAAAGCGCCTACCACCGCACAGGTAATCGGCTCAATCCCGCTGTTCGTACCGATTGCCACGACCGTAAAAAAGGTCGCCACCAATACCGTAACCGAACTCGCCAGACCGTCCAGTCCGTCCGTAAAATTCGTTCCGTTTACCGTACCGATTACGACAAAGAACAGAATCGGAATATTCGCCCATCCGAAATCCAAATAAACGCCGTCCATAAACGGCACCTTCATGGCAAGTGATACATCCGTATATTGTAACAGATAAAAAACAAAAATGCCCGTCACCACGATCTGTAATGCGAATTTCTGCCAGGCCCGCAGCCCCATAGACCGTTTCAGCACCACTTTAATATAATCATCCAGAAATCCAATCAATCCAAATCCCAGTGTCAAAAACAGGATGGGAATAATCTTCGGATAATCTTTCACAAAAAGAAGTGATGTCACCACCACACTGAAAAGGATAAGAATCCCTCCCATGGTAGGCGTACCGTTCTTCTTCAAATGACTTTCCGGTCCCTCATCCCTGACTGTCTGCCCGACCTTAAGCCGCCGCAGAAACGGGATCACCACCGGACCCAGAATCACACTGATTGCAAAAGATATCATCACGGATAATAAAATAGTCGAACTCATAATTCCTCCATCACCACTCACACATTACAGCAAGCTCCTCTTACACGCCTCCGTCCTCAACCGCGGCAATCCACGGCAAGAACAGTCCCGCTGTTCTTGCGGACGTAACATAGTTATACTTAGGCAGCGTACTTTGCTGCCTTAGTATAACTTTACGTCCTATTATAATCCATCTTCTCCAAATATGGAAGAATATTCTCAAAAAGCTGTCGCACAACCGGCGCTGCAATCTGTCCGCCATAGTATGTTCCCTGGGGATTATTGATAATGGCTACAGCAAGCACCTGCGGTTCGTCCGCCGGGGCAAAGCCGAGGAAGGACGCGATATATTTGCCGCTTCCGCGGGGCAGCGTTTGACTGGTGGCAGTCTTGCCGCCGATCCGGTATCCCTCCACGGCACCGTTTTTACCGCCGCCTTCCGCTACCACCTGCTCCAGAATATAACGCATGGTCTCTGAGGTTTCTGCGGAAACAACATCTTCTCTTACCGGATACTCAAAAACCTGACTGTCTGAACCGGCGCTGTCAGCCACCTTTACACCGAAATGAGGCGTCACACGTTTTCCGCCGTTGATGATAGAGGAAGCCGTCGTCGCCAACTGGATCGGCGTGATCTGGAACGACTGCCCGAAAGATATGGTAGCAAGTTCCACCGGCCCGATATTTTCCTCCTTGTGCATAATGGTTGCCGCCTCGCCCGGCAGATCGATTCCGGTCTTGTCAAGCAGCCCGAACTGTCTGAAATAAGAATAAAAGCGTTCCACACCGATGCGCAGTCCTACCGTGATAAAAACAGGATTACAGGAGTTCATCGTCGCCTGCACAAAGTCTTCCGTTCCATGTCCTCCTACTTTGTGGCATCTTATCTTACGATCCCCCACCATAATATATCCCGGGCAATTAAAGGTGTCTGACGTCGTTACCGCACCGGATTCAAGCCCCGCGGCTGCGGTAATGATCTTAAAAGTAGATCCCGGCTCATAGGTATCATTGATGCAGCCGTTACGCCACATCTGATTTAATAAATTCTGTTTTGCTTCCTCACTCAGATCTTCGCTGTTGACTTCTTCCGGCAGCGTATAAGGATCATTTAAGTTAAATTCCGGCACATTCACCATCGCAAGGATCTCACCGTTCTGCGGATTCATCACAAGAATGGAAACACTGTCCGCTTCCTTGGTCTCCATCGTCTGTATGGCAAGCTGTGTCGCGTAACTTTGTATATTCATATCCAGGCTGATATACAGATCCTGACCGCTTACCGGCTCCACTCTCTCTTCTCCGGCTTCCGCCACTTCCACACCTTTGGCATCTGTCACTGTCAGGATCGTTCCCGCTTCTCCCTGTAAATATTCTTCATAGATAACTTCCAGTCCGATAATGCCCTGATTATCTCCGCCCGTAAATCCGAGCACTTTGGATGCCAGCGAGTCGTAAGGATAATACCGTTTATAGTCTTCATCTACTTTGACGCCGTCCAGACCATACGCCCTGATGGCATCCCCAATCTCTTTATCCACATTGCTCTTAATTTTCTCGATGGAAGAATATTTCTCCACTCTTTTTCTTACATATTCGTCCGAAAGCCCTAATTCCCTGCATAATATGGAAATTACTTTCTCCTGATCCGTGATCTGATTGTGGATGACGGAAATGGTGCAGACGGTCTTATTATCAGCCAGTATTTTCCCATTGGCATCTACGATACGCCCCCTTGCCGCCTTGATACTCCGTTCTCTCTCATGCAGTTCTTTAGCTTTCTGCGTATAGTATTCCGACTGAAATATCATCAGATACGCAAGTCTTCCCATCAATCCCGCAAAGATCAAAAGACATAAGAAAAAGACAACTACTGTCTTGTTCCTGTGATACGTTTTATGCAAATAAGGTCTTTCTTCTTTCATAACAATAACCTCATAAAAGGTATTAGTATAATTTATTACCGATTTTATGAGGTTATTCTTATTTACGTTTATTCTGCTTATTCTGTTGTATCTTCCGGAAGTTCTTCTTTGTTTTCTTCTTCCGCATCGCCTAACAGGCTTCCGCCGCTGACTACGCTTCCGGTAACCGGGTCGATCAGATAACCTGTGCTGGGATCCTGGGCATATCCGGTCACGGGATCAATCGGAAAACTCTTCCATACTTCCGTATTCACGCTGCTTTCCGCCGGATCACCTTCTTCGTCCTCCTGCGCTTCACCTTCCGCACCGTTTTCTCCGTCTTCTGCCGATTCGGGATCGATCGGATTACCCTCTTCATCCAGTTCCACATCTTCGCCTTCCGTATCCTCAGCCGGCGTTCTGATCTGAATCTGCAAAGCTTCCAGTTCTTCCCGCTCCGTATCACTTAATTCTTCCGTCATGAAAATATTCATGTAAGGTAATACTTCCGTCAGCACCTTTCTGACGATTCTGGTAGCATGTTTTGCATCATCCTGATACGCTACATTGGGTCTGTCTACTACCACATAGATAGCGATCTGCGGATCGTCCGCCGGAGCATATCCCATAAAGGATACAACATATTGCTCGTTTCCACGGGGCAGCGTCTCTGCCGTACCGGTCTTGCCGCCGATCATATAGCCGGCCGGTCTCGCCGTCTTACCGGTACCGTTCTCTCCCGATACTACCGTGTTACAGAACTCTTTAATCGTCTCACTGGTAGACTGGGAGACCGTCTGTTTGAGCACTCTCGGTTCTATATTCTCTATGGTGGCGCCATCTGCCGTTGTAATCTTTCCGACTACATGGGGTTCATAATAGTAGCCGCCGTTAATCAGGGAGCAGAACCCTGTAATCATCTGAATCATCGTTGTATTAAAACCCTGTCCGAAAGAGTTGGTTGCAAGTTCTGTAGATCCCATTGTATCCTGCGTGTAGACCATGCTTGCCGTACGGGCTTCTCCCGCCAGATCTATATTAGTCTTCAGACCAAAGCCGAATAAATGCTGGTAGGCAACGAAAGTATCCTTGCCCGTGGCAAATGCCACATCCATCAAAACGACGTTGCATGACCGCTCAATACCTTCCTGCACGGAAATGGTACCATCGCCGTAGATCTGATGGCACTTGATCTTATAATCGCCCACTTCAAGATAACCGTCACAGGTATAATACTCATTCCCGGTAATCGCTCCGCTTTCGATCGCAGCTGCCACCGTAAAGGGTTTCGCCACTGATCCCGGTTCATAGGTATCTACAATACAGAAATTCTTCCACAGCGCATTCAGATGCTGGTACATAGTCTCATCATCCATAGCGTCTATGTCTTCCTGCGTTACATACTCTCCCGTCTTATTCCCATCCGCATCCAAAAGAGGCATGCCAATCAGATTGTCCGTATTCCTTGTATCATTTAAATCATAATTCGGATAACTTGCCATCGCCAGTATATTGCCGGTATTTACTTCCATTATGATACAGCCAAGGTTCTCCGCGCCGTTACCGATACGGTAATTATCCTTATATTCTTCATTATATTCTTTCAGATATTTCTCTACAATGCTCTGGATATTGGCATCAATTGTTGTCTGGATATTATAACCGTCCACCGCCGCAATGGTAGTTCTCTCTAACGTGGAATCCGTATTCAAATATCCGTACTCTCTGCCGTTAGTACCGCTTAAAATATCATTATAAAATTCTTCCAACCCATAAGTGCCCACATTATCACTGGTAGTAAAACCAATCACATCACAGGCAAGAGAACCGTTGGGATATTCTCTTTTATACTCATCCTCGAACCATACGCCTTTGATATTGGCGCCGGTCTCCGGATCGCTCTGCATCTCCTGAAATGCATTCATCTTATCATATTCCACACGCTTCGCCATCACATAATAAGAGGAGGTCGGATGCTCCGCAATATAGGTTCTCACCGTATTGGTGTCGACATCAAAGCATTTTTTGAGTGCATTCAAGGTAGGCTCCAAATATTCATCTTTCTGCAGCAGCAGCTTCGTATCAAGGATCACATTATATACTTTATTGCTGACTGCCAGAATCGTTCCGTTGGCGTCAACGATCGCTCCACGCTTAAAAGGTATTGTCGTAGAATCATATTCCTGCTGCGACAATACCTGCTTTTTATATTCTTCTCCGTTATCTCTGTTGATCATGATCAAACGGACACTTAACCCTATGAAAGCTGCCAATACTATTAAATATAATAATAACAGTTTTTTTTGCATTTTAATCGTAAATTTGTTTACAGCCCTTCTTCTATTCTGACCACTCAAATATTCTCACCTGCTTATTTCTTTTTGTCCTCTGGCGCTTTACAATCTTAATGCAGCTTCATACCTTATTGCTGTGGGATATCCGCCATCTGTTTCACATAATCGCTGTTTTCACTGGCAAAGGTAACAACTTGTCCTTCCTGCGCATATTGCATCCCCAGTTCCTGAATAGCAATTCTCTTGATTTCCTCCAAGTCCACGCTGCTTGTTATTCTGCTATATTCCTCATCATTTGCAAGCTTTAACTCGTTCAACTGGCTCTCCAATGCCGAAATGTGCTGTACGCTGTTTGTGATATCAGACTGTAACCCGATATAATTAATCAGAATAAGACCGGTAGCAACAAGCGCCGCGCACAAAAATACCACATATCCGGCATTCATGTTCTTTGCTTTTTCTCTGTTCTTACGTGTGGTATTGCTGATCTTCTTCTGTGGCTGTTTCTCGATTTCTCTTGCGACATCTAACTTTCTGACAACATTCCCCTGTACATAATACCTGCTTCGGTTGTTTGCCGTACGGTTTGGAGTTGTTGCTCTTGATTGCCTGTTTCTTTGTGCTGCTGCCATTTCCTGTTACCTTCCTATGGTTATTATTATGCTTTTTCAAACACTCGCAGCTTTGCGCTCTTAGATCTTTTATTGGCTGCAAGTTCTTCCTGTGAGGGTAAAATCGGTTTTTTAGTGATTACTTTGCCCTTCGATACTTGTCCGCACACGCATACCGGGAAATCCGGCGGACAGGTGCATGGATTTTCATTTTTACGGAAAGCGGATTTCACAATTCTATCCTCTAAAGAATGAAAAGTAATAATGCAGATTCTGCCTTCCGGATTTAACATTTCTATCAAATCATCCAAGGAATCTTTTAATACTTCCAATTCTCTGTTACATTCAATCCGAATCGCCTGAAAAGTTTTCTTGGAGGGATGTCCTCCCGTCGCCCGCATCCTCGCCGGTATCGATGCCTTGATAATGCCATTCAGTTCACCCGTCGTCTCAATAGGCTTGTCTTTTCTGGCATTCACAATATGCTTTGCAATATTTTTAGCAAATTGTTCTTCTCCATAATCTCTGATGACACGGAATAATTCCATCTCCGAATAGTCATTTACGATTTCTCTGGCGCTTAAGGATTGTCTTATGTCCATCCTCATGTCCAGCCCTGTATCGTATTTATAGGAGAATCCTCTTTCTGCATTATCTAACTGAAAAGAAGATACTCCTAAGTCAAGTACAATACCGTCTGCTTTCTCAACGCCGATCTGTCTCAGCGCTTCCTTTGCATTGCAGTAATTGCTGCGTATCAGTGTGATTCTGTCTGCAAACGGCTCCAATCTCTTACCCGCCGCCTCAATAGCGTCTCCATCCTGATCAATGCCAATCAGTCTGCCGCCCCCGCTTAACCTGGAAGCTATTTCGTAAGAATGACCGCCGCCGCCTAACGTACCGTCTACGTAGATGCCGTCCGGTTTAATATGCAGATTATCAATGGTTTCCCCTAAAAGAACTGATGTATGTTTAAATTCCATCTCTTCTCCCCCATCAGATTCCCAATCCAAGTTCTGCCATATGCTCTGCTATCTCATCCATGTCCTCATAAGCTGCCATGCCGTTGAAACGTTCTTTGCTCCAAATTTCTATACGGCTTGCCACACCGATAAGCACTACATCTTTATTTAACTCTGCAAACTCTCTCAGTACATTAGGAACCAGAATACGTCCCTGTTTATCTACTTCTACTTCTGCTGCTCCCGCCAGAAAGAATCTCACAAACTGTCTGGCTTCTTTATTCGTAATGGGCAGTGATTTCAGTTTTTCTTCGAAGATACTCCACTCTTCATTATCGTACACAAACAGACAGCCATCCAAACCTTTGGTTACCACGAAGGTGTCTCCAAGGGTTTCCCTGAATTTAGAGGGAACGATCAGCCTGCCTTTCGCATCGATTGTGTGATTGTATTCTCCCATAAACATATTCAATCACCCTGCCCCAAGTGCTAGTCAGCAGCTACTTACTACTATCTATACACTTTAAAACACATAAGTGGTCTGCCACGGAAACAGTGAGGTTTCAGAATCCGGTTAAAAATCACCACTTTATTCCACTTCACTCCACTTTCCACCACTTTTATCCTAATTCTATACTAAAACGGAGCATAATGCAAGGGAAATGTGCAATAAATGCATATAAAAAATCCCGCGCAAACTCTGCACGGGATTTATTCATCCTTTTATCATACTCATATTACACTAACCATGTATTTTCTATTACCTGCCGTTAATCTCAATGGCTATTCTATATCAAAATAATAGTTATTCACTCTTTTTATCCGCTTCTATTGTCACCGTAGGTGTTTTTGTTCCTTTTTTGTTCAAATATAACCTGACCAGCACATCCGCAGCTATCGCCACAACAAACAAGACAACCGCTAAGAGCTGGGATACTGCAATTGTCGTGTGGGGAAGAAACAGCGTATCCGTACGGATTCCCTCAATCCATGCCCTGCCAAGTCCATAACCTCCTAAATACAGCAGCCACTGTTCCCCTTCAAATTTCTTGTGCCGTCTGTAACACAGCATAATAACCAGCAATACCAGATTCCATAAACTTTCATACAGAAAAGTAGGATGTACCTGAATATAGTTCGTACCCTCCACAATATGATTTGCGATCTTCTCAGAGATATCACTGCTTCTGACCATATCGATCGGAAGCCGCATTGCCAACAGGGAATCCGTATACTCACCGAATACCTCTCTGTTTGTGAAATTGCCCCAGCGGCCGATCGCCTGCCCCAATACCAAGCCGGGCACACAAATATCCGCAATCCGAAGAAAACTTTGTTTCTTGATTTTACAGTACACCCACAGCGTAAGAAAAGCTGCTATCACGCCGCCGTAGATTGCCAGACCTCCCTTACGAAGATTGAATATTTCGATCAGGTTGTCTTTATACATATCCCATGAAAAAACCACATAGTAAATTCTGGCGCCTATGATAGAAAAAATAATGGCGTAGATTGCGAAATCCCAAATGATATCCGCATCCAGCTTTTCCTTCTTCGCCACATGCGCCGCCAGCAGCACGCCGCACAGCACGCCGATTCCAATAATCACACCGTACAACGCAATCTCAAATCCAAATATGCTAAAGCTTTTCGGAACATTTCTAAGATATATCCCCAAATTGGGAAATGCTATATCTTTGACATCCATAATATCCTGCCTTCCTTTCCGCAGACATACTACCTTTCAAATCAAAAGCAGCTATATGCAAATACTACACATTAAACCGGAACAAAATCACATCTCCGTCCCGCACTACATAGTCCTTACCTTCCATGCCCACAAGACCCTTTTCCCTGGCTGCAGCAAGAGATCCCTGCTCCAGCAGATCCTTGTAATTGACAACCTCTGCTTTGATAAAGCCTCTCTCGAAATCGGTATGTATTTTACCCGCTGCCTGAGGTGCTTTTGTACCGATCTTAATCGTCCATGCTCTTGTCTCATCCTCTCCCGCTGTCAGAAAGCTCATCAGCCCAAGCAGAGAATAGCTGGCTTTGATTAACTTCTGCAATCCTGACTCGGAGAGTCCCAAATCCTCTAAGAACATAGCCTTCTCTTCTTCATCCAGTTCCGCGATCTCCTGCTCGATCTGTGCACAGATCACGAATACCTCGCTGCCTGTCTGTGCCGCAAATTCCTTTACTTTGGCAACTCCTGCGTTATCCGCGCCATCGTTGGCAATGTCATTCTCCGCCACATTGGCTGCGAAAATCACCGGCTTATAGGTTAGCAGATTGTAAGAAGACAGATACGCCAGCTCGTCCTCATCATCCGTCTCAAAAGTCCTCGCCAGTTTCCCTTCTTCCAAATGTGCCTTAATTTTTTCAAGCAGTGCATACTCCTTTGCTGCTGTCTTGTCCATCTTGGCAAGTTTGGCAGTCTTGGCGATTCTTCTGTCCAAAATCTCAATATCGGAAAAGATCAGCTCTAAGTTAATGGTTTCGATATCCCGCAGCGGATCTATAGAGCCGTCTACATGGACAATATTCGTATCTTCAAAGCAGCGTACCACGTGTACGATGGCATCCACTTCACGGATATTGCTGAGAAACTGGTTGCCAAGTCCCTCTCCTTTAGACGCGCCTTTTACAAGTCCGGCAATGTCTACAAACTCTATGGTTGCCGGCGTAACCTTCTTGGAATGATACATATCGCCCAAAAGTTTTAAGCGTTCATCCGGCACTGCCACGATACCGATATTGGGATCAATGGTGCAGAAAGGATAATTGGCGGATTCCGCTCCCGCCTTCGTTAAAGAGTTAAAAAGGGTGCTTTTGCCTACATTCGGGAGACCCACGATTCCGAGTTTCATACTTTATCATACCTGTCCGAAAATCCTTTGTATTATAAGTGTTTTCGCCTTTCTCTATAATTTTACTGCACAATCTGCTGCACATATTTCTTATTGTATTAGGTCTTATGCTTCTTTCCTTTTAAATCCTTTCCCATTGACAAAAACTTTATTATAAAAGAAAAGAGCCCTGATACAGTTTTATATATTACCATATAAAGGCTCAAAAGTCTATATTGCAACTCTGGCGCGCAATTTATATTTTCTTCTATTATTTTGCTAAAATTCCTTTGTTTGTAAACAACGTATTTTAACTATCGTATTATCTAATAAATTATCCCTTTGCAGATTATCTGTTACGTTTATTCTAATTCAAACGCACCTGTATAAAGCTGATAATATTGTCCCTTCTGTGCAATCAGTTCATCATGGCCGCCGCGTTCAATGATAAACACCATAACAATATACAGACAGAACTGCATCAGCGGATTGTTGAATGCCACCACTTTAGCGATTCTTCGTTCGAAAGCTGCAGCTCTGGGCGCCAGATAGCCGCCAAGGGACACGCCGACAATCGTCACATCCTCCAAATGAAAATAATCCAACACCGCTTTTACCGGTTTCTCCCATTCATGGGTAAAATGCTTCTTCCGGATTCTGACCACACCGCCCTGCCCCGGTCCTTCAAAGAGATACACTTCATATCCTTTTTGTCTCAGATAAAGAATCGGAAAGAAAAATTCCTCAAAGTAAGAATCATTCCCTCCATGTATCAGCAAAACGCCTTTCTTATCCCCTTCCGGAGTCACATGCATAACCGGAAGCTTCACTTCCTCATAAGGTACCTCCACGCGCTCTACCATCGGTTTTCCGCCGTCAGCAGCCTTGAAATACGCTGCATAATACTCGTAAAACATATCCGTTGCCAAGGTATAGTATTTCTCTTTATCCGGATCACCGTCATACATAAAAAACTCGCTCATGCGGTAATACCCGATGGCATTCTCAATCCGTTCTTCTTCTACCGCCCGCTCTCCCAGCGCAATCAGCGTATTCTTCCAATCTGAACTGCTCTTAATGCCAAAGCCATGGCCAGATTATTTCTCCATGGCGCAATCTCTATGACACCCTCCGTAAGCCAATAGGGAATCCCTTCATGCGCAGGTCTTCCATACAACATCAGCCAGTCCCCTCCGCCATAACAGAGACATCCGAGCATCCCCAGGATCATTGCAATGCTTAATTTAGTCTTTTCATTTACCCTCATTATAAAGCCATCCGCATCAAGCAGCTATTGGTTAGTTTAAACTAACCAAATTATATGACACTATAACCAAAATGCAAGAAAAGGACATCAAAACAATGTCCTTTTCTCAAATCTAATATCGTTTAATCTCTTTTAACTCCTGATACAGCACCTTATAATTCTCATACCGTACCCGGCTGATTTTCCCTTCCTCCACAGCAGCCTTCACGCCGCAGGATGGCTCACTGATATGTGCGCAGCCGCTGAATTTACAGTAGGGCTCATACTGCACAAACTCCGGATAATAAGTTCCCAGTTCTTCTTTGGTAATCTCCGAAATATCCAGAGAAGTAAAACCGGGTGTATCTACAATATAAGCCGCATCGCCCAGGGCTATGATCTCCGAATGTCTTGTGGTATGCTTTCCCCGTTCTATCTTCTCGCTGATGGCTCCGGTCTCCATATTCGCCTTCGGCGCAAGCCGGTTGATCAGGGATGATTTCCCCACACCACTGGGTCCCGCCACCGTAGTGGTTTTACCAGCCAGCAGTTCCCTAACCTGGTCCAGTCCCTCATTCTCCAAGGCACTGACAAAGCACACCCTGTAACCGCATGTCTCATAAGCCTTTTGCAGCGCTTCTTTTTCCTGCGCGGAAGCAATGTCCTGCTTATTAAAGCAAATAACCGTCGGAAGATTTTGCCGTTCCATCCGAATCAAGAATCTGTCCAGCAGATTAAAATTCGGATTCGGCTTCACTATTGCAAAGATAACAAGCGCCTGATCCACATTGGCGACCGCCGGTCTGGACAGTGCGCTCTTTCGCGGTAATATTTCCCGGATATTGCCGAGCATCTGCGTTTCATCCAGTATATCTACAATCACATTATCCCCCACTAAGGGTTTCACATGATCTTTTCTGAAAATTCCTTTCGCCTTACACTCATAGATGCCATGTTTCTCCACATGGACATAATAGAACCCTGCGATTCCTTTGATAATCTTACCTTGCATACACTTCTTCCCCAGCCCGCATGATAAAGCTGTAGGCAGCCTTCCAGACTTTCCCGTCAGCACAACGCATCGTGCTTCAGAACTACCCTATTCTTGTGTGAAGTTTATTTCTCTCGTTACTGTCTTTTCCTGGGTAGTACCGGGTGTAGTCACGGTTTCTCCCGTATCCGGATCTGTTGTCGTCGTCTCTTCTGTCTGAACCGTAAAGGTAAAGGTAATCACGCCCGTTGCCGACTTGATCCCCGTATAATTAACAGCTACCGGAAAGGAAGAAGTCTGGGTGCTAAGCAGTTGCGTCCCGTCCGCAGTAGTCACGGTAACAGTAACCGTCATTCCACTATGGTAATCAGCATCCTCCGTAGGCGCCGTAATACCTTCCGAATAACGGTAGGTCACCTGGGATGGTCCTGTGCTTACCTTCAAATCAATCGCCGTCCCCTTCTCTACATAAGATCCTACGGAATAACTCTGATAACATACCAAATCCGTCAAGGAAGCGTCTTCATTTGTGATCTCTGTCACCGTACCGACTGTCAGGCCGCTCTCCGTCAGACTTGCCACAGCGTCCATTTCCGTCAGCCCCACCACATTCGGCACTCTGACTTTATTCTCTTCCGTTCCCTGACTGACGCGGATTGTGATAGAAGAACCTTCCGGCGCCGTGGTGTTTTCCTCAGGCGACTGTGAGATAACATATCCGCTCTCCACCACAGAATCATAGCTTTCCGTCACGCTGACTACAAATCCCGCATTTTCCAGAATAGAAGTTGCTTCCGTCTGAGATTTGCCTGTCACTCCCGGAACTGTTACACCCTCTGTGCTTTCTGCTACCGTCAGGATTATGTTGGTTCCCTTATCTACCATAAGACCGTCCTGCACACTGGCACGCAATACAGTTCCTTCTGCATAGGCGCTGTTTACTTCATATTGAATCTCCGGTGTCAATCCCAATTCTAATAAAGCTAATTTAGCCTCATCCACATGCATTCCCACAACCCGGATCATTTCCACCTGTTCGGTTTCCCCATGTGTTGCCTGCTCTTCCGTTCCCGCGGAACCGAAACTGAAAATACCGAAAGTTCTTCCGATCAGAAAGAGCACGATACAGCCGATCAGCAGAGCTGCAACGACTGCCAAAATCGTAGTAATCCTCTCCATTTTAGGATCATAATCTTCATCGTCCTCATCCGGATCCCAGTCTTCTTCCTCTTCTTCGTCTTCCTCATCTTCCACGTAAGTACGCAAATTATCTTTCTTTAAACGCATTGCTTCCTCCATGGAATCCCGCTTCTCGGACTGACGCTTGATCTGCGCCATATCCTTATCAGTAATCATTCTGGTGGAAGCTTCTTCATCAGGATCAATGACCTTGACAAAATCTTCGTCAGGATTGATCAGGGATTGTTTCAGATCCACGATCAACTCTGCCATAGACTGATATCTGCGGTCAGGGCTTTTCTGACAGCATTTGCACACGATCTGTTCGACACTGATCGGAATCTCCGGCACATACTCTCTCGGAGAAGGCAATTCTTCCTGAATATGCTTGATGGCGATTGCCACCGTCGTTTCTCCGTTAAAAGGCACTCTGCCCGTAAGCATCTCAAACATCGTAATACCCAGCGAATAGATATCACTCTTCTCGTCGCTGTAACCGCCTCTTGCCTGTTCCGGTGATGTATAATGTACGGATCCCATCACATTTGATGTAATGGTATTGCTGGTAGCTGCCTTGGCAATACCGAAATCCGTCACCTTTACCTTACCTTCTTTAGAGATAATAATATTCTGGGGCTTGATATCGCGGTGAATAATATGATTATTATGTGCCGCCTCAATACCCATGGATACCTGAATCGCAATACTGATCGCTTCTTTTACGGAAAGTCTTGCTTTCTTCTCGATATATTTTTTTAACGTAATACCTTCTACCAATTCCATGACAATGTAGTAGATACCGCTTTCTTCTCCAACGTCATACACATTAACAATATTGGGATGCATAAGCCCTGCTGCCGCCTGCGCTTCTACACGGAACTTTGATACGAAATTCGCATTTTCGCTAAATTCCTGCTTCAACACCTTAACCGCAACAAATCTATTTAACTTATGATCTTTGGCTTTATACACATCTGACATTCCGCCGGTGCCGATCTTCTCTAAAATCTCATACCGGTCTCCGATCATCATTCCTATCTTAATCATGCCAACATCCATGCCTTTCTCTCAGCCTGCTGCTTATAACTTACTCGTCTGCCAGTGGTTCAACAACGATCACTGATATATTGTCCTTGCCGCCATTCTGGTTTGCTGTCTTTACCAGTTCCTCCACTCTGTCCTTCAGACTTTCGCCGTTTGTCAAGATCCGGTATATCATCTCGTCTTCTATCATATTAGTCAAACCGTCGGAACAAAGTAAAACCATATCTCCCGTCTGTAATTCCAAATTAAAGAAATCGGCTTCCACGTAATCCCTTGCGCCGATCGCCCGGGTAATAATGTTTTTATCCGGATGATTTCTCGCTGACTCTCTGTCAATCCCGCCCATACGGACCATCTCTTCCACCAGGGAATGATCCTGCGTGATCTGTTCTATCTGATTGGAACGAACCACATAGAGTCTGCTGTCTCCCACATTGGCAACCTCTAAATATTTCCCGATACAGGTAGCGATAACCATCGTAGTTCCCATACCGTTAAGAGATATGTCTTCCTGTGCTCTTCTACGGATCAGCGTATTAGCCTCATCGATCGCCCTGCCCATGATCTTAACGGGATTTTTTTCAAAGGAAGCGCCTATTTCCTCTACTACAGTTTCCACTGCATAGCGGGAAGCATAATCCCCCGCATTGTGTCCCCCCATGCCATCTGCCACAATAAATACATTAGGCAGATTGCCGATAGGAGTCTCCGACAGATAGATAAAGTCCTGATTCAGTTGTCTTTTTTGTCCGATATCCGTTATCGCATAGGACTTAAGCACTGTAAGTTCCTCCTAATGTTTTCTTTTGCTTCTAGTATTTACCACATCAGTCTCAATCATAACACAGGGTAAAACCAAATTCAAGGCAGCTTTTCCGCCGCCGCTTCAATGTGTCTTCTGCGCAACTGCCCGCAGGCGCCGTCTATATCTCCTGAGTTTTGAAGTAAATATCTGAAATAAATCCGGCAATCCCTTGTGGTT
>CAZPSD010000035.1:0-13719 GCA_964589055.1 uncultured Bacteroides sp.
GAGGCTCGCCTTCTGTAAAATTAGTGCGAATTATTTTTTCCTTTCAAGGCTGTCATTCTCATAACGCATGCCAGAGATTTTCCTAATAGCAATACTATTTGCCTTTCAGCCGCGGAACCGGTATACTACAATTAATCCCGATGCCGCCGTGATGCGGTACGGGCATATTTACAATGATCTAACTATTATCGTTTGGGAGGACAGACAGGCTATGACGGATTTAACTGATATTTACTTTAGAACAGACGGGAATGCGGAAATTGCCACAGGGCATATCATGCGCTGCCTTGCCATCGCACGTGCCTGCGCGAAGGCGAATGCCCGCGTAACCTTTATTGTATCGGATGAAGAGAGCCTTGCGCTTTTGCAGGAGCGGTTTACTGCTCCCGGCGAATTCGCTGTCCACTGCCTGCACAGCGATTACAGCAGAATGTATGAGGAACTGCCCGCGCTCATCTCCTATCTGGACATGGAGAGAGAGGCTGCGCAGGCTGTCTTGGCCATACAGACTGCACAAAGAGAACAGGTCGGCGATAAACCCTGGGTTTTTATAGACTCATATTTTGCTTCTCCCGCGTATTTTGCAACGCTGCGCCCTCACTGTAAGATTGCCTATTTGGACGACCTGAGAAGCTTCTCCTGTGAAGTGGATCTGCTCATCCATTATGACACGGAAACAGACTGTGCATACTACGGAAATGCGGTGTGCAAATTATTAGGCCCGCAATATACACCTCTGCGGGAGCAGTTTGAGCAGCCCTCTTATACTGTCCGCGCCTCTGTTCAAAACATCCTGCTGTCCACCGGGGGCACAGACCCTTATGGCGTTGCGGAGCGATTATTGCAAGATATTTTACACAGTGCCGACGAAGCTTACCAACCGCTTCGCGAATGTGACTATCACATTATTACCGGCAAAGCCAACTCCCGTTTTGATGCGCTGCTGGCTATGGCCGAGACAAACGCGCATATCCACATCCATGAAGGCGTTGCCGATATGGCGTCCCTGATGGCGTCCTGCGATCTGGCAGTTTCTGCCGGAGGCACAACGCTGTGTGAATTATGTGCCGTAGGCGTCCCCACAGTCAGCTATCTGATGGCCGAAAACCAACGCACCGCTGCGGAAACCTTTTCCCAAAAAGGGCTCATTCCCTTTGCGGGTGACATCCGCGGCGGAAAAATCTCCAACGCAGCATCCGGCTCTTCCTCAGGAAGCCTCCCGGCTATAAACGGTTCCGTTATAGCAAGCATCCTTAGTTTTCTGACACAAATGTCAGTTAATGTAAAAGCACGTAAAAAAAGCTCCCAATGTATGAGAGCTTTTCTGGATGGTCAGGGCGCTAAACGGATTGCACAAGCGCTGTTAAAATAACATTCCGTCATCCCGGCATCCGTTCTCCGGCGGATGTTCCTTTTGCCTGCCCCGTAACAAATACCATACACATCCTATAATGGTCATGGCGGATATAATGTTCGCGATCACAAATCCCGCTACCGGGCCATACCGCACGTAGATCCGGTGCTCCGCACCGTCGCCCTTTACCGCAAACCGGATTCTGGCGGCATCTCCCCGCTCTATTGTGACCGCATCGCCATTTTCGTCATAGGCACGATACCCGATATAGCTTAGCATAGGCAATTCTATGTAGCCGTCATCCGTTGAAGCGCGGTAGGACACAACCGCTTTGGTCCCCTTCTTCTGATAATCCAGGACTGTTACGGTATTCAGATCGGAACTGATGACACTGCTGGTCAGCCTCTCCTCCGCCGCGCCGTCAAGGCGCCATTCGTGGGGATAGAAAAGCCCAATGTTCGCAGCCAGCTTACTCTCATGTCCCTTCGACGCCACCGCCTCCGCATTATCATAGGGCATATGGTTGTTGTCCGCAGGCACGGACACGATGATAAGCAGATTCAATCCCACAAGCATGGCAAACACAATATTGCGATAAGGTTTGATGATCTCCGAACGGGACAGCCCGATCGCGCCCACAAACAAAATACAAGCCGATGCAGGTCCCAAGAAGCGCCACGGGAACTGAATCATAGTTGCGATATTCTCAAACACGCTGTTGGCAAGCAGCGCCCTGCTGGGGAAATAGCCTGTCGTCATAAACGTCAGAAAACATCCCAAAATCAGCAGATACAGCAAATATCCGTCCAGTTCCGTTTTCTCACCGCGCTTTTCGCAAAGCAGATAAACGATACCGATGCCGAGACATCCCAAAAGCGCCAGCCCAAGCGAAAAATACTGCTTATTGTATAAACTCAGCGTCTGCGTCAGATTGGAGAGATTGATGGACTGGTCAAAATAACCGCTCCACCTGAGACTGTCTTTGCAAATATCCTCAGCGAAATAATATGTCATAAAAGGGACCAGATACCACACATTCAAAAGAATGGAAAGTCCCGCCGCTTTACCGATCTCTATATATCTTTTTTCCCGGATAATACGTCCGCAGTAAACCAGGGCGGTAACCACACAGAACGCCGATACAAAAGCGGCGCTCAAAATATGGCTCTGCAGTGCACCGCTGAATCCGATCACCAGATAATACCACTTCCTGCGTTCTCCGATAAGCACATGGTACAATCCCGCAATGACAAGCGGCCAGAAGATAAGCGCCAGAGTCTCTCCCAAGTCTCCCCTGGAAAAAATATTTGTAAACCGATAGGGCATCAGCGTATACAATACCACGGCGAGCATCACGCTTCTGCGTGATTTAACCATCGATCTCATCGCCACATAAGCGCTGGCTGCCGAGCCTAAATTAGCAAGGAAAATCAGGACCTTATAGGATAAGGCAAGGGACACTCTGCATATGCGCAGAAATGCTCCTATGTACAAAAACAGATACGGGTACATAACATTCAGATATCCATGGCTTTTCAAACCGTCCGGCAGGATATTGACCGGGATCTGTCCGTCCAGAATACCATCCTTTAAGCCTTCCAGCCTCGCCAGATGATAACACAGATCATCTCCGTTATATAAATATGTCTGCATCATGGGCGATGTCGCCAAAAGCGCTACGCCCAAAATAATGCTATAGTCTGTCAGCCGCTCCTGCGTAATCCGCTTTCTGCCGCTTCTGACATACGCATACCCCAACACATTCAAAAGCACAAAGACTGCCACAAAGAAATAAGTATCTGTATAAAACATACCATGGGGAGACAATTCCAGCTTTTTAATTCTTAATTCGCCCTGCCCGCTGTAATTGATTTTTAACTGCAGCTGCTTCATGTCTTTAGACAGGGTGAAATCCACGCTCATCCTCTCCTGATCCGCCGGAATAGGCCATGCCCCGATCTTACTTCCCTGTTCCCATAACTCCAAAACGGAATCTTCGCTGTCCGTACTGTAAGTCAGGCAGGCGGTATAACTTCCCTTATTCATCACATATTGAGGCGTGCCGGCTATGGAACCGGTTCTCGCTACCGCCTCGCTGATCACCAGAGCGCTCTCCGAATCAATCAGCCCGACCGAATGCTGCAGTTCGGAACCGGTGTATTCCAACGGCTGGCCGCCCTCATTGCCAAGCAGCAAAAGCACAATCACCAGACATACCACCGCGGCATATATAATTTTACATCTTAAAGATATTTCTTTCGTCTGCATTCTTTCGTTTTCTATCCTTATTTACTTACCTTTTGACTCTCAGCCTCTTGCGCAGATTCCGGTATCCCCATAACAGCTTATAATATAAAATAAACCGGCTCGTAGAGGCAAGCTGCATCTGTACCAGCTTCTTTTCCTCCGTGCCGATACGTTCCGCATAATACCGGTTCTTCTGAAAATCAGGAAAATTCCTAAGCATCTCCTGTCCCAGCCGGCGAACGAATCCTGCCCGTACCGGCCGCACTCCCTGCATATAGGTAAACAGCGTATTCACATAGAACAACGCGGCAAAAGTAAATTCCAGTTCCGGAAAATACTGTTTAAAATAACCGTATTCCTTTGCCTCCCGAAGCATGATCCGCGCCGCCTCCATACGGTCCTCGCAGCGCTTCACGCTGATCGTATGCACAGTGGAATTGTCGTGCTGATAATAATAATATAACGGTTCTTCAATATACTCAAAATGCTTTGCGCGAAGCATCCACGAATTCGCCAGCGCATTGTCCTCATAGAAAATGCCTGTCGGAAAACGGCTCGGATGATCGATCACAATTTCCCTGCGATATACCTTCACCACCAGGCTGCCGCCGTCCAAAATCAGGGAGCGGTATTTCTCCTCGTCCAGGATCCCCGTCTGTTCCGGCTTGTTGTTGTGCACAATCTGTCCGATTTTCATGCTGTGCTCACTCGTAAGGTGATAATCACAGCCTACCATATCGGCTCCCGTCTCTTCCCCTCTGGCAATCAGCCTTTCGTAAAAATCCGGCGTGATCCAGTCGTCACTGTCAATAAATCCGATCCATTCGCCGCGGGCTGCCTCCATACCGATATTCTTGGCGCCGCCCTGTTTCTGGTTAACCTCTGAACGGATGGCGCGAAGCTTCTCAGGATACTCTTTTTCATAGCTCTGCAAAATGTCCCAGGAAGCGTCTGTCGAACAATCGTCCACGGCGATGATCTCATAATCCTCTATGGTCTGATTTACGAGAGAATTCAGGCAATATTCTAATTTCCGATCCGCCGCCATGTTATAGACGGGGACAATGATGGATAGTTTCATATATATTTTCCTCCCGGGAGCCGTGCCGATCGCCTGTCTATACGGCGTAATATACGGCAATTTTAGTCACTGCCGCAATAACGCTCTCCACGTCTTCATCACTCATGGCATAATAAAGCGGCAGCGAAATAATTTCCTCATACAGCTTCTCGGCATTGGGACATAATCCTTTATGATATCCCAGCTTCTCATAGTACGGGAAATAGTAGGTCGGTATATAATGCACGTTGCAGCATACATTCTCGGCGGCAAGCGCCTCGAAGAACCGCTTTCTGTTAATCTTCAATTTCTCCGGCACGATACGCAGGATATACAAATGTCTTGTGGTATCGGACTCCGGAATCTCTTTCTGTACGAAAATGCCCGGAATCCCGGCAAATGCTTCGTTATATCTCGCCACTATTTCTTTTCTGCGCTTACGGAACATCGGCAGCTTGTCAAGCTGGCTGATGATCAGCGCCGCCTGCATATCTGTCATACGATAATTATAACCCAGCGCAATCTGCTCATAATACCATGGCCCGTCCGGCTCATGCTCCATCTGCCGTTCATCTCTGGTAATACCATGAGAACGATAAAGCAGCAGTTTCTTATATAAAGTTTCATCGTTTGTGAGCACGGCGCCGCCCTCGCCGCCTGTCACGGTTTTCACCGGATGAAAACTGAAAGTAGTCATATCCGCAACAGAGCCGTTAGGCTGACCGTTATACTTCGTGCCGATCACATGCGCGCCGTCTTCGATCAAGGTCAAATGATTCTCTTTACAGATTTTCTTAAGCGGCTCCAATTCCACAGACTGTCCCGTATAGGACACTGCCACCACCGCTTTGGTCTTCGGCGTAACAGCCTCCCGCACCTTAGCCGGGTCGATGTTGTATGTCTCCGGGTTGATATCCGCAAAAACCGGTCTTGCTCCGCAATAGAGCGCGCAGTTCGCCGATGCCGCAAACGTGATCGGTGTAGTGATGACCTCGTCCCCTTCTCCTACGCCTGCCGCCAGCGCCGCAATATGAAGCGCCGCCGTACCGTTACTGCACACCGCCGCATATTTTGCGCCCGTGACCTGACATAATTTCCGCTCCAATTCCGTAATCTTCGGTCCGCAGGTCAGATAATCGCTTTTTAATACATCCGTCACCGCCTGGATATCCGCGTCATCTATGTACTGATGACCGTAGAAAATCTTAGTATCCCTGACGGGAGTTCCTCCCTCGATCGCAGGTTTGTTCATCGTTCTTTTACCTTCTTTCTTTATCGTACAAATATTGAAAATACAAGCCGCGTTCCCTGTCAATTATATACATAAAGGACATGCAGTATGCACATGTCCTTTTATATGGTCACAATTCTCTTTACTTCTCCAGTTCTACGTCCTTTAACAGCTCTCTGATATCTTCCACGCTCAGCCACTCCGTGTTGCTGCCGGAACTGTAGGAAAAGCCTTCCTCTACCTTCTTACCGCTTAAATCCGGCTGCTGTCTGTTGTTCCATGTCATCTGCGGATATACAATAAAATGTTTTTCATACTCATAAGTAGTCATGGAATCCTCTGTCGTCACCATAATCTCATGCAGCTTCTCGCCCGGACGGATCCCCGTCTCCTTGATCTTACAGCCCGGCAGCATAGCCTCCGCCAGATCCGTAATCTTAAAAGAAGGGATCTTGCTGATAAAAGTCTCTCCTCCGGTTGCCTCCGCCAACGCTTTAATCACCAGCTCCACGCCTTCCGTCAGGCTGATCCAGAATCTGGTCATACGAAGATCGGTGATCGGCAGCTCTGCAGCCCCGCCCTGAATCAGTTTATGGAAAAACGGGATCACGGAGCCGCGGCTTCCTGCCACGTTACCGTATCTTACAATGGAAAAATTGATATCTTTAGTGCCGGCATAAGCATTGGCCGCCACAAAGAGCTTGTCCGATACAAGCTTGGTCCCGCCATACAGATTCACCGGATTGACCGCCTTATCCGTGGACAGGGCGACTACCTTGTGCACATTACAATCCAATGCCGCGTCAATCACATTCATGGCGCCATGGATATTGGTCTTAATCGCTTCGTTGGGATTATACTCGCAGGCAGGCACCTGTTTTAACGCCGCCGCATGAATAATATAATCTACGCCCTCGCAGGCCCTTTTCAAACGTTCCGCATCACGCACATCCCCGATAAAAAACCGAAGCTTTTCTTCATACGCCGCAAATTCATTTTGCATCATCCACTGCTTAAACTCATCTCTGGAATAAATGATGATCTTCTTCGGTTCATAGTGTGTCAGTACATATTTAGTAAAGCATTTGCCGAAAGAACCTGTCCCTCCGGTAATCAGTATTGTTTTGCCGTTTAACATGATTTTCCTCCGAAATAATATCTCCTGCATCGTTTCTAAGTATAGCATAGGGGCAAATTGTTTGCAATCAGACTTTGTCTTCCGTTTTTATTATTCCAAGCCGAATAAATACCGGATATAAATAGCTTGCCCCAAAAACCTTCAGCTTCTTCGGACCGGATACATTCCCCTGCAGTTCAACCGCTTTCATCAATGCAATTTCAACTGATGACCTCGTAATGCTTTTGGTCTTTCGGTCTACAAATATCTCATACCCTTTTACGGAATAGGTAAAGCAAAGCCCCCGGTATGTTTGAAATTGATATCCCTGGAAAATCTCAACAGCCTTCCACACGGCGTCGGACAGTTCGTCCGCTCTTACATTGCTTTTCAATAACTCCCTGATATCGCGGACAATCCCGTCTCCCGCCGGATAGTCCCGGATCTGTTCAGCATTCAAAGCATGGTTATGCGTTTGCTTTTTCTTTTCTTGCGGCATGATAAATCTCCCTCTGAACATTTTCATGGCGTTTCCGTGCGGCGGCTTCGCCGGATGAGATCCGCTGATATTCTATTCAGGACTATCGGACATAATATACGTCACAATACTTCTCCTCAAATACCTGCTCTTTATAACCTGTCAGGTTCGGCGTATCCCCGAGTATCCTGCCAAGCTCCGTATCCGCATCAGCGCCGTCCGCCAGATATACCACCAGATCCCGTGCCTCAGCGATTCTTTCGTCTTCGATCGGCCATTCACTGTCAGCCGAGACAAAATACACTGCCGGATATTCCAGAAGTTCGTTGGTCACATCCCAGATACACCATTCCGCTCCTGTCTGATAAACATACACCACCGGCGTATCCGCCTTGGCCCGTTCCCGCGCGAACTCTACCTGCTGCTTATCCTCCGGATAGAGAAATACGACCCTGCCTGACGCAAGACCGATTATGTCCACAATCAGGCAGATGAAAACCGCTGCAATGCCCAGACAACGGGACGTCCTGACAGCGTTTCCGCCTCCGCCCATGGCAGCCACGCACCCTCTCCCCAGCCGGCGGATACCGTCAAAGAGCAGCAGCACGATCACACCATAGACCGGAAGCTGGTAGCGGTTAGAAGTATCTCCCAGCAGCAGCGCCGTCTTGGAAACCGTTAGGAAATAACCGCCCGCCGCAGCCAAAAGCATCCAATAAGCAATATCAGTCCTGCCCTTTCTCCATGTGGCAGTCTGCTTGCTCTGTCGTGCAACAGACGTCTGACCATTCCGCTTCAAGCTGTCTGACTCCGGCAACCTGCGCCTGCCCGCCTTAGCGTATACCGCCACGGCCAATACCGCCGCCAGCAGCAGGACCCACGTCAGCATTTTTCCAAACACATACTCATCCAACAGATCATAGAAGAACCGCAGACGTTCCCCCGTGTTGGACAGATTCCTGAAATTCTCCGCCGCCTGTGCGCCACGCTGCCCGCGGAACATCTGCCCCAAACAGGACGGATAGGTCAGATAAGCCAGCGCAAAAGCAATGATCTGGCTTGCACCGTAACGCAGGCAGCTGCGGATACTGCGGTCGCGCCACAGCAGATAGATACAAAATGCCGCCCCGATAAAAAACAGAAATATAACATAATAATATTGTGTCAGAAAACCGAGATATGTTATCACTGCCGTCAGGAAAAGAAAGCTTTTGCTTTCCTCCCGCAGTTTAACCGCCTTTACATGCAGCGCCGCGCACAACAGCACCCACATGGTGAGCATCTCATACATTCTGATAAAGACCACGCCGCTGACCGCCGCAGGCGTCAGTCCGTAGAACATCGTCACGGTAAGCGCCGCCGCCCTGTTGCCGCCGCTTACCAAATATGACAGATATGTCAGTAAAATAAGATTGATCCCGTGAAAAAACAGGTTAACAGACAGCCCGATCCACTTGGAAAATACTCCCGGCGCCAGGGAAGCAGCCGTATGGAATACCCAATAATACACAGGCGGATGCACATCCCACGACTGCACCAGCTTCACCAGTCCATACTGAAACCGCTGTCCCGGAAGCGTCACGAACTCATTCCGATAGGCGTCTCTGTCCATCCACTGTCCGTCCTCCACATAGAAGCCGTTAGTACGCGCCGTGGAGTAATAGGTATAGTATTCGTCCTCATGGAAACCCTGTTTCCGGGTACAAAAATAGAACGCCGCAGCCATCTGCACGACCCAGATGATGACAAAACATACGATATAGAATTTTCTATTCTTTATTGCTTCCATGAGGTTGAACGAAGCCTCCATACACATAATTTTACGATTGCCTGATTCCGTATTCTCCGGCCTGTGCCCGTCTCTAAAGCTCTGCCTTTAACTGTTATGTTCCACGCACTTACGCCGCTCCATCTTCCCCGCATGAACGCTTCTCACCGTCTTCGGCGCCGCCGTCAAAAGCAGCAGGTATACTTTCTGCTTCCCCGTCAGATACGGATTCCTGACCGTATCCGCCACATGGCTTCTCAAATAATTCTTCACATTGCCGTAAAATACATTCTCACCCGTCATCTGTGAAACCGGCACATGAAGCAGATAATCCAGCCGTTGATACAGATTAAACCGGACAGCATACGTATGCAGCGCCGGATATGTTTTATCCACAATTTCCTGCATACGGTCCGCGTTATCCACAATGTCAAGAAAGACCCGTGAAAAACTGTCTTTCGTTTTCTTCCTTGTAGTGCTTTCCTTACGGCACACCACATGATATCCCTGCTGGGGCAGAATGGCGATTCCGTCGATCTCCTGCAGCATCTCTACCAGCAATCGGAAATCCTCATTCAGCGCCCCTTCCGGAAATTGATGTCTCGCAAACAATTCCTTTTTCACCAGCTTCGTACAGAAAGAGCAGTCTCCCTGATGCAGCAGCAGTTCTTTTACAAAGGTCTCTGTCTCGCAGAACCGGAGCCGCTCCGGCGGCACACACACATCCGGCAGCCGGTTTCCTTCCTCGTCCACCTCATCACGGGATATCTGCACCACATCAAAATCCTTTTCGGCAATCACCTTCATCATTTCCTCATAGACATACGGCTCTATATAATCATCGCTGTCCACAAATCCCAGATATGCGCCCGACGCCATCCTGATCCCCAGATTCCTCGCGGAAGAAGCCCCGCCGTTTTTCTTATGATAAGCAACGATACGGCTGTCCCGCAATGCCAGCCGCCCGCACAGCCTGTCCGTACCGTCCGTGGAGCCGTCGTCCACCAGAATGATCTCTAAGTCGGAATAAGTCTGTGCACAGATCGACTCCACGCATCTTTCCAAACAATCTATGGAATTGTATACCGGTACAATGACACTGATTTTTTTCATATCTATCGTGACGCCTCTCAACTTCGTTACAGTCTGCCGCGCAGCATACTCTCGTACATCTTACCGGGACGGATCACAGGCGCCGCGCTCAAGGGGCCTTCCCGGGCGGGCGCGATCCTTCCCTTCTGCAGTTCCCCCGCAAACCGCAGCAGCTCCTCCGCCGCATGTTCCGCATTCCATGTATCCCTGATGGTTTCATAAGCTGCCTGCCCCATCTTTTTCCTCTCATCCCAATGGGCAAACAGATCCTCCACCAACGCTTCCATCTTCTCATAACTGTCATCCGGGTATACCAAACCGTTTTCCCCGTGCCGGATCAGATACGGCGCCGCGCCCGCCTGCGCATTGACCACCTCCACGCACCCGCTGTTCATGCCCTCATTGACCACGGCGCCCCAGCCTTCCAGATAATTACTGGTAAAAAGGTGAATATGACACTTCTCCATCACATCCCTCACCTTCTCCGGCCCGGTATAACCATAAAATGTAAAATAATCCGCAAGTCCGGAATCAACAACCTCCTGCCGCAGGGACGGTTCCATTTCCCCGTCTCCCAGCATATGGATGTGATATTCACAGCCTTTTCTTTTAAGTCTCCCGGCAAGCCTGACCACATACTCCGGATGCTTCAGGGGAATAAACCTGCCCGCCCAGACGATATGCAGCGCGCCGTCTTTTATTTTTAACGCTTCCAACTGCGCTTCCTCATACGTTCTCAGCGCCGTAAAATAGCCCCACTTAAACATCTTATCCGGATAAGCGCCGATCAAATGGAAATCCGATGCCGTATAAGCGCCGGCACACAACATACAGACGTTCCGCCTGCGGTATTTGACGTGTTCATGATATTTCGCAGCCAGACCGCGGGGAGAGACCGCCTTCCACTGTCCTTCCCGGTAAAGACGCTCACTGACACGCAGCGTCGTCTTGCCGCTTTTTAATCTGGATTCCACGATATCCTCCCGCTCCGTCCAGCCAAAAAGCGCCACATCACTCTCCGCTATTTTTTTAAGGCAGTCATATTCCTCCTCGTACAGGCACTCCACATAGGGCAGCGTCCCTGTATCCACACTCCAGCCCATCGCCACACGCTCCTCCTCCATAGGCATAGTCTGGATAAAAGTAAATTCCTTCCCCAATTCCCGGAAGAGCGCCTCGCACAGAGGTATCTGATGATGATTGATATAATTCGACACAAATGTAAAGGTCATGACAGCATCTCCCGGTAAATCCTCAGCAGGCGGTAATAATTCTGATTCGCATCGTGATTGACACGGGCATGTTTTCTGGCATTGTCCGTAATGCGGTCCACGATCGCTTCCTTTGTAAAAATCTCTATGATCCGGTCGGCAAGGGCGTCTACATCCCCCGGCGGATACAAAAAACCGTCTCCGCCGTCCGTCAGCAGATTATGTATGCCGCCCACATTGGCCGCCACGCAGGGAACCCCCAGCAGCATCGCCTCGCCGACGGAATTCGGCGAATTCTCCAACGCTGACGGGCACACGAACACATGGCTTGCCAAATACTGTTCCTTCATTTCCTCGGCGCTTAACCGTCCGAGCATTGTCACCTTATCTTCCAGATGATTCTCTTTGATCAGCTTCCGTAAATATTTACCGTATGCCGGCAGCTTCAGCGTATCCTTCCATGTCTCCCGGCTTAAAATATTGCTTCCCGCCACATATAGCTCCGCGTCCGGAAATTGCTCTAATATTTTAGGCATCGCCTTGAGCATGTAATGAAATCCTTTCAAAGGATAATCCCCCTGGCTTAAGAAAATACGGTAAGTCTGGCAGCTGCTTCTCTTCCATCTGTCACGGTAAAAAATACTTCTCAGCGTCTCATTCAGGTAATGATACGCGGCGTCCGGATTGATCTTCGCCGTCTCGGAGCGGTCAAAATCCGTCCTGCCCGCTATATGCTTTACATTTTTCAACGCTTCGATCTCATACACGCCGCGCTTTTCAAACTTTTTCTGCTGCTGTCTGATACTGTCCTTACGCACCATGTCACGGAAGGTAACCTGTCTCTGCACCTTTACCGGCAGATCCGCCATATATACCTTCGCGCAGGCGGAAACCAGTCCCTGTATCCCGACCAGCGTACGTTCCGGATTCCGAAAAACCCTGATACTCGCCAATGCATGAGGAAATTCCGTACCGAACACGTGCATAATATCCGGTTGGAAATCATCTATGATCAATTTAAAATAATCCTCCAATTCCACATCATACTTCTCCGGCGTTGTCAAATCTTCCACAAAGGCATAGCAATGGCAGGACATATTCTCTCCCAACTGCATCACCTGATCAAATGCACCCACGGATTCATCCGCCGGAAAAGCGATTGCCAATTCTATCCGGTTCCTGTCCTGCTCAGAGATGACTCTGTCCAGTAACCCGCTAAGCCATCCCTCCCGGTTACTGTAAGGCATATTCAACCGTTTCGCGATAGCCGGCAGCATAATATTACATACCCATAATATTTTCATAGCAATCCTCCATTCTTACCCAGCCTGCAGCTTGGAGCGTCAGCACAAATCCTTGTGTTATCTCCGCCCCTTATAAACTCTCTTCTTTACTTTCTGATATACCCCCGCCGTCACCGGATTCCGGGCGATCCATGTCCGAAGCGGCGCCAGTGTCAGAAGCATCACAAGCCGGTACTTTTGCACCTTATTCTTCGGAATATATTTGACAACGATCTCCCTATGCTCCCGCGCCGACTGTCTTTTGCCTCTCTTTGATTCCGAGTAACCGCCGCCCTCATAGCTGGCTGCCGTAACCGGCATATACACGGCCGCCGCCTTTGCCACATAAAGGCACCATAGAAAATGTTCATAATCGGCACGGACTTTATATTTCAAATCAAACAGGCGGCTGTCAAACAGCCTTCTATCATAGAAACAAGCCTGATGGCAGGGCAGATTCCGATAACATGCAAAATCATCAAGCGCCGGATTCGACTGCACCAAAGCGCCCGTCCGCCGTTCCCGGATATTACCGTAAAAAATCACCGGACGGCTGCTTTTGTTCTGCGCGATCTGCTTTTTGACCTCTTGCAGAACCTTCCCGTCATCAAAATAATCTCCGCAGTTTAAGAAACAGATATAATCTCCCCGCACATGACGAAGCGCCTGATTCATGGCATCGTAGATTCCCCGGTCTTTTTCGCAATATACGCTGATTTTGCCGTCTGCCTTTAAGCCGTCTACCGAACCGTCCGTGGAGCCGCCGTCCTTGACCACGATCTCATAATCCGTCTCCGTCTGACACAGGATACTCTCTATCGTCTTATGCAATTTTTCCCCTGCATTTAAGCAGACTACGATAATGCTGAATGTCATAG
>CAZPSD010000035.1:13819-20641 GCA_964589055.1 uncultured Bacteroides sp.
TTATGCAATTTTTCCCCTGCATTTAAGCAGACTACGATAATGCTGAATGTCATAGCGCCCTCTCCTTACCCTTAATTCACGTCGGACAGAATATTAACCATATCATGGAAGAAAAATGTCCGGTAGGGCAGAATCAACACGCCGTCGTTTCCGGCTCTGCTCATATACATTGCAAAGTACAGCACCGCCGCAAGCAGGATTCCCGCGCGAAACAGCCTGCGCCATCTCACATTTTCTATCTGTTTTAACAGCATCGGCAGAAACAGGATATGGCTGACCGTCAGATAATATCCGATTCTGGAAATGATCGGCAGAAAGGAACAAAATACATACAGTACCAACGCCCCCAGATTCAGATAAAAATAAAACCGCAATCTGTCGTCCCGCAAGCCTCTTTTTGCCTTATTTGTAACATCTATGACATTTTCCCCTGCGGTTATACCGGCTGCCGCCGTCTGCTCCTGCCGGTCCTGCATCCACAGAACAATCCCCGCAAATACAAGTACCGCCGCACACCGCAATATATTGATATAACTTGTTCCGCCTTCCAGATACTCCGTATCTTCATAGGTCGGATACAAAAATACTACCACCTTTAAATAAAAGTCCTGCATAAACAAAAAAGTACAACAAAACGCCGCGGCAATCGCAAGCTGCCATTTCTTCCACGGAAGCGCTGCCAGAAAGTACAGCGGAATAACCACCAACAATGATTTATGGAAAGCTGATCCAAGCAGGATCAATACGATAAATCTTCCCCACTGCCTGCGCAGCACAAACTTCATAGAATACAAAGCGATCGCCAGCGCCAAATAATACCGCACCGTACTAAATGTCTGGAAATAATATCCCAGCATCATAAACAAAAAGAACGAAAACGGAAATTCATCACTTAACTCATACATCGCCAACAAAAACAGAAAGACGGTCACAAATGCATAGACCGCAAAAACAAGCAGATAATTCTCATAGCCGGACAGACCGTACACAAGCTTTACCAACAGATTAAAACCGATTTCCGTAGGCACGTAAGAATCACAGTTGACCAGATGCATGAATTCCACATACTTGGCATAATCATTCCCCACATTCATCCTGCAGGCAGACAGCGCAAACAGTACCAGGAAGATAGTAAAAAGACAGACGCGGTTGCACATCTGCTGTCTCGTCACCCTATAAGATTGTGTCACCGGCTGATTATTTACCAGCCCTGCAAGCAGCGCCGTAACCGCCGCCACCGTGATATACAAAATCATCGACCGCTATAGCCCTTTCCTCATCCTTCTTGGCAGTTCCCGCACCAAAGGTCACGCCCTCATTCCTCTCTTTCCCTCGCGAATGCCCTCCTTCATAAACCGAAAAGCCTGACGAACGGGAATATCCCGGCACATTTCCTCCTTGTGCACCCACAGGAACCGATAAGCTAACGGCGCTGCCGCCGCACCATACAGATAATGATACAGAACGCCCCTGTCACGGAAAAATTTCTCATGGTATCCGGAAAACCATGTGGACTCCCGCTCTGTCTCTTCCCCGATACATACCGTATGTGCATACACTTTCAACCCGGCTTTCAGGCAATCCTTTAAGAAAAGGCTGTCCTCCCCGTTACTGTATTTAGCGCCGCCGCCAAACAATAAAGAATACTGTACATTGGCTCTGCGAAGCGCCTCCAGTCTGGCTGTAATGCTATATGCCGGATAACGTCCGTAATTACGGTAATTGATCCGGTGTATGTCCTCATTCCAATAAGTCTTCCGGGACGGAGCCACTTTAACATTGACCAGGATCATGTCCGCATCCGGCAGCTGTTCATATGCCCTGCAAATCTGTTCTTCATAATCCTCCGTCAGCACAATATCTTCATCAGAGAAAACACAAATCTCCGTATCTGCGTGCAGAAGCGCCGTATTACGGCTTAACCCCACGCCTCTTTCCTTCATGGAGAAGCATTGCACCCTGCCGTCAGATATCCGTATTTCCTCATACCCGTACCGGCCGCATTGATTCACGATCACCGCATCCGTATGAAGATTCATTTTAGCGGCAAGCTCCGCCGCATTCTGTTCCACCGCAGAAACAAGCACCTGTACTTTCATGACCGTCACCCTTATTCATTGTCCGCTGTCTGCCCATTCATCCTTGCGGCAATCCGCAGCCGGACCGTTATTTTCTCTTTGCCCTTACCTTCCCGACCGCACGGCCATAATATCTGTGTAAAAACTTCATATCCGCATTTTCTATGGCTATTCCTAAAACATTACATCCCTGCGCCTGATACTGTCCGATCAGATAAGCAAGATAAGTTCCATGCATTTTCCCGTAAGGAACTGACAGAATCACGCCGTCCGCTTCCCTTGCTTTTGCAAAAATATCCGATGACGCATCCTCTCCCTGCGGTATGCTGATTTCCAACACTTCCCCGCGGTTTTCCCGCAAGTATGCCACTGCCCTGTCATAATCATCCTGCAGCGCCTGCTTTGACAGGAACCGCCCTTTCTCCGATCCGGACAGCTTCTCCCTTTCATTTTGCCCAAAAGCATATCCAATAAATGACACATCTGTCACTTGTTTGACATCGCTTGCCACCAGGATCCGGTCGTCCAGCACATAATATAACGCCATTCCCAATAATGCCGCCGCCAATGCAATCACAACCCCGATCAAAACCGCCTGCGCCAATCGGGAATCCGCCACCACAAGCTCTGCCTGTGTCGTCTGAATCGTCGTAATCTGCATAAATTCCCTGGCGCTGCTTCCGTATTCCTCCAACGCCCGGTCTGTTGCCGCCAGAATCATATCTGTGCGTTCCTTCTGATTGGTCGTGATTGTTACCGTCAGAAGCCTCAGATCAGACAGAATGGCTGCCTCCGTAGCCGCCGTCACTTCTTCTCTCGTATACTCCTTGGGCAGATAAGACATAGTCACATCCAGAATAGGATCTGTCACCATCAGGTCATTCCACGTATAGCCGTTATACTCCTGATACGCCTGCCCCGTCTCATCCGCTGCAAAATCCAGATAAACCTTAGAAATTGCCCGGTATTCCCGCTCCGACTCCGGCACCATACGCACAATTGTATAGATCATGCCTCCTAAAGCCGCGCCAATGACCGCTGCCGCCAGCGCGATCCAGCATTTACGCACCAGCAGAAGCATCCATTTTTTCATATCCATGCCTGCATCGGCATATTTGATTTTGTTCATGCTTATCTCTAATCCTCTGCGTCAATCTTGTTGCTCGTCCGCCCATCCGTCACAGCGCCTATTCCCCGCTGTTTTTCTTAAGCGCCGTTGTCTGGGCGCTGTCCACGCCTTCCGTACTCTCCGGCCTGATCAGTATTTTAAGCGTAAGAAGCATCAATTTTAAATCCAGCCATACCGAATACTGTTCAATATACGTTAAATCCAGTTTCAGCTTATCATAAGGCGTCGTATTATATTTACCGTATACCTGCGCGTAACCTGCCAGCCCCGCCTTTACCTTCATACGAAAAGCAAACTCCGGCATTTCCTCCATATATTGATCGATAATTTCCGGCCGTTCCGGTCTCGGACCGATAAAAGACATGTCGCCTTTTAAAATATTGAAAAGCTGCGGAAGCTCGTCGATTCTTGCCGCACGGATGAATCTGCCCACCGGCGTTATGCGGGAATCATTTTTCGATGCAAGCCGCGCCACGCCGTCCTTCTCCGCATCGACCTTCATGCTTCTGAATTTCAGAATATAGAACTCCTTCCGGTCACGGGTACAGCGTATCTGCTTATAAAACACAGGCCCGCCGTCATACAGCTTAATCGCGATCGCCGTGATCAGCATAAAAGGCGACGCAATCACCAGTAAGATCACACAGCAGACAAGATCAACCGCCCGCTTGGCGATCCTCTGCTCCACCTTGAGCGCATACTCCCGCGTCAGATAAATAGGGGTATCAAACAGATGCAGCTGATCCGCTCCCTTCACAAGCACATCCGATATCTTCGGCATCATATAAACCCGAATGGATCTGCTGTAACAAAATTTCAGCAGCGCATTTCTGTCGCTTGCGGGAATATCCCACAATGCCACCGCGCCGTACTGCTTAACCGCTTCCTCCTTCACGGCATCGATCCCCTCGGAAATATTCATGCATTTCTCAATCTTATACTTGTCCCTGCGGGACTCAAATTTCGCCACAATATCATCGATCGGCCGCTCGCCGTGAACAATGAGAAGCCCTCTGGGCGGAAAAGCCTTGTAATAGAACGCATTACAAACAAATACCCACACAGCGGAGATTACCGTCTGCAAAACCATCGTCTTCACGATCGGCCCGACCCTGACAACCCAGTTCGCCATCAGGGAAATCTGGAAATAAGAGATCACGTTGACAAACAGCAGGGAAAAAAACTGCGATATAAATACATCCACCGGCTTCAAATACCCGATTTTTAAAGCTCCGTAGGTGCCGGAAAAGAAAAACAAAAGTACAAAATAAATCAAAACAATGAGCACATGTCCTTTGAAATAAAACCGGAAATTCCTATATATTTTCAAAAAAGAATAATATTCCTCAAACCAAAAATATGCATAAACCGCCGTATAAATAAACAATCCGATAAAAGAGAGCTGCAAAATGATCATTCTTTTCATTGTTTCCATACGTTTCATAACAATCTCCATTCTGAAACAATCCGCCATGCCGTTTCCCGCCGGGCGTCTCTTGAAAACCGCAGGCGGATTTCCGTTGTGTCCCGGCTTAAAGCAGCTATATCCGTCTCATCGCCGCCCTGTACGCCCAGAATACAAAATAAAACGCACTTCGCATTACAGATAATCCCTCCTGCCTGCGATACAGTTTCCAAATACGCTTCATCGCCGTAAATTTATTCGAGGATAACGATTTCGCCGGCCTGCGGTATACGGCAAGCGCTTCATCCAGCCCATACGCCGCATACCCCGCCCTGAGGATCCGCCACCAAGTCGCCGTATCCTCACTTTCCACCGCGGGCATCCGGATCAGCCCGTCCGGAACCTTCTCACGGTCCAGCACCACTGTCGTGGTGAAAATAACGGTTCTGGACAGCGCCCTGCGATAAGTAAGCTTTGCAGGCACATGGACAATCTTACCGGTAGGATTCGCCTGCCCGTCCCCGAATTCATAAGCGCTGAATACGAAACCGGCCTGCTTCTCCTCCATAAAAGCAAGCTCTTTCTCAAGCTTATCAGGGAGCCAGACGTCATCCGCATCCAAAAACGCAATATATCTGCCCCGTGCCATGGAAAGCCCGGTGTTGCGCGCCCCGGCAGCCCCCTCGTTGCGCGCTTTACTGATCACCCTGACCGTACCGCCTGTTACCGCGCCCTCTTTTGCCGGGGCAGCCGCCGAAACCGCCTTCTCCGGTTCCAAACAGCCGGTCTGGAGCGGCATGTCCCTGTCCGGCTGCCTGTACACATCTATCTGTGCAATATCCGGCCGCCGCGCTTCTTCTCTTTGATGTGCCAGATCTCCCAGAGACGCTTCTATCGCCTGCGCACTCTCATCCGTTGAACAGTCATTGACCAGCAGCAGTTCCCAATGCTCATAGGTCTGCCGCCTTACCATCTCTATTGTCTTAGCGATATAAGGCGCCGCGTTATACACCGGCACGATAATACTGACCAGCCCGTCCATCAGATATCCTCTTTCACCAGATAAATCGGTCTCTTCTTCACTTCCATATAAGTCTTAGATAAGTATTGCCCTACAATGCCCAGGCAAAACAGCTGCACACCGCTGACTAACATAATAATGCATACCAAAGACGGCCATCCGGAGGTCGGATCGCCTATCAAAAGCTTTCTGATAATTGTCACGACGATCATAAAAAAGGCCAGTACGCAGAACAACACCCCAATTACAGACGCGATTGTAAGCGGCAGCGTGGAAAATGCCGTGATCCCTTCCAGAGAATATAAGAACAGCTTCCAGAAAGACCATTTCGTCTCGCCTTTCCTGCGCTCGATATTTTCATATTCCAGCCATTTCGTCTCATAGCCTACCCAGCCGAAGATGCCCTTGGTAAAACGGTTATATTCCGTCATGGCAAGAATGGCATCCACCACCTGTCTCGTCATCAGCCGGTAATCCCTTGCACCATCTACAATCTCCGTCTTGGAAATCCTATTCATGATCCGGTAAAACATCCTTGCAAAGAAGGACCGGACCGGGGGTTCCCCTTTCCGCGTTACCCGTCTGGTTGCCACAGAATCATACCCCTGCTCAATATAGCCGTACATCTCGGGAAGCAGCGACGGCGGATCCTGCAGATCCGCATCCATCATGACTACCAGATCCCCCTTGGCCTTCTGCAGGCCGGCGTAGACAGCCGCCTCTTTGCCAAAGTTTCTGGAGAAAGATACAAGATGCACTCTTTCGTCCCCGGCGCGCAGCTTCTTGACCTCTTCCACGGTCTTATCTTTGGAGCCGTCATCTATATACAGAACCTCTACGTCTATCTCCTTCTCCTGAAAGAATGATGTATTTTTGAACAACTCGTCATAAAAATCCCTGATATTTTCTTCCTCATTATAACAGGGTACAATAACGCTGAGTAATTTCATATCGCCTAACACGCCTTTCTCTTTCATCTGTCCGCCATTGTTCCGAAACCCCAGGCTGGAAACAGTTACTCATGATTCCATAGGAAAAGCAGTCATGAATCGTCAGACTGACTCAACATGATTCTATCATAGTTGCGCAAAAAAAGGAAGAGATGTGCGCTTATGCCCTATTCCAGCCCTATTCCAGTTCCATTTTATCCGCGAATTCTTCCATATCCTTCGACCTTGCCGCCAGCCTG
>CAZPSD010000036.1:0-3247 GCA_964589055.1 uncultured Bacteroides sp.
ATCAAGGTGGGCGATACAGTGGAGGGTACTGTTAAGAACGTAACAGACTTTGGTGCATTTATCGACTTAGGAGGCTGCGACGGATTGCTTCACATTTCCGAGATGTCCTGGGGCAGAGTGGAGAACCCTAAGAAAGTATTTAAAGTGGGTGATGTTGTCAAAGCGCTTATCAAAGACATTTCCGGCACGAAGATTGCCCTCAGCCTGAAATTTGAAGATGAGAATCCATGGAAAAATGCGGCAGGCAAATATGCAGTAGGTAATGAAGTAACAGGTAAGGTTGCCCGTATGACAGACTTCGGCGCATTTGTAGAATTAGAGCCGGGTATTGATGCTTTGCTTCATGTGTCTCAGATTTCCAAAGACCATATTGAGAAGCCTTCCGATGTATTGAAGGTTGGCGAGGAAGTGACAGCTAAGGTTGTAGATTTTAATGAGGCTGACAGGAAGATCAGCCTGAGTATTAAAGCGCTGTTTGCACCGGAACCGAAGGAAGAGAAAGCAGCAGAAGAGGATGCCGATGTGGTATCTGTGGATATTGATGCCGTAATCGCTAACGAGAGTGAAGAGAAAGAGGCATAGATATCGTAAAATATAAACAGGGCGGTACAAGCTAATGGTGTATGATTATGAATATTTTAAGAAAGCGGTTTATGATCTGACAAAGATCGATTTGAATTCTTACAAAGAAAAGCAGATGAAACGCCGTATTGATACACTGATCGCTAAAAATAAGATTGTTGGATATGATAAGTATATAGCCGCTATTAAGTCTGATAATAAGATGTTTGAAGAGTTTGTCAATTATCTGACCATCAATGTATCCGAATTTTATCGTAATCCGGATCAATGGCAGTTATTGGACAAGGATGTATTTCCGGATCTGATTAAACGTTACGGAAAGAATCTCAAGATTTGGAGCGCGGCGTGTTCCACGGGTGATGAGCCTTATTCACTTGTCATGGCATTATCGAAACACTTGCCGTTAAATCAGATTAAAATCTATGCGACAGATTTGGACAAACAGGTTATTGCGAAGGCGAAAACCGGTTTATATGCGGAGAAGAGCATTGCAGGCGTGCCTGATGATCTGAAACGGAAATTCTTTACGAAAATCGGTCCGTCTTATCAGATTTCTGATGAGATCAAGGCGAGAGTGGAATTCCGGGAACATAATTTGTTAAAAGATAGTTATCCTACGAATTATCATTTGATTGTCTGCCGTAATGTGTTGATTTACTTTACGGAAGAGGCAAAGGACGAGGTATTCCGTAAATTCCAGAGAAGTCTTGTGCCGGGAGGTTATTTGTTCATCGGCAGTACAGAACAAATCATCAATCATAAGGATGTAGGATTTGAGAGAAAGAATTCATTCTTTTATCAGAAACCGGTATAAAAGATTTGTTAATAGGTTTTAGCCATTCTGGAGAGCAGATACCGGGCATAACGGGAAAATAATTCCCGGTCGGTTCTGCTCTCATCTGTCAGTTCAAAGAAAAGTTCTTTGCTTTTATAATCCCGTTTAAAGAAAGGCTCCTCAAAAATATCCCATTGCGGCAGATAGGTTGCATATTTGCGGGTATAACAAGTCGCTGGCGTGGCCTGCCTGCGGTGCTCCCTGTCTACGAAGGAAGCCACGGATTTATGGAGAGCCGCATCCTCTGCGGGCAGATAATAATAGTCTTTGTAATTAGAATAGAAGTATTTCATCTCTTCTTCATAGATCGGAACCTTTAGGATGCCCTCCGATGCTTCACCGCTGAAATAACAGCCGTTGGAAAGATTAGATATGTTGAACGGAAGCGGTGTCGGGAGAGCCAGCTTCATTAACAATTCCTGTCTGCTATGGCCGTGATAATCCACATAATGATTAGCTTGCACTTTTTTTGCCTTAATAGGACCGTTGAACAGATCGTAGAAGGCAAGAAGCGGAAGAATCTGCAGCATACCCTTCATATCATCACTGTTGTGCAGTAACAGAAATCGTTGTTTTTCGTCGGACGGCGCTTTGACATAGTCGTGATAAATACTGATCAGTTCGCCGCCGTTATACAGGTCTTCCCGGTCGATGCCAAGCAGTTTTTCCAGTGTCTTCTGCTTACAATTCGGAGTGTGAAGGAAGAATTTGTAAGGCGAAATCCGCTTATAAATATCGATGCCTGTAAAACTGTCGAAATTATAGGATAACTTATGCTGTTCGCATTTCTGGAGCAGGTAGGGCAGATCAAAATTATTGCCGTTAAAATGGATCAAATGCGTGTAATTTGCCGCAAATGCGAAGAAATCGTCAAGCAGAGCCTTTTCATCTTCATAGTTTTGTGCAAACCATTGCCTGACCTGCCAGCTGCCGGACTTGCGGAAGGCGGTTCCGATCAGATAAAGAGAGGAGCTTCTGGCAGTAAAGCCGGTGGTTTCAATGTCTATAAAAAGGATATGCTCTAACGGCGCAATTTTTTCTAATGGATAAGCAATTGTAAAATTTTCCAGCGTTTGATTGATTACTTGCATGATCATCCTCATTTCTGTGCACATCTTTTATCTTAGCGTTACCAAGTTTAATCATATCTTAGCACATTTTTTGAAATAGCAGTAGTTTTTTTCGCCGCAAAATAGTCTTTGACACAAACATCCCTTATTTTCAAAGCTGAAAGCTGATCGCAACTCTTGACAGTTCGGTCTGGGGGGGGGTAAAATTTAAATGATTATTACATCAAAATTTTATCGAAAATACCAGTTCTGGAAGGAGAAAGCGATGAGAGGGAAAAGAAAAGCAAGACAGGCAAAGAGCAGGCTGATGGCAATAATATTCTGTGTCAGCCTGTTTTTTGCTGATTTCACAACTGCCTTGCCCGTACGGGCACAGGAGCCGGCTTTAGCCGCAGCGGCGGAAGCTGCTGACACTCAGGCGGATATAGCCGAAGGGCAGGAAGCCGGTCAGACGGATCATACGGTTGAGGAAGCCGGAGCCGGTACAGACCATGGGCAGGACGGCGAAAGCGGTAAGGACGATGAACAGGATCCGGAGGCAGGAAACGATTCGCAGGATACGCCTGATCCTGACGTAACAAAAGATGACGATGGAGAACATCCTGAAGAGGATACACCCGATTTGGGCGCAGGGGATCCTGGCAGCGGCGAAACGGACTCCGAGATAGGAAAAGAGCAGGATCCTGATGAAGCTGAGCCGGAAGATGGCGCGGAGAATGCCGACGGGGAGGAGAACGAGGCGGAGGATACAGAGAACGCG
>CAZPSD010000036.1:3347-7842 GCA_964589055.1 uncultured Bacteroides sp.
GATGTTTAGTGGTTGCCAGGGATTAACCAGTCTTGATGTAACGAACTTTGATACTAGCAATGTGACAAATATGAGTTGCATGTTTGGGAATTGCTATGGATTGACCAGTCTTGACGTAAGTAATTTTAATACCACCAATGTGACAAATATGAGTGAGATGTTTAGTGGTTGCCAGGGATTAACCAGTCTTGATGTAACGAACTTTGATACTAGCAATGTGACAAATATGGCTAGTATGTTTGAGGGGTGCTACCAATTGACCGGTCTTGATGTAACAAACTTTGATACAAGCAATGTGACAAATATGAGTGGGATGTTTGATAATTGTTCAGGTATGGACACGATAGATTTAAGCAATTTTAATACCAGTAATGTAACAAATATGAGTCTAATGTTTTATGCAGCCTTAGATAGTCGGTATACGGGCGATGGCTTCAAATATCTGGATTTAAGCAGTTTTGATACCAGTAACGTAACAAGTATGAGTCACATGTTTAACGGACTGGAAAATCTTGTTGATTTGAACTTAAGCAGTTTTGATACCAGTAATGTAACAGATATGAGTTACATGTTTTGTGATTGTCGTAACCTGCAAGAGTTGGATTTAAGCAGCTTTGACACCGGCAAGGTGACTAAAATAGATGAAATATTTAGATATTGCTATGCGCTGGTGAGTCTTGATTTGAGTAATTTTGATTTGTCGTCGCTTAAAGTATCCACCTCGAATACAATAAATCTTTTTGTAAACTGCAATGTGCTGACAACGATCTATACGCCGCGCAATTTGAATGAGTCGCTTACTTGTAGACTCCCGCTATACAACGGAAATTTTACTACGATTCACTGGTATGATATTTCAGGCACAGAGTATACTGAATTGCCGAAACTGAATTATAGTATTCTGTTACAGCGCGATCAAAAACCCGATGCTGTAAAAACCTGTATCACGGCAAAAAAAATAAAAAGGGATTATATCTGCGGGGAGGCTGTATCTACGGATGATTTGGTGATAACCTGCTACAAAGCAGATGGCAGTGTCACAAGGCTGACGCAGGAGCAATATACGACCAATGCGGAGCAGATTGATATGTCAACGCCGGGAGAAAAGAAGCTGGTTATTACATATCAGGATTCCGGTTCTGCGCTGACGGCAGAGGTTGTTCTGACAGTTACTTACGGATTGACGGCAGAAACTGTAACAATCACGTTACCGTCAGATACCGATTACGATTATACTTATAATGGAGAACTTAAGACACCGGAACCGAAGGTGGAGTACAGCAGGCAGGCAGAAGACAATTCACAGTCTGCAGTTTCGCTGGTTAAAGGAACAGACTATACGGTATCTTACCGCAATAACATAGACGCCGATGAAGCGGAAAGCGGCGATGCAGTATCTCCCGCCGTCATCATCAAAGGCATAGGAGACTACAGCGGAACCGTCACGAAGACGTTTACTATTAAGAAGGCCGCTGCACCTGCGGCGGAGGAGAAAAACATCACAGCGTCGCGGTGCACACAGGCAAAAGCGGACCGTACCGCGGACCTTTCCGGCAGCTTTGCAGCCTGCGGGAAGAAGACGGGATATGAGATCACAGAGGTGGAAGACACAAGCAGCATCTTTTCCAAAACTCCTGTATCCGCAGATATCACAAACGGCGTCCTTACATACAGCACAAACGCGGCGCAGGAGGGACAGACGGCATCCATCACTGTCAAAGTGGCTTTTGCAAACTATGAAGATGCATCCTTAACAGTGAAAATTACCATGGCGGAGAAGGAAAGCGTGGAAATTTCCGGCATTGAGATACCGGAGGACACTGTATATAACGGCTCGGCGGTTTCTTATAGCGGAACGCCTTCCGTTGAGGCGGAGGACGGCACGGACCTGACAGGGAAGGTGGAGCTTGTTTACAGCTACAGCGGGAAGTCGGCTGACGGGACAGACTATCCGGCTGAGGGCAGCCCGGCGGATGCTGCGCCTGTCAATGCCGGAAGCTACAAGCTGACCGTGGCAGTGCAGGACGATGATGAAAATTATGCGGGAAGCAGCGAGTATTCTTTTACAATCTCCAAGGCGGCGGTTACGGTGAAAGCGGATGATCTGATCGTGCTGACAGAAGAGGACGGGAGTGGATCAAAACCGGTATCGGATCTGCAATTCCGGTATGATGCGAGAGGATTGGTAAAGGAAGATGAACTGATAACAGGACCGGCATTTGCGGTTGCCGTTCCGGATGGGGATGCGGTTGCGCAGATTGATGTGACGAAAGAGGGCAGTTATGATATTATCCCTTCCGGTGCGGATGCGGGGATGAATTATAAGATCGCCTATGAGAAAGGTGCCCTCATGGTATTGGACGAGCAGGTTGCCTATACGGTAGAGTTCGACGGCATGGGACACGCAGACAGCTTTGTAAAGAGGGGCGTCAAGGCGGGAAGGCTTCTGGAACTGACAGAGGAGGAACGCGCGCCCGAAGCGGAGGGATATCTCTTTGCGGGCTGGTACCGCGATAAGACTTTCACGCCCAAGAGCGCATGGGATTTTGATCAGGATATTGTGCAGGAGAATATGACGCTGTACGCCTGCTGGCTCACCGGCAGCGAGGCAGGCTTAAATCTGTTTGTGCAGGAGATCCCCGATCTGGTATATACGGGGAGCGCCCAGAAACCGGCAGTTACCGTATATGACAGCGACGGAAAGACGCTTTTGAAAGCAGGCAGAGATTATACCGTAAAGTATGTGCGGAACACGGACGCGGTTGAAACCGGGCAGGACGGACAGCCCGTGCAGGTCGGAGGTACTGCAAAAGTCAAGAATCCGGGTAAGGCTGATGAGAGCATAACAAATATCAGCGGAGAGTTCAGTAAGGAGTGCCCTTATGTGATCATCACAGGCAAAGGAAATTATTCGGAGACGATCTATCAGAATTTCCGGATCCTTCCGGCGGATATTTCCGCAGGAGAAGATACGTCAGGCTGGAAGGATACAGCGCTTGCAGATGGATTTGCCTTGAAATACACGGATCAGTTTGAAGCAAAAGCAGGTAAGAGCGCTAAAATCATAAGTTCCTTTAAGTATAAGAAAGCATTGAAAGCGGATAAGGATTATGTGGTCAGCGTGCAGGACCAGGCGGGGGAGGAAATTGCACTGACCCAGGGCAAGCTGCCATTAGATGCAGGAGCATATAAGCTGACCGTCACAGGGAAAGGCAACTATACGGGAACGGTCGCAAGGACACTGTATGTGGCGGAGAAACTGAAACTGATGAAAAATGCTTCCGTTACCTATGCCAAAGAAGTAAAAGCAACAAGTGCAGCGGAACTTTCCGAAGGGATCAGGCAGACTGATATTATAGTCAAGATCGGAGGCAAAGAGGTTCCAAAGTCCGGTTATGAAGTGGCTTATACAGGGAATCATGCGGTAGGTACGGCAACGATGGTTATTACAGGTACGAATGAAAACGGAACCGGATATGTGGGTTCGAAGAGCGTGGTCTTTAAGATCGCCGGAGCGGCTTTCAGCGCGAAGACGATTGAAGTAAAGACTTATGATGTGAGCCGGGATGAGAAGGACTGGAAAGCATCCATGCCATATACCGGCAGAGCAGTGACGCAGAATAAGGTTAGCCTGACAGTTAAGGAAAGCGGCGCCGGACTGACCTACGGTGAGGATTATACGATTACCTATGCGAACAATGTGAAAAAGGGAACTGCCGCCATGATTTTCACGGCAAAACCGGAATCCGGTTTCAGCGGCAGCTTTAAGAAAAACTTTAAGATTACTCAGCAGGACCTGTCAGCGGATATGTTTGTGAAAGAACTTGAGGATGGCTCTTATGAGGAACGAAATCTGGAGATCGCAGACAAGGACGAGAAGAAGCATAGTATTACCGTGAAGTGGGATGAGGACGCTGTTTATTCCAAGAGCGGCGTAGCGCTTTCTTTTGCGCTTGAGAACCAGGAAGGCATCCGGCTGAAGGCAGGAACGGACTATACTGTCAGCTATAAATACAATAAGGAGATTACAAAGGAAGATGCAGGATCAGCCGTGAAAGCAGGCAGCAAACAGCCGGTCATGACCATCAAAGGCAAAGGTAACTATACCGGCACTCTGATAGTGCAGTTCCAGATCATACCTGCATCCGTAGCTTCCGATCATCTGACGGTGACGGCGGCGCAGGTGCAGAAGAAAAACGGAATGAAATTTAAGGACTTTAAGGTAAAAATTACGGACGGTAAGACTGCCCTGAAAGAAGGCGTGGATTATACGGTCGATGAAAGCGGCTGTACACCGGAGATCATAGCGGCTTACGCGGATTCTCTCGAAACCGGCAAGGAGGCTGCCGAACCCAAAGCAGTCCTTAAGGGCATAGGAAATTATGGGTCGAAAGATGAAAGCGTAAGGGAGATATCTCTGGCGGATTACATCTACACGGTCAAGTTCACGGCGAAGAATCTGAAAATCGAAGTGACCGGCAGCAGAATTTATACC
>CAZPSD010000036.1:7942-20492 GCA_964589055.1 uncultured Bacteroides sp.
CAAGTTCACGGCGAAGAATCTGAAAATCGAAGTGACCGGCAGCAGAATTTATACCGGACAGAATATGGAACCGTCTATAAAGGTCAGCTATTACAAAGACAATAATGCCGGAAAGGCGGAAGCTTCGGGCATAGATCTGACAGAAGGAACGGATTATAAGATTACCTACGGTACGAAGAACATTGGGGCGGGCAAGAAGAAAGGAAGCGTGACGGTAACAGGCGCCGGTATTTATGGCGGAAGCGTTACGGTGAAGTTTGATATCGAGAAGAAAGCGATCTATTAAAAGAGAATCATTTACGATTATGTTCAGGCGTCGGAGAAACGGTTTTTCCGGCGCCTGGCTTTTTAAATTTTTTGTAACAAATGTATATTCCGCCAACTTGTGAATTGATAGCTGGACTGTTACAATTTTTTTTATTTTTCGGAAAAAGTGGTTTCATAATTCGTCAAAAAATAGTATATTTATAAAGTAAGTTATTAATGAGAAAAAGTTCGATTTTAAATCTGATGATCGAAACGATATAACCAGAAAGAAGGGTAGAGAATGGCAAAATTAACATTTAATGGCGGCGTACATCCTTATGACGGCAAAGAATTATCCAAGGATAAGCCTATTAAAGAAGTCTTGCCAAAGGGAGATCTTGTGTATCCGTTATCCCAGCATATCGGAGCGCCGGCGAAACCGATCGTAGAGAAGGGCGATCATGTACTGACCGGACAGAAGATCGCAGAGGCGGGTGGATTTGTGTCAGCGCCGATTTATGCTGCAGTATCCGGCACAGTGAAAGCGATTGAGCCGAGACGCGTAGTTACCGGTGACAGTGTGATGAGCATTATCATTGAAAATGACGGACTCTACGAGGAAGTGGTATATCCTGATAGAAAGCCGTTGGAAGAGATGACGAGGGAAGAAATCATTGAATGTATCAGGGAAGCCGGCATTGTAGGTATGGGTGGCGCAGGTTTTCCGACTTTTATTAAGCTATCTCCCAAGGAGCCGGAGAAGATCGATTATGTGATTGCCAACTGCGCGGAGTGTGAACCCTATCTGACCTCTGATTACAGAAGAATCATAGAAGAACCTGAGAAAGTAATCGGTGGTTTGAAGGTTTCCCTGCAGTTATTTGAAAATGCAAGGGGTATTCTGGCGGTGGAAGATAATAAGCCGGATTGCATTGCGTTATTGAAAAAGCTGACGAAGGATGAGCCGCGTATCAGCGTGAAGGCGCTGAAAACGAAGTATCCTCAGGGCGCAGAACGGCAGATCATCTATGCAGCCACGGGAAGGGCGATCAATTCCTCCATGCTTCCGGCAGATGCCGGGTGTGTAGTAAATAATGTGGATACGATAGTGGCCATTTACCATGCGGTAATTGAGGGCAAACCGTTGATGAACCGTATCGTTACGGTGACCGGTGACGCCATTGCCGATCCGCGTAATTTTATCGTAAGGATCGGTACGAATTATCATGAATTGATCGAGGAAGCAGGCGGATTTAAGCAGGAGCCGGTGAAAATTATCTCCGGCGGTCCGATGATGGGATTCGCTATTTTTGATCTGGATGTGCCGACGACGAAGACGGCGTCCGCGCTGTTGTGCCTGACACAGGATGATGTATCGGCAATGGAACCCGGTGCCTGCATCAACTGCGGGCGCTGTGTGGAAGTGTGCCCGGGACGTGTAGTGCCGAAATTACTGGCGGATTATGCGGAGCATTACGAAGAGGAAGAATTCCTGTCGCATAATGGCATGGAGTGCTGTGAGTGCGGCTGCTGCAGTTTTATATGCCCGGCTAAGAGACCATTGACGCAGACAATTAAATCTATGCGCAAAATACAGCTTGCGAAGAAGAAAAAGTAGGAGGAAAGGAGAACAGACCAAGATGAGTGATTTGATGAAAGTATCCTCTAATCCGCATGTCAGATCCAAGACTACTACGAGTCAGATTATGTTGGCAGTCGTAATCGCCCTTCTTCCGGCGGCTGGATTTGGTATTTATAATTTCGGATTGGATGCATTGATTTTGATTCTGGTAACCGTGGCATCTACGGTACTGACAGAGTTTATTTTTGAAAAAATATGTAAAAAGAAGATTACGATTGGCGATTATTCTGCAGTGGTAACGGGGCTGCTGTTAGCGCTGAACCTGCCTGCTTCGGCGCCATGGTGGATCGGCGTAGTGGGAGGCGTGTTTGCGATCCTGGTTGTTAAAATGCTGTTTGGCGGATTGGGACAGAATTTCATGAACCCGGCGTTGGGGGCAAGATGTTTTCTGTTGATTTCCTTTACCTCCATCATGACGAATTTTGATTGCGACGCCTATACGGGAGCGACACCGCTTGCAAACTTAGAAGCCGGTGCGGAGGTAAATATCCTGGATATGGTGATCGGCAGGACAGCGGGAACCATCGGTGAGACTTCCATGATCGCTATTGTGATCGGCGCCTGTATCCTGATCCTGTTAGGTATTATTGACTTGCGGATTCCGGGCAGCTATATCATAAGCTTTGTGGTTTTTATCAGTATTTTCAGCGGACGCGGTTTTGACTGGCCCTACATATCCGCACACTTGGCGGGCGGTGGCCTGATGCTTGGCGCATTCTTTATGGCGACGGACTATGTGACCAGACCGATTACCAAGAACGGACAGTATCTGTTTGGTATCCTGCTCGGTATCCTGACAGGAATTTTCAGATTGTTCGGGCCTTCCGCAGAAGGTGTGTCCTATGCAATCATCATAGGCAATCTGTTAGTGCCTTTGATTGAGAAGATCACTCTTCCGAAAGCATTTGGTAAAGGAGGAGAGAGAGCATGAAAGAAATGATGAAAAATACAGGGATTCTGTTAGCCATCACGGTTGTTGCGGGATTACTGTTGGGACTGGTTTATCAGATTACAAAAGAGCCGATTGCCGAACAGGAAGCGAAGGCAAAGCAGGAGGCTTGCCGGGAGGTGTTCGCAGACGCTTCCTCCTTTGAAGCGGTGGAGCTTGTACCGATAGATGCGGCGGCATGGAATGATGCCGGATTTGCACAGGAAACGGTTGATGAAGTGATGAGCGCCGCGGATGCTTCCGGTAATATACTTGGTTATGTCATCACGGTGACGACGAAAGAGGGCTATGGCGGTGATATTCAATTTGCTGTCGGCATATGTATGGATGGTACGATGAACGGTATGTCGATTCTCTCTATTTCTGAGACGGCTGGACTGGGTATGAGAGCGGAAGAAGTATTAAAACCGCAATTTGCTGATAAGAATGTAGAGAAATTTGAATATACCAAAAATGGCGCTACATCGGAGAACCAGATCGACGCCATATCCGGCGCAACTATTACCACAAATGCAGTGACCAATGGAGTCAATGCAGGACTATACTATTTCCAGACAGAATTGAAGGGAGGTAGTGAGAATGAATAGTATCAAAGAACGTCTCATCAACGGTATTGCGAAAGAGAACCCGACCTTTGTACTGATGCTCGGCATGTGTCCGACACTGGCGGTTACGACGTCGGCAATCAATGGTCTTGGTATGGGACTTACCACGATGGTTGTACTGGCGCTCAGTAACGTGTTTATTTCCCTGCTGCGTAATATCATTCCGGATAAAGTAAGAATTCCGGCATTTATTGTTATTATTGCATCGTTTGTAACGGTGGTGGAACTGCTGCTGCAGGGATTTCTTCCGTTTCTGTATGATGCCCTCGGAATCTATATTCCGCTGATCGTTGTGAACTGTATCATTTTAGGGCGCGCGGAGGCATATGCTTATAAGAATCCGGTGATCCCGTCCCTGTTTGACGGCATCGGCATGGGGCTTGGCTTCTCCGTAGCGCTGACCTGTATCGGTGCGGTGAGAGAACTGGTCGGCGCAGGCGAGATCTTCGGACTTCATGTTATGCCGGAAAGCTATGTGCCGGTGAGTATCTTTATCATGGCTCCGGGTGCATTCTTCGTGCTGGCGCTTTTGACGGCGATTCAGAATAAAATAAAGATCAATGGTGAGAAGAAGGGCAAAGACATGTCCAAAATCCAGTCCGGATGCGGAAGCGGCTGCATGAACTGCGCAGAGCCAGGATGCGGCAGCCGTCCTGCGGAGGAAAACAAAAACGCCGGAAAAGACGCGGAAATAAGACAATATAAAGGAGGCCGGGAATAATGATTAAAGAATTATTGGTAATTTTAATATCCTCCTCCCTTGTGAATAATGTAGTGTTAAGCCAGTTTTTGGGCCTGTGTCCGTTTCTCGGCGTGTCAAAGAAAACGAATACGGCTGCAGGCATGGGAGCGGCGGTCATTTTTGTTATCACGCTGGCATCTGCGGTGGCAGGCGTGATTTACAAATTTATCTTAGTGCCCTTTGACATTACGTATCTGCAGACGATCGTATTTATTCTGGTCATTGCGGCATTGGTACAGTTTGTTGAGATGTTTCTTAAGAAATTTATTCCCGGTCTGTATCAGTCATTGGGAGTATATCTTCCTTTGATCACAACCAACTGTGCAGTGCTTGGTGTGGCTTTGACTAATGTACAGAAAAATTACGGCATTTTGGCGGGTATCGTGAACGGCTTTGCAACAGCGGTAGGTTTTACCATTTCTATTATAATTCTGGCAGGTATCAGAGAGAAGATGGCGCATAATGACATACCGGAATCGTTTAAGGGAATGCCCATAGTCCTTGTTACGGCGGGGCTGATGGCGATAGCTTTCTGCGGCTTCTCCGGATTACTCTAAAAGGGAAAGAAGTGCGTTTATCCATAGTGGTATGGCAGGTTTGAGCTGCATAATGAAAATTGGAAACGGAGGATTGTTATGGATATAACCGGTGTATTGGTGGCAACGCTGATTGTAGGGGCTGTGGGACTGTTTATAGGTCTGTTTTTAGGCATTGCCGGTATTAAATTCAAGGTAGAAGCGGATGAGAAAGAAGAAGCAATCTTAGGGGTACTTCCCGGTAATAATTGCGGCGGCTGCGGCTATGCGGGATGCTCCGGCCTTGCGGCTGCGATTGCCAAGGGGGAGGCGCCTGTTAATGCCTGCCCGGTCGGCGGTGAGCCGGTCGGCGCACAGGTTGCGCAAATTATGGGCGTTGAGGCGGGAGAAAGCAGGCGCATGGCTGCCTTTGTGAAATGTCAGGGTGACAAAGAACGTACCAGATGGGATTATGATTATTCCGGCATAGAGGATTGCCGTATGCTGTCTTTTGTACCGAACGGGGGGCCGAAATCCTGTAATGACGGCTGTCTCGGATTCGGAAGCTGCGTGAAGGCATGTCCTTTTGATGCCATCCATGTAGTGAACGGCGTGGCAGTAGTTGATAAGGAGACGTGTAAAGCCTGCGGCAAGTGCGTTGCAGTCTGTCCTAAGAACCTGATCACCCTGATCCCGTATGATGCGAAGCATGTGGTGGCATGCAGTTCTAAGGAGAAGGGACCTGCTACGATCAAAGCGTGTGACGTAGGATGCATTGCCTGTCAGTTATGTAAGAGAAATTGTCCGGCGGATGCGGTGACGATAGAGGACTTCCATGCAACTATTGACCAGGAGAAATGTATTGGCTGCGGCGCATGTAAGGAGAAGTGCCCCAAGAAAGCGATTATATAGGCAGGTTTGGGCAGCAAGCCGGCCTGGCAGGGCAGCCGTCTGACACTATTTAGTCGAGCGGAAAGCCGTCGGAAGCATGGCGTGTACCGTCTTTCATGAGAAACAGATATTCTACATTATCCATGGAGCGCATGAACTGCATACTTTCCTCCACACCCAGACAGCAGCAGGCTGTGGAAAGGGCATCGGCATCCACGGAAGACGGGCAGAGGATGGTCACGCTGGCAATATCGTTTTCCACCGGATAGCCAGTGGAGGTGTCCAGAATGTGATGATACAGCACGCCATTTTCATAAAAGCAGCGTTCATAGATGCCGGAGGTCACCGCGGAAATATCACAGATATCGATAACAGCTGCAGTGACGCCTTCTTCTGCAAAGGCCTTCTGAATACCGATCTTAAAAGGAGAACCGTCCGGTTTAGAGCCAATCGTCATAACGTTGCCGCCCAGATTGATGCAGGCGCTTTGTACGCCTTGTTCCAGAAGATAGTCTTTCATGCGGTCGGCAATATAGCCTTTGGCAATAAACCCAAGATCGATAGCCGCCTGCGGGTCGGCAAGCGTAACCGTGTTCTCCTCAATGGAGACGGATTGATAAGAGACATGGGTCAGCGCCTCTTTCAGGGCGGAGTCATCCGGGATATGCGGCGTGGAATCGGAACCGAAATTCCACAGTTCGCTTACCGGCAGAATAGTTGGATCAACCCTGCCGTCTGTCAGTTCGGCGTATCGTAGTGCTGTCCGTAATAATGATATGGTATCCTCCGATACGGTAACGGGAGTGCCGCCGCTGTGATTGATGCGCCATACGTCAGAGCCTTCCACGGTGGCGCTCAGCATGTCCTCGTAAGTATCCGCCAGGGCGAAGCAGCCGTCCATTATGGCAGTATCCTGGGTATCATACAGTGTAATCTGGATTACGGTATCAAAGTAGAAACCGGTTTGGCAGACCGGTTCCGTATTGCGTGCACATCCGGTCATGCAGATGCACATACATAGCGGTAATAGGAAAAGCGGCAAAAGGATACGAAACTTCATTTTAGAGTCTCCAATCAGTTTTCTAAATTTATGAGATGTGATATAATTATCACTGGATTGCATTTTATACTACGAGTATAGCATTCGTTGCCATATATAGCAAAGCGGAATTGGAAATCCGAAAGCAAATCGGCGGATAGAAAGGCAGAGAATTGAGGTATGAAATTACCGGGAGAAGAAGAATCCGGAGGAATGGGTTTTTCTGTGGTCTATATGATGATCGGCGTGTTAGCCTTCGTATTGATCATTTTGTTTGCAGTGTTTAGGAATAACAGCAATAAGAACAGCGGCAGTGAGTATCTGCAGGAAATGCAGGAACAGCAGGAAGCGGAAGCCGCTGCTGAAGAAGAGCAGTTCGAAGAACCGGAGAAGAAGCTCAGAGCAGAGGATCTGGATTTTTGGGATATGTATCCGGTAGAGGATGGGGAAGATTCGGGAAATATGACGGAATCAGATATTTCGCCGAAGGAAAACTCGAATGCGGGATCAAGCTATGCCGAGAAGGCGGAGCAGGAGAGACAGGAGCAGCAGCAGAAGGAAGCGGAAGCATTAAATGATCCGTCTACAGACGGAAAGCATACGCTTGTCACGAATACTGACGGGACAGAGGAATGGGCGCTGATCAATCCGTACCTGACACAGAATACCTACGACTTCACGAAAATGGAGGAGAAAGCCGGCTTAAGACGCTATCTGGAGAACGGTAAGAAAACTTCCTATGTGGGGGTGGATGTTTCAAAGCACACGGGTACGATCAATTTTACAAGTGTTAAGGCGGCGGGTGTGGACTATGTGATGATCCGTCTGGGAAGCCGCGGATACAGTACCGGGCAGATTGCTTTGGATGAAAATTTCAAAGAGAATATAGAAGGCGCTATAGCGGCGGGACTGGAGGTCGGCGTCTATTTTTATTCCCAGGCAATTACACAGGAAGAGGCGCTTCAGGAAGCTGATTTTGTGATTCAGAATCTTGAGCCTTACCGCGCAAGCGTGAAATATCCGGTAGCATTTGATATGGAATTTGTGCCCAATGATAAATCCAGAGTGGATGGTTTAAGCAGAGAGGACAAGACCACGGTGACGGCAGCTTTTCTGGAAAGCGTTAAGGCGGCAGGATATGTGCCTATGATTTATGGGGATAAAGAATGGCTGATCAAGGAAATTGATATGACAAAATTGCAGGATTTTGATGTATGGCTCTCTCAGGAGACAGACATTCCGGATTATCCTTATCAGTATACAATGTGGCAGTATTCCACAGAAGGCGTATTAAACGGTATAAGCGGCAATGCGGATCTCAATATCTGTTTTGTCAGTTATTCGGAACGATAATTCATCAGGTGTGATGATACTTTGATAGAAGAATATAAGTCGGCGTAAACGGCAGGGGAGAGCCCTTCTATGTAGTTGGGGGCATAGGCTTTGTTTACGCCGGCTTTTTTTAAAATATCAATAGCTTTATTGTAGGCGATCGCTGCTTCTGACTCAGACCGGTAGGCGCCCACGGTCACATTGCCCTTTACATGGATTTTGACCTGATAGCGGGTAATGCCTTTGTCGGTTACTGCACAGACACCGTTATAACGGTTGATGATGTCTATATTTTCATATCGTAAATCACGGTTATTTCCATTTATAAAACGATAATCCCGTCCCTCCACCGCATAATTTTTAATCCCGTAGCGGCTCATGATATTGACCTGCATCCCGTAGTCGGCTGCAAAATAATGATTGCCCCTGCGGGAAATCTTATGAGAAGAATAGTAGAATAAATCCTCCGTATCAAAAATAAAAAAATCCGTCGGTGAAAAATAATAATAAAAAAATTTAGGGCGTATGTAAATCGGTGTGGAAAAATAAATGCTGTTATCCCTAAAGTTGATAAGACAGATCCACTTTTCGAAGGCGAGAAGGGAATCCGGCTGATATTGGTTTAAGGTAATGGAAGTATCCTGAAGAAGCGCTGAGGCAGCCAGATAAGCCCGGTGCGCATCAGCGGCAGAGGAATAACTGCCGAGGCTGATATGCTTATTGCGATAAGTTAATGAAGCGCGGTAATAAGTAGTTCCATCCTTGCGCTTTGCTGTGTAAACTCCCGCTAATTGCTGATTCATGGACTGTGACCTCCTTTTCTATGATTGTACCATTTTTGAGAAAAAAAACAAATTCAGAAATATTTTTCCTATTTCCTGTATAAAATATAATCATGAAAAGATTTTCTGACAAGGTATTTGTAAAGAGATAGGGAATCTGTAATTTCATGAAAAGGAATATTCGTTGAGATATTCCCTGTAAGGTTCAGGAATGGAGGAACGATGTACAAGAAATATATAACAGGTTTTTTGCTGGCAAGTATGACGTTAGTCTCGTCATGGATCTGCGCCAGGGAACTTAAGATTAACCGGATTGCGGCCAAGCCCGCCTTTCAGATGGAATATCTGAATGAATCAATGGAAGAGGACAAACAAAGCTTTATTGAAATGGTTGCCAGTGTGTCCTCCGGACAGAGAGTTGTGGACTATGAGGTGCTGGAGAAGACGGTTCAGTATCAATTATCGGACAAGGACTACGACGCGCTGTTAAGAATCGTGGAGGCGGAAGCCGGCGGGGAGGACCAGAACGGAAAACTGCTTGTCGCCAATGTCGTGTTAAACAGAGTAAACAGCAGCCAGTTTCCGGATACCGTGTGGGATGTGGTCATGCAGAAGGAGCAGGGAATCGCGCAATTTTCCCCTACGGTAGACGGGAGATACCAGAGCGTGAACGTCAGTCAGGATACTATAGATGCCGTGGAGCGGGCGCTGTACGGAGAAGATATCTCACAGGGGGCGCTGTATTTCTGTGCCAGAGAGAAAGCGGATTCCGACAATATGCAATGGTTTGACCGTAAACTGACGAAGCTGTTTGTCTACGGCAATCATGAGTTTTTCCTGTAAGATCAGTAACAAAAACAGTAAAACATGTATCATGATTTAACAGCGATTTTGGCGCGGATTTTAACAGTGAATGCAGCCGTATTGTTGCGAAACTAAAGATTGTGTGATACAATGAGCGAAAATAAGTCAGACTGCTGGCAGTTGTCGTACTCCGGATTTTATATGGAACGGACGAGGGCAGTGGTTTGCGCGAGAACGTACGAAAGGCATGGTTTTTAAGATGGAAGTTTTATACAGCAGTACAAGGGATGGCGAGAAGAAGATCACGGCATCTCAGGCGATATTGCAGGGATTATCTGAGGACGGCGGTTTGTTTGTGCCGGATCACATTCCCGCCCTAGAGTGTACAATGAAAGATCTTGCGGGGCAAACCTATCAGGAGACTGCATATCAGGTGATGAAGCTTTTCCTTACGGATTTTACGGAAGAAGAGTTGAAGAGTTGTATCGACCGGGCATATGATTCCAAGTTCGATACGGACGTGATCGCACCGCTTGTAGAAGCTGAGGGTACATATTATCTGGAGTTATTCCACGGCGCAACGATTGCTTTTAAAGATATGGCATTATCCATTCTTCCGCATCTGATGATCACATCAGCGAAGAAAAATCATGTAAAAAATGAAATCGTGATCCTGACGGCTACTTCCGGAGATACTGGTAAGGCAGCGTTGGCAGGTTTTGCCGGCGTGGAAGGCACTAAGATTATCGTGTTTTATCCGAAGAACGGTGTCAGCCCCATTCAGGAGAAACAGATGGTGACGCAGAAGGGTGACAACGCCTTTGTGGTGGGGATTCACGGTAACTTTGACGATGCGCAGACAGGCGTTAAGACGCTCTTTAATGACCGGGAGCTGGCGCGGGAGATGGCGGATGCCGGATTACAGTTTTCCTCGGCAAACTCCATCAATATCGGCCGTCTCGTACCGCAGGTAGTGTATTATGTATATGCTTATGCGAAACTGCTGGAGGAAGGTAAAATTGAGGACGGCGAGAAGATCAATGTCGTCGTGCCAACCGGTAATTTCGGTAACATTCTGGCGGCTTATTATGCTAAAAATATGGGAGTGCCGATAAACAAGCTGATCTGTGCTTCCAATGAAAATAAAGTATTATATGATTTCTTTTCGTCAGGCAAATATGACCGGAACAGAGAATTTGTGCTGACAAGCTCTCCGTCCATGGATATCCTGATCTCAAGCAACTTAGAGCGTCTGATCTATCGGATCGCTGGCAATGATGCAAAGAAGAATGCAGAGTTTATGGCAGCATTGTCCCGGAACGGAAGTTATCAGATCACGGAAGAGATGAAGGCAAAGCTTGCTGATTTCTATGGCAATTATGCCAGCGAGAAGGAGACGGCAGACCGGATCAAAGCTATGTATGAGAATACCGGATATGTGCTGGATACCCATACGGCAGTTGCAAGCGCCGTATATCAGAAATATTTGGCGGATACCGGGGATACGGCCAAGACGGTCATCGCGTCTACGGCAAGCCCGTTTAAGTTTACGAGAAGCGTTATGAACGCAGTCAATCCTAAATATGATGCCATGTCCGATTTTGAATTAGTGGACGAGTTATCCAGGATTAGTAATGTAGAAGTGCCAAATGCGATTCAGGAGATCAGAACAGCTCCTGTTATTCATGACAGCGTGTGTGATAAGGCAGAAATGAAAGCGGTTGTAAAGCGTTTTCTGGGTATTCACGCATAGCTATGAAACGTATTCCGGCGGTTGATGATGTGCCCGCTAACTTAAAATGCACCGGTAAGCCTTTTGAACCGCAGCTTTTACCGGATCGGATCGAGGCAGTTTGGAAAGAAGAGGAATAGGCGAAAATGGGAATGAGCGGATTTGTAGACGTTTTGTTCCTGGCAAGCGGTATATACTTAATTTATACGGCGTGTATAGCCAAGAGGAACGGAACGATTACAGCTAATGTTATGTTGGATAAAAGTACGGATGAAAGAAATATTAAGGATAAATCCGGTTATATTGAGTATATGTATAAGAGGATCCTGGTTGTAGGTGCGCTGATTTCGGTATCCGGTATCGTTAACCTTGTGAATGATTATTATATTTCATCCATTGCGCTTAACTGGGTTGGAATCATACTGATTCTTGCGGCGATTGTTTTATACGTGATTGCTTACAAGAATGGGCGGAAGCTGTATATGGAGATACGGAAAAAGGACAAGAAGAAATAAGAAGATGATGAAGAAACGGCACAGCCTGCAAGCTGTGCCGTTTTTCGAAAAGGTTTCCTATACTGTTTTATGAGAACTGCCCGTCAGGCGTCTCTTTTTGCCAGCTTGACATAATCCCGGTCTTTACAGATCGTCTTATAAGCCGGTCTGATAATCTTGCCGTTATTGGCAAGCTCTTCCATGCGATGGGCGCTCCAGCCTACGATTCTGGCGATTGCAAAGATCGGGGTATAAAGCTCCATCGGCAGATTCAGCATATTATACACGAAACCGGAATAGAAGTCTACGTTAACGTTAACGCCTTTGTAAATAGGGCGCTCTTTGGAGATGATCTGCGGGGCAAGCCTTTCCACCATAGAGTAGAGTGCAAATTCATCCTGCAGTCCCTTTTCCTCGGAGAGTTTCTCTACGAAGGATTTGAAAATCTCGGCACGGGGATCGGACTTGGAATAAACTGCATGTCCGACACCGTAGATCAGTCCCGCGTGGTCAAAGGCATCCTTGTGCAGCAGACGGGTGAGATAATCGGCTACCTGTCCTTCGTTTGTCCAGTCGGACACTTCCTTTTTCATTTCATCAAACATTTTGACGACTTTAATATTGGCGCCGCCGTGGCGGGGACCTTTCAGGGAGCCGATGGCAGCCGCGATGACAGAATAGGTATCTGTCAGGGATGAACTGACTACGTGGGTTGTGAAGCTGGAGTTGTTGCCGCCGCCGTGCTCCATATGTAAGATAAGGGCGATATCCAGTATT
>CAZPSD010000037.1:0-17043 GCA_964589055.1 uncultured Bacteroides sp.
GCCGCCGCTTCAATGTGTCTTCTGCGCAACTGCCCGCAGGCGCCGTCTATATCTCTTCCCATTTCCCGTCTGACGGTAGCATTGATCCCTCTCTGCTCCAATCTGTTTTTAAACGCCTGTACTGCCTGCCGCTCTGACTGCACAAAATCACGCTCTTTGATAGGGTTTACGGGAATGAGATTCACATGACAGTTCAAATGTTTGATCAACGCTGCCAGTTCTTCGGCGTCCTCTTTCGTATCGTTGACGCCCCTCACCAGACTGTATTCAAAGGTAAGCCGTCTGCCTGTCTGCTCAAAATAGCAGGCGCAGGCCTCCATCAGTTCCTCCAGGGAATAGCGGTTGGCAATAGGCATCAGCCGCTTTCGTTTCTCATCCGTTGCAGCATGAAGGGACAGCGCCAGGGTGATTTGTAACTTTTGTTCTGCCAATTCCCTCATTTTGGGCACAATGCCACAGGTGGATACGGTAATATTGCGCTGGCTGATATGCAGACCGTTTTCATCTGTCAGAAGCGTGATAAACTGCAGCAGGTTCTCATAATTATCCATCGGCTCCCCGGTTCCCATGACCACCACATTGGACACTCTTTCTCCGGTCTCCAGCGTTATGGCATAGATCTGGTCAAGCATCTCTGACGGAAGCAGATTACGCTCCAATCCGTCTAATGTAGAGGCACAAAACCGACATCCCATCCGGCACCCGACCTGCGAGGAAATGCAGACGGAATTACCGTGCTTATATTTCATCCAAACACTTTCCACCACATTACCGTCCGCCAGCTCAAACAGATACTTTTTCGTACCGTCAAGCCGGGATGTCTGCACCTGCAGCATATGCAAAGATGTGTATGTAAAATTCTCCCTGCATTTTACTTTAAGACCGGCAGGGATATTTTTCATGTCCTCATAATCTCTCGCAAGCTTCTTATGCATCCACTCATAAAGCTGTCTTGCACGGAAAGGCTTCTCGCCCATGTCTATCATTGCTTCCTGCAGCTGCGTAAGTGTCAATGATTTTAAATCTTTCTGCTTCATTTTTTCCTAAGCCTCGCCAAAAAGAACCCGTCCGTCTCATGCACGCCGGGCAATAGCTGTATAAATCCTTTATCTGCCTCTTTCTGAAGCCCCTGCGGCATATACGGCGCCATGCTCTCCGGTTCAAAATCAAATGTCCGGCAGATCCATCGCACCATCTCTTCATTTTCTGGCGGGTTCATGGTGCACGTACTGTACATCATAATGCCTCCCGGCTTCACATATGTAACCGCATTTTGCAAAATCTCTTTCTGCAGCTGCACAATTTCCTTCAGAGACTCCTGTGTTATCCGGTATTTAATGTCCTGTTTCTTACCGATCACCCCAAGCCCCGAACAAGGGACATCTGCGATCAGCACGTCAGCCTTGTCAACCAGCGACTGATCTGTCTTGCGGGCGTCCCGCACCCACACAGACACATTGGGAAGCTGCAATCGCTCTCTGTTTTCCTCTATCTTATCCGTCTTATACTCTGTCACATCACAGGCAATTACCTGTCCTGTTCCCCTAAGCTTTGTCGCCGCATGCAGCGCCTTGCCTCCGGGTGCGGCACACACATCAATAACCGTATTGCCCGCTTTGATTCCCGCCGCTTCCACCACCAGCATGGAACTTACATCCTGTACCGCAAATTGACCGCTTTCATAGCCATCCAGACTGCGGATGCCGTCCGTCTTCTGTACGGTAACCGCATAAGGCAGATAAGGATGTCTTACCGCTTCCACACCGTCTTGCTTCCATTGTGCCAAAAGCGTCTCCTGTTCCTCACAGGACATCCGCTCATCCAGCCGGATGCTGACAGGCTGTCTTTGTAAATATGCGTGTAAGATCTTCTCACAGGCGTCTTTTCCATAAGCAGCGGTATAATGTTCAACCAGCCATACGGGCATAGAATAGTAAACCGACAGATACTCTGTCCATGCGCTTAGCTTGTCCGGATATTTGATTTCTGCCCTTCCTCTCGCTATGCTTCGAAGCACACCGTTCACGTATCCCTGTAAGGACTGGAATCTTCGCTTCTTCGCAAGCTTTACCGCCTCATTACAGACCGCCGCGTCCGGAATATTCTCCATAAACAGAAGCTGATAAGCGCTCATGCGGAGCAATTCCCGAATCAGCGGCTTCATCTTTTTGACAGGCACTTTGGAATACTGATCCAGGATATAATCGATCTGTATCCTGCGTTCGATAGTTCCCTCACTGACTCTTTTGATAAAAGCTTTCTCCCTGCTGTCCAAATAATCATATTTCTCCAACACGGCAGCAATCAAAATGTTACTGTATTCATTTCCTTTAGCAAGTTCCAGTAAGATATCCAAAACGATTTCCCTGCTATTCACAATGTTTCATCCTTTGCCATTGATTTTTCTTCTTTCTTTTATTTTCCGCTCAAACGCTTTCCGGCTGAATGCCCGTCTAATCCCTGTTGTCTCTTTTCCCAAACAACAGCACAAGTCTCAAAAGCTGCAAAATAGCGGATGCTGCCGCAGCCACATAGGTCAGCGCCGCCGCCTTCAACACTTTACTACAGCCGCTTACCTCATCCCGCTCCATCATTCCGTAATCTCCAAGCATTGCAAGGGCACGGCTTGAAGCATTAAACTCCACCGGGAGCGTGATTACCTGAAAGAGAACCGCCAGTGCAAAAACCCAGATCCCGACCTGGATCAGCACTTGATTCATGCCAAGAAAGGCACCAAGTATAATAAGAGGGATTCCCGCCTTGGAGCCGATATTTGCCGCCGGAACCAGCGCGGATCTGATCTGTAACGGTGTATACCCTTTATTATGCTGAACCGCGTGGCCACATTCATGGGCGGCTACGCCGATGGCAGCAATCGAACAGGAACCGTATACCGAATCCGAAAGGCGCAGCACTTTATTGGAAGGATCGTAATGATCTGTCAACTGCCCGCCCACATGTTCGATCCGCACATCATAGATACCCGACAGATCCAGAATCCGCTGTGCCGCCTGTGCGCCAGTCATACCGCTCCTGCTTCTGACCTTCGCATACTTACTGTAAGTGGAACTTACCCTTGCCTGTGCATAAAGACATAAAACCGCACCAATCAACACCAACCAATAGGTTGGATCAAAGTAAAAGCCATAATAACCGTAATATCCCATTCTCCATCATCCTTTCTTTTATCGTATCCATGAACACGCAAGCCCGTTTCAAACCGCTTGGACAGCAACTTTCAATATGCTTGCTTATCCTCCCTAATCTCCCAACTGCTCTCCGGTCTTCATTTGGCAGCCTAACAGGAAATCTTTGACCGCCATACGCTTCTTGCCTTCCAACTGAACCGACAGAATCTTAAGCATACCATCTCCGGTCTGTACATAAATTGCATCCTTCTCTACGCCGGCTACCGTCCCCGGCTCAGCATCTTTGAGTTGTATACAGGCTGCCGTTTCATCCGCAACCTCTTCTTTCCAAATTTTCAGATTCTTACCATGATAGACAGTGGATGCACCGGGCCAGGAAATCAGTCCTCTGATCAGGCAGTCAAGCTTAACGGCGCTTAGCTGCCAATCAATTCTGCCCATGGATTTTTGCAGCATTTTAGCATAACAGGATTCTTCGTCCTTTTGTTTCACCGGAACAATATCTCCCGCTTCAATTTTAGGCAAAGCTTCCACAATCAGCTTCGCTCCTGCCTCGGCCAGCTTATCATGCAGACTGTCTCCGGTTTCCCCGGCATCGATTTCCACCTCAGTCTTAAAAAGCATATCCCCGGTATCCAAGCCTTTATCCATCTGCATAATGGTCACACCAGTCTTCTTCTCTCCATCAATAATCGCCCACTGAATAGGTCCTGCCCCTCTGTATTTAGGCAACAAGGATGCATGAATATTGACACAGCCATACTTGGGCATATTCAATATCTCCTCCGACAGAATCTGTCCAAAGGCAGCTACCACGAAAATATCCGCCTCATAGCTGCGCAGCACTGATACCGCCTCTGGCGCTTTTACCTTCACAGGCTGAAACACCGGAATATCATGAGCAGCCGCACATGCCTTAACCGGCGTCATCTGCATCTCTTTACCCCGCCCCTTGGGCTTATCAGGCTGCGTCACGACCGCCACTACCTGATACCCTGCTTCTATGATCGCCTGCAATGCTCCCACCGCAAAATCGGGCGTTCCCATAAATATAATCTTCATATTGTTCTCCATTCTGAGAGCTTATCAGTTCTATTCGTCCTCATCTGCTAAGTCTTCCGTATTCATAAGCGGGCCTTCCACCTTCTCCACATAGAGATGCCCGTCTAAATGATCCAGTTCATGACAGATGGCTCTGGCAAGCAGTTCTGTTCCCTCTATCTCAAAAGATTCCATATTCTCGTCGTAAGCTATTGCTTTTACATAATTAGGTCTTGTCACGTGTCCCGTCTTGCCCGGTACGCTTAAACACCCCTCATACCCTTCCTGCTCTCCGCTGGTCTCGATGATCTTGGGATTAATCAGAAGAATAGGGTCTTCCCCTGTCACGTCTATTACCACGATTCTTTTTAAGATACCTACCTGCGGCGCCGCAAGTCCCACGCCGTTTGCCTCATATAATGTCTCAAACATGTCATCGATCAGTTCCTGTATTCTGGGTGTAATCTCCGTCACTTCCTTACACTGCTTATTCAATACCGGATCTCCGATCTCTCTGATTTTTCTGATTGCCATTTTCTTTTCCTCTCTTCCTGTTCTTTAATATGTATTCATCGGGTCAAAGTCATATTGCACTGTCTGATTTTTAAGTTCCCGTTCTTTACAAAATTTTTCTAATTGATCCTTAACTTCCACCAATACCTGATAGTCTGCGTGCCTTACGTAAAACACATGCCTGTACAGATCATTGATCTTTCCTATGGAAGCTTCCGCAGGTCCGATTACATGGAGTCCCGCCAAATGATCCGGATGTCCTGAACTATTTACGGCAAGAAGGCAATCCGCCTGTCCTTGCTTCTTGATGCTATCTGCATAATCAGCGCTTTCCGTATTCCGTACAAAAGCCATATTATTGACTATATCGGTCATTTTTTCGCCTAAAAGAGCCCCCTGCTCCTGCTCCTTCGAGGTAATCAGCACCGCCAGCAGGTGCGCTACCGGAGGATACTGCATGAAATCACGATACGCCATTTCCTCTTCATAGAAACCTTCATAATCCTGTTTCGCCGCATGTACGATACTGTAATGCTCCGGCTGATAAGTCTGAATCACCACTTCTCCCGGTTTTTCCCCTCTTCCGGCGCGGCCCGCCGCCTGCGTCAATAGCTGGAAGGTTCTCTCACCTGCCCGGTAGTCATTCTGGTTGAGGGATAAATCCGCCGCAAGCACACCTACCAGCGTCACGTTCGGAAAATCGTGCCCCTTCACAATCATCTGGGTCCCCACCAGAATATCCGCTTTTTCATCTGCAAAGGACGATAAAATTTTCTCATAGCTTCCTTTGGTGCGGGTCGTATCCGCATCCATCCGCAGCACTCTCGCTCCCGGAAACTCCTTATATATGGCTTCCTCTATCTGCTCTGTCCCCGCTTTAAAACCCATCAGATATTTGGAACCGCAGACCGGACACTTCGTCTTCTTCCTTTCCTCATAGCCGCAGTAATGACATATTAACATACCATTCCTGTGTTCGGAAAGGGAAACATCGCAATGGGGACATTTCATCACATGTCCGCACGCGCGGCAGGAGATAAATCCCGCATACCCTCTGCGATTTAAAAATAAAATCGTCTGCTCCTTCTTCTGCAGTCTCTGTTTCATCAGTTCTTTCAGTTTGAGGCTGAAAACGGAGCGGTTGCCCTGTTTTAATTCTTCCCGCAAATCTACAGTATATACGCCCGGCAGAGTGCTTGCTCCATGGCGGCCTGTCATCCGGTACAGCTTGTATTCTCCCTGTTTGGCACGGTAATAGGCTTCTAAGGACGGCGTTGCCGATCCGAGTACCACACTTGCCCCGTGCATGGAAGCAATCTGTATTGCGGTTTCTCTGGCATGATACTTTGGCATGGACTCACTTTTATAACTGCCTTCATGCTCCTCGTCCACGATAATGACTCCCAGATTGGGAAAAGGCGTAAACAAGGCGGATCTTGGACCAATAATCACATCGATCAGCCCCGCCTTGGCACGCTCGATCTGATCGTATTTCTCCCCCATGGAAAGGGTCGAATTCATCACCGATACCCGGTCTCCGAACCTTTGATAAAAGCGGAGCAAGGTCTGATAAGTAAGTGCAATCTCCGGAATCAGCACGATTGCCTGTTTCCCCATGGAAACCATCTGCTCAATAATACCCAGATACACCTCGGTCTTACCGCTTCCGGTAACGCCATGAATCAGATAAGTACCCGGATTGCCCTCCCGGTACTCCTTAATCACATCTTCAATGATATGCTGCTGCGTTTCACTTAAAGGAACCCGCTTATCCTCAGTTTCCACATGCCTGACCGGATTGCGGTAATAGGCTTCCGACTCAATCTTTAAATATCCCTGCTTCTCCATCGCCTGCAAGGTCGCAGCCGTCACATTCAGCTTCTGTCTGATCAGATCATAGGGCAAAACATCATCCTGCAAAAGTGCCTGCAATACTCTTACCCTGGCTGTCTGATGTTTCCGTCCGCACTGTTCGATCAATCCGGGCAATTCCTGATGGTCAACCGTTACGGTAACTTTCTTTTTCTCCAGTCTCTTAAGCTTCTGCTTCACGGGAAGCACCGTCTTAAGTGCCGTAATCATGGTAGAACCGTATTGCCGTTTCAGCCAGCAGGCGATCTGTATCTGGCTGCTTTCCACGGAAATTCCTTCTTCATCCACAGATGTGATTGTTTTCAGTTTCTCCACAGGATACTCCGCTTCCTTCGAAATATCCACCACATATCCTGTCTTATCCTGATTGCCTTTTCCGAAAGGCACATGGACCCGCACACCGGGATATACGGCATCAGCCAGTGCCTGCGGAATTATATACTGAAAAGGTCTGTCTACTTTTTCATGGGATATATCGATAATGATATCCGCATACCGTCCAGCCATGCTGTCTCCTTTCTGCATTGCGATTATCTATTTATACACCAGCCAGAATATCCTGGATCAAATCCCGCTCGTCCATGGGATATTTCACGCCGTTAATTTCCTGATAATCCTCGTGTCCCTTCCCCGCAAGCACAATAATATCTCCCGGTTCTCCATGCCGGATGGCATAGGCGATCGCCTCTTTGCGGTCACAGATCTCCACATATTTACCGTCTGTTTTCCCGATACCAAGCTTAATATCTTCAATGATTGCCTGCGGTTCTTCGGTCCGCGGATTATCCGATGTGATAATCGTCAGATCCGACATCCGTCCGCTGACTTCGCCCATCTCATATCTTCTGGACTTCGCCCGGTTGCCGCCGCAGCCAAACAGGCATACCAGCCTGTGCGGCTTATATTCTCTAAGGGTAGACAGAAGGCTCTTAAGCGCCATCGCATTATGCGCGTAATCAATCAGCAGTGTAAACTCATCAGATACCTTAACCGGCTCAATCCTGCCCTTTACTTTCGCATTCAAAAGCGCAGCCTTCACATTTTCCTCTTTCACGCCGAAATGCCTGCAAATGGCGATTGCCGTCAATGCGTTATACACACTGAACTTACCCGGTGTAGCAATCTTTACGGAAAAGTTCATTAACCCGGTCACATCAAATGCCATACCGAGGGTGCCCGATTCTTTTAAGAACGTAATATTCTCTGCCTTAAGGTCTGCCGGGGTATCAATTCCGTAAGTCTCCAGGCTGCAGGTGTGTCCTTTGGTCACTGCTTCCCAGTGGGCGTCATCATGGTTTACAATTCCCACCTTGCATTGTTTAAATAACAGTCCTTTGCAGTGCAGATAATCATCAAAATCCTTATGCTCCGCAGGGCCGATATGATCCGGCTCCAAATTCGTAAAAATACCGAAATCAAACACAAATCCCTGTGTCCTGTGCAGCATCAGCCCCTGTGAGGACACTTCCATCACGACGGTATCACAGCCTGCATCCGCCATATCCCTGAAATACTTCTGGATCAGATAAGATTCCGGCGTAGTATGATCCGCATGAATGTGCATATTTCCTATGATAATTTCTATGGTACCGATCAGACCTACTTTTCTGCCCGCCTGCTCCAAAATAGACTTCACCAGATAAGTCGTTGTGGTCTTGCCCTTCGTCCCGGTAATGCCGATAATCTTCATCTGCTCTGCGGGATACCCGAAGAAAGCCGCTGAAACAAACGCCATCGCATAATGGGTATCCGGCACTTTGATCACGGTAACATCTGCCTCTGCCGGCAGCTCTGTCTCTTTCTCTACAAGCAGCACACCGGCTCCTGCCTCCACAGCATTTTTCGCATAATTATGACCATCTGCCAGTGCTCCCGGAATACAGACAAACATACTGCCGTCGACCACTTTTCTGGAATCATATATGATATCTGTCACATCCCTGTCCAGACTGCCGCGGATACATTCATATTCCACCTTAGCAAGTAACTCTTTTAATGCTGCCATATTTACTCTCCTTCTTTAAAATCCTTTTATTAAGATAGCATGAAAACCGCTATTTTTCAACTTTTCCCAACCGCTATGCCACGTTTTTCACAGTTCTTCTTTATTTCATATTATTTTTAAATTTTCTTAATTTATTTTTATTTTTTTATAACAATCTCAACACATTTTGGACACAATTAGATTTTATGATAATAATTAAGATAGTTGAAGAACTCACTATCTCCCCCCTCATAAGAAAATACGAAAAAGCTCGGGAATACCCCGGGCTTTTTCGTTTATCCCGAAATCTTTTCTACTATAATCTTATTCAGCAACGCTTCTGCTGTTTCCATCGGTATTGCCGCGCTTTCCATCGTTGTAGCATTGGCGGAGGAAATAGCACAGGCATACCGGATCGCCTGCTCCTCGGTTTCCCCTTTCACTGCTGCTATCGCATAGGAAGCGACTACACTGTCCCCACATGCCACCGTGTTGACCGCTTTAACCCTTTCCGCTTTGGCAGAATAGGCGCCGCTGTCCGTCACGCTGAGCAGCCCTTTGCTCCCCATGGATACGATCACGCGCGGAATGCCTTCTCCGTGCAGAAACCGGGCTGCCTCCAGCATTTCTTCCCTGTCCCGGATCCTGTGCCCCATGATATATTCCATCTCTTTCCAGTTAGGCTTGATCAGGTCTGGCTTCGCCCCGGTCTCAGACCATATTCCAAGTTTTAAACTTTCACCGCTGGAATCCAGATAAGCGGGCACCTGCCTGCTGGCGGCAATCCGGATCAATTCCGCATAAATATCAGCCTGAATTCCACTTGCAACAGAACCGGACAGGATAACCAGACCGCACTCATTGAGCAGCGTCTTATACTGTTCCATAAATTCCGCCAGTTCTCCTTCACTGATCTTTGGCCCCGGCTCCAGAATCTCTGTCACGTAACCGTCATCCGCTATAATATTCATATTGCTTCTGGTCTCTCCCGCAGTCTGTACAAATCGGCACTCCGCCCCTCTCTGTTCCAATTCTCCGGCTATGAACTTTCCGCCATATCCGCCTAAAAATCCTGTCGCGGCAACCTCGCATCCGTATTGTCTGAGAATCTTCGTCACATTAACGCCTTTGCCTCCGGCGATTTTAACCATCGTGCGCATCCGGTTTACATGCCCTGTGATCAGGCTGTGTGTGGTATAGGTCTTATCTACCGCCGGATTTAATGTCACTGTCAGTATTTTCTTCATCATTTTCTCCCTGTGCCTTCCTGCTTATCGTTTTTCAGATTGGTCTTTTCTTTATATTACATACTATACGCTATAATCCTTCATGACCATCTGCAAGCTTTCCTTCCCCTGATATACATTGATATCGGGATAATATATCACACTGATCCGTATCACATCACTGCCTGCCCGATACAATCTGTCCCGTTCCTCTTTTCCAAAGTTTTCTATCAGAAAATCATGCCACAACTCTATATTACCGAAATATATCATATCATACGATCTGCCGGTTTCGTCCTTTACCAGATACTTTCCGACGTTGCCGCTTTTTCCTAAGATTCTGCCTTTACATATCCTCAGATCCTTTTGGGCGAAAACAGGCTTCGGATTACCGTTGCCGAAAGGCTCCAGCACCGACAACTGTCTTACGAAAGCCGGTGTCACATAGGACATAGGCATTGGAACATCGATCAAGATTTTCTCTTCAAAATCCTCCGGCCTTAGTCCGCAATGGTCATTCAGGTACTTACGGAACTTCTCCACATTTTCTTCCGGCATGGATACCCCTGCCGCCAATTTATGTCCGCCGTATTTGGTATATAATTCTTTACATTCACTCATCTTATCATACATATGATAAGCATCTATGGAGCGCCCGGAGCCCTTCACGCCGTCTTCCGCTTTCGTCAGCACAAACACCGGCTTATGATAGCGTTCCCTGATTCTTCCTGCAATGATTCCAGCCAGACTCTCGTGGCATTCCGGCAGATAAACCACCAAAACTTTGTCTTCTTTCAGTGTGGTCTGTTCGATTATTTCCGCAGCCTGTTTCGTTCCCTGCAGGGTCATGCCTTTCCTGCTGTCATTAAGTTCTTTCAGTTCACCCGCTATGGTCACCGCCTCAGCCTTATCCTGCGTCAGAAACATCTGCAGCGCCCTTGCCGCAGTATCCAGCCTGCCTGTAGCGTTAAGGCACGGGCCAAGCACGAAGCCGATATGATAAACGGACAGCGGCTTATCCTCCAGCCCGTTGACCCTCACCAATGCCTGTAAACCGTAGTTATTGGATTGCTCGATCAGCCGGAGTCCGTATTTTACAATGATACGGTTCTCGTCTGCCAGTTCCATCACGTCGCCAATCGTGGCAAAAGCGGCAAAAGCCAGTAATCCCTGTTGAAGCTGTTGAACTTCTTGTGTCGTCGGAACCGTTTCTCTCAGAAATAACTGCTGCCGGTTTAAGACTTTTTCCGTTCCGGCATTTGCTGCATTCAAAGGCTTCTGTATCTCTGTATCTGTATCTGCTTGGCTTGTGTCTTTGTATCCGTTTCCCGCCAGCGCTTTATCCAACAAAACCTGCACCAGCTTGTAGGCAACCACGGCACCGCAGATTCCTTCAAAGGGATATCCGCATGCCTTCTGCTTGGGATCTACCACCGCATCCGCCTCAGGCGGGCATTCCCGTCTGCTGCCGTCAGGCTGTACTTCATAGGGCACCTCATGATGATCCGTCACAATTACCGTCATAGCAAGGGATTTGGCATATGCAATCTGAGCCGCCGCCGCGATACCGTTGTCACAGGTAAGAATCGTGTCAACTCCCGCTTCATAAGCATCCTGAATCAGTTTATCATTCAATCCGTAACCATCCAAAACCCGGTGCGGGATGGCCGCATCGGCCACCGCACCGCAGGCTTTCAATCCCGCCATCAATATATAGGTGGAGCAGACGCCGTCAATATCGTAATCGCCGATAATGCGGATCTTTTTCTGCTCACTTATCTTGCACAATAATATATCCGCCGCTTTTTCCACATCTTTCAACAGATAGGGAGAATGCAGATCATCAAGAGTCCCATAAAGGAAACGCTCAATCTCTTCCTCTGTGACAAGATCTCTGTTCCGGATAATTCTTGCAATCACAGGGTCGATCCCGAACCGTTCCGCTATCCTGTTAAAATCTGCTTTCTTGGCAGATACCATCCATTTCGCCATAAAATATCCATGCCATCCTCTCAAGCTGCGAACTTTTGCGTATGCCATACACGTATTGCGCAAAGTACATACGGTTACTTAAGTCAAACGGGCTTATTAAAAAAAACTCTACAGTGTTATCTGATACAGCCGATTTGCTGCTGCATCTGTTATAGTTTAACACTTTTAGAGAGTAATTTATAGTACAATATTTCTGCCGAATAGAATCTCTGCCCGAAACAGCTTCCCGGAAAGAGCCAAGCTATTTTTATTAACAGTTATCTTCCCGCACAATCAGCTTAAACACCGCCGTATTCGCATAAGTCAGCGGCTCATTATGCGCAAAGAAGACCATACCGTCCACCGGAGCCGTCAAAACCTCCGTCACGCTCCCCTCATAGGGGTCAATGGTTTCCGCCATCACCTGTCCTTTTACCACTTCCTCTCCTACTTTCACCTTCGGCTCGAAAATACCGGACACCTTCGTCCGCACCGGCACCATATCCGTATCAAGCACCACCTGGGAATGATAACCGTCATGTCCATTGTAATCCACCACATCCTCTTTCGACAGGAAGACCAGGATACTCCGCACAGCCATCTGCGCACTTTCCTTATCAATAGACTCGGTGGTTGTCGTGTACATACTGAAAGCATTGGTCTCCCAAATCTGCCAGTTATAATTCAATGTAGTCGTATCATAGGGTCTGGTCTGCCTGATCACCACATAAGGCATCCCAAACTTTTTCGCCATCTCCACGTCCTCAAAACCCGTTTTCATCATACGCACATGGGGTTCAAAATTTCCCGGCATGTAGAAAGAGGTAAACTGGATACCGTACTTATAATTCTTGATCTTTTCAAAAATACCTGCCGCAATCCGCTGTGTCGTCTCCCCAAGATCATACCCCGGAAACATACGGTTGATATCCGTGTTATCCGTAGACCAGAACCGTTTCTTAATATTCATGGAATAGGGATTTGCCGCGGGAATAATCAGTATTTTATGCCTTGCATGGATTCTGCCCTGCCTCTCCAGTTCCGTGAACCGTTTTACAAGCTGGGAGCATACGTAGAGCTGCTGTACTTCGTTGCCGCGCAGACTCCCCAGAATACACAGGGTTTCCTCTCCTTCGCCGAATTCGTATCCCATCACACGCAGATCATCCCGGTATAATGCTTTTATTTCATATAAAACTTTCTTTTCCATTTCAGCGATCCATTTCCTCTTCTTATTTCTTATCAAATATATGCAATACTATCTGAAAACCACTCTTAAAAAGTCATTTACTACAAAATTTCCATCATTCACGCTTTATCCGCTCTTTGTTACCGTTCTGTGAACCTTCTATACAAAATGAGTTTGCCAGCAAACCATAACAGATCCGAAAACGGATTCACCTGTCCAGAATTTCCTCACGCAGAAGTCTTCCCAACAACGACCCGGCATCCACCACTGGATACTCTCTGATGGTAAAAAGGATTCCATTTACCGGAGATAATACATCATCCAGTACCTTACCGCTTAAGGGATCTATAATCTGTCCCACCAAATCTCCCTTTTTCAGCTTTTCCCAATGCTTTACCCGCTGCACAAAAATCCCGGAGGCGGCGGCATTTAGGAAGCAGACATCTTCTTCATCTTCTGAAATAATCGGTTTTCTCGGCTCCGGCACATCTCCCTGCCAGATACCCAGTTCTTTCATAAGGGAAAAGATACCGTCCACCATTTGCTCACAATATGCCTTCGTAATGCGCATACCTACCCCCATCTCTACCACCAGTGCAGGAACATTCCTGCTGTTCAGGCTGTATGCCAGCGTAGACTCTAATACCGTGCTGGCACCGTGTACCCAGATAAAGTCCACATTAGCCTTTTTCGCAAGGGGTACTAAAATATCTTTATGTAGTTCGTTAATTCTGATCTGGGGGATTTCTGTGAGATAAATATTGCTGGCGTGGATATCCATGCATAGGTCTGAACCGGTGATATCTTCTACGATTTTAGCCGCCAAATACTCCGTCATGTTGCCATTTATATCTCCCGGAAAAAGGCGGTTCATATCCAGATCAAAGGCCGGAACACCTCTTGTAATCGAATCGATACCAAGCGGATTCATCGCCGGATACACATCCACAATACCGCCCAGCTTCTCTTTCTGTGCCGCAATTCTTTGAAGCAGCCGGAAACACACATACTGTCCTTCCAGTTCGTCTCCGTGGATACCTGTAACGATGCTGATCCGCTTCCATGTTTTTTCCCCGCCGCATTCAGGCGTAATTCTATTCTTCTTAATCTCCAAAACTTCACCAACCGGAAGTCCCACAGACGCAACTGTCTCTATCATAATTACCTTCCATTCTGAAATGATTTATCACAGAGCAACAATGCCCTCGCTGATTCAATCCCGGTTAGAAACACAATCCGGAATTCATGATATTATTCACAAACCGATACCTTCACATCTATCGTCTGGGTCTGTGTACCGCCGCCCCGCAAAAGTCCGCGGTTAATCTGGCAGTCAGCCGCATCCCTGCCGACCCCCAGTTTAATATAGGTGTCATCCACCAGCTTATCATTTGTGGGATCAAAGGCATACCACTTGCCTTCATAACCTATCTCCACCCATGCATGGCTTGCGCCTTCTCCGATCATCATGCCCGCCACATATCGCGCCATGATACCAGCTTTGCGGCAAAGTACGACCATAATATGGGCATAATCCTGACAGACACCCCTCCCCAGCTTCCATGCTTGCTCTGCCGTAGTAGAAATGTCTGTCACATTTTTTTCATAAAGAAACTCCTCATGCAGTCTGTGCATCAGCCTAACTGCATAATCATACGCGTTTTCCTCTGGTTCGCGCGCCACCGAAGTGTAATAAGCCTGTAATGTCTCTCCCATCTGCGTATACCGGGAAGGATAACGGTAAATTCCCGCCGTATGCTCCTGCACGCTGTCCTGCCACTTCACAATGCCTGCCGTGGCTTCTCCCGTAATATGGAAGTAAAATGCATCATGGTTCTGATCCACGCTTCCGTACAAATATTGATTTCCAAAAGAATCCTCGCCTCTGCACATCGTATCCCCAGGCTCGATCTCAACCTGTAATGTCTCTAAATGTTGATTTTCCGTATTCATCGGTATGCATTTTATAGTGTAATGACACTGGGTTACGATCTCTGAAAACGCTATGTGCATATAATAGTCGAAAGATAATCTTTTCACTGTTTTACTCCTGTCTGTCTTATTACGTCGGAAAGACAGTCTCCACTGCTTCCACAATCTTATAATAATCTATTTCAGGAGCGTCCACAAGCTGTTTTAGCTGTTCCACTTTTTCTTTGTCATACTCCATCTGACAGCGTGTAATCCGGTGAGCCAGACGGTTAATCTCCCTCACCAGCTCGTTTCTGTTAATGCCCAGTCTGGCATAGAGATCAATCCGCTCAATTCTCTTGCCTGTCTTAATAAGGTTTCTGACCTGGGGAGAATCAATATTGTCATCTGCGATGCCCCAAAACGCCAGAATATTATCAATAACCCGCTGCATCTCGATTAACGGTGCACGGCTGATCCGCGCCTTGTTCATATCATAGATTGCCAGTTGGATATACGACAAAGTTTCCGAGCCGATTTCCTCCCTGAGCACCACCGCATTATCATACGCCCTGTCCAGATTACTGAAAATAGAATCAGGATTATCCTCATCAAAAGGATAATGCTCTTTAAATGCTTCCTTTGAGCCGTAGATATCCGGGATATCAATATCCTTACAGAATTTCTGATAACTGTCCGTAATCTCGTCAATCATAGTATCAAAACTGTTGGAATACAATCTAAGCGTTGTATATACCCGCTCGGAATACCTGCCGAGCCAAAATAACCTGTCTGCCTGTTCTACTGAGATAATACCCATGTATCTTTAAATCCTCCTCCCTGTGATGAGTTGACGATAAACGAATCCGGATTTCTGGAAAATCTGGTCAACCCGCTTTTCCAGACAAGGGGCTCATCCGCCATCAGCACAAAAGCCCTTAAATCTGCCTTGCGCGGTACCGAATCGCTTCCTTCTAAGATATCGATATCCAGGAAATCAATGACTTCCTGAGCAATAAATCTTCTGGGCTCTGCCTTAAGCAGCGCTATGAAATCTTCCTTCTGCTTTGCCGTCATGGATGATCCGAATACCACGCCGTAGCCTCCGGCTTCCGCCACATCCTTAAGCACCAGTTTGTCAAAGTTCTCCAGAACATACTGCATATCCTCTTCATAGAAAGGAAGATAGGTCGGCGCATTATGTAAGATTGGTTCCTCTCCGAGATAATATTGGATCATCTTCGGTACAAAGTAATAAATTCCTTTATCGTCAGCCACGCCGTTACCCGGTGCATTTAAAAGTGCCACATTGCCTTTGCGGTACACATCATAAATATGTGGAATACCGATCACTGACTCCGGATTGAAGTTCATGGGATCTAAGTATTCATCGGAAATTCTCCGGTACACTGCTCCTACCCGCTCCAACTCCCCGCTGTATGTGACATAATACAACTTGTCGTCCACTACCTTAAGTTCCGAACCATTTACCAGATGCGCTCCCGTTTTTTCCGCCAGATAGGAATGTTCAAAATAAGCTGCATTGTATCTGCCCGGCGTAAGAATTACCGTATGCCCGCCCACATTTACATAGTCTAAGGTACGTCTGAGCAGTTTGGCATAATTGCGGTTGTCCTCAAGCTTCGTATTCTGGAACGTGAGAGGGCTGCTTCGTCTGCACAGATCTCTGGCGATCATCGGATAAGAAGCGCCCGACGGAACCCGCAGGTTATCCTCCAGAATATACCACTGCTTATCCTTGCCCTGCACCAGATCGATACCGGAAATATGGGAATAAATATCTTTCGGCGGGCAAACGCCCTCACACTCTGCCATGTATCCGCTGGAGGCGTAGATAAAGTCTTCCGGTACTACTTTATCTTTCACGATCTGCTTCTTACTGTAAATATCTTTTAAGAACAGATTGAGTGCCATCACTCTCTGCTTCAATCCTTTTTCCAGATAAGTAAACTCATCTTTCTCAATCACACGGGGAATCGCATCAAAAGGAAACAACTGCTCTTTAAAGGTATTGTTTTTATAAATACCAAATTTTACACCGTACCGTGCCAGCAACTCGTTCACCGTATCGGTATGTTCCAACAGATCTAAATCATACATAGACATCCCTCCCATTCTCTGACTAACCTTTCCCTGCACATAAGCGGATTCGAACCGCTTTGCGTT
>CAZPSD010000037.1:17143-20141 GCA_964589055.1 uncultured Bacteroides sp.
CTTTCTTTTATCTTATTTCAGATTCTATTTTGCTGCTGCTTTCTTATCTGTTTTTTTCACTTTACCGAACTTCGTACGGAACACAAACCACATAGCGCCCGTCAGGCAGATAGATGAGTATGTACCGCATACGATACCTACCAGCAGCGGCAATGCAAATTCTCTGATAGAAGATACGCCAAATACTTCCAACGCCGCTACCATAAAGAAAGTGGTCAGGGAAGTAAAGATACTTCTGGACAATGTCTGCGAAATACTTGCGTTGACCATGTCCTGTAATTCATTCTTATTTCTCATTCCTGCCATATTCTCACGGATACGGTCAAAGATAACAATCGTCGCATTGATCGAATAACCCACGATCGTCAGCATACATGCGATAAAGGTACTTCCTACGGACACCCTCGCAGCCGCATAGAATGCAAGCACCACAAGTACGTCGTGAAGCAGCGCGATTACACTGCTGGCGCCGAAACGGATATCCTTAAATCTAAACCAGATATAAAGAAGCATCAGAATCGCAGCTACCACGATTGCCTTGATTGCATCTGCCTGCATCTCGGAACTGATCGTCGCACTGATGGTCTCGGCTGTGATACTGCTCTCATCTACACCGAAATTATTTACCATCACATTAGCGAATTCTTCTCTTTCATCCACATTCAAGGTTCTTGTCTTAATGATCACCTGATTGGAACCGGCAACTTTCGTTGTCTGCACATTGCCATCACCAGTGATTTCCTCCACATAAGGAACGATTTGCGCGTCTATCTCTTCAACGCTCATATCCTCATTCAGCGTCATAGTGGTAGAGGTACCGCCTACGAAGTCCAGACTGTAATTAAGCGGCATTCCAATCTGGGATTGATTCACGCCCATCACAATGAAGCCTGCCAGAATCACCGCAATAGAAAGTCCGAAAAATACATATCTTTTAGACAGGAAATTGATAGTCTTTTTCTCCTTGCCTACGCCATATGCTTTCTTACTCTGGATCCCTAATCCGTAGAACACATTGATCAGGAACTTGGTCACCACAAGCGCCGTAAACATGGACAACACAATACCGAGCATCAATGTAACGGAGAAGCCCTTAATCGTACCGCTTCCCATAATATACAATACGATTGCCGCAATAAAGGTTGTGATATTGCCATCTAAAATAGCCGATAAAGCTTTGTTAAAACCGATCTTGATTGCAGACTGCACTGTCTTGCCTGTCGCCAATTCCTCACGAATACGTGCAAAAATAATAACATTCGCATCTACCGCCATGCCGACACTCAGAATAATACCCGCTATCCCCGGCAGGGTCAGCGTCGCCTCAAATGCATATAACAGAATAACCATTAACTCTGTATATAAAACAAGAGCCAAAGAAGCCGCCAGACCGGCAATATAATATACCGCAATCATAAATACAACAACCAATGCAAAACCAACTGCCGCTGCGATCAGGCTGCTATCAATCGCCGCAGAACCAAGCTGTGCACCCACTACATTGGAACGCAGCTCCTCCAGCTCCAATTTCAGGCCGCCGATACGAATGGTGGAAGCAAGCTGTTCCGCCTCTGCCACACTATCCTGACCTGTAATCACGGCATTGCCGTCTGTTATGGCAGCCTGTACATTCGGCACGCTGACAAACTCATCGTCATAATAAATTGCGATCGTCTCTCCGTTGGCATAAGCTTTGGTCGTTGCCTCGGCAAAAGCTTCCGTGCCCTCTTCATTAAATGTCAGGGTAACTACGTTCTCCAGATTTCCTAAAGAATCCTGCTGCGTCCTTGCCTGTGCTGTCTCGACTTGTGTACCGGTCAATACGATGGAACCGTCAGCCTGTAATTCGTCTAATGTTTTGGTCAATTCATACACAGGTTTCAGGTTGCCTTCATCATCAATATCATAAGTAGTAAGTTCATAGTTAGTATTGCCTTCACTGTCTGTCTGTGAAATAAAATACAGACTCCCGGGCTTACCAAGCTCTTCCAGAATCACATTGGCATCAGAGACGCCGGGAATCTCAATATTGATTCTGTCACTGCCTTCCTGATATACCTGTGCCTCCGTACTATAGTTCTCTACACGCTGCTGCAGCTTATAGATGGTATCGCTCATATCCTCGGCGCTGGGATCTTCATCTCCCACTACCTGATACGTGATACTGACGCCACCTGCCAGATCCAATCCCAGCTTAATACTGGAAGCCGAACCCGAATGATCCGAACCGACACCAAAGACCGCCGTATATCCCAGCAATCCAAGGATCAGAACGAATACAATCAGACTAATAACCGCTCTACTCTTCTTCATAATCAATTCTCCTTTTCCTCATCGGCAAGCGCCGCTTTTATCATAATTGCACATTCAATTCTTTTTCTCTGCAATTCACAGCCAATCTCATAGGAACCGTTGATGTCTCCGCTGAAATTGTAGGCATTAGCTGCACAGCCGCCGCTGCAATAAAATTTTGCGAAGCAGTCCCTGCAGTGTTCTTTCGCATAGACATTACATGTCTTAAACGTATCCCGGATGTCCGTGCGGATAATACCGTCATCCACATTTCCCATCAGAAACTCTTCCTGTCCCACAAACTGATGACAGGGATAGAAATCTCCCCATGGGGTCACAGCCAGATACTCCGTACCGGAGCCGCAGCCGGACAATCGCTTCGCCACGCATGGACCACTTTCTAAATCTATCATAAAATGGAAAAAATTAAAACCTTTTCCTTCTTTTTTTCTTTTAATATATTCCAGCGCCAGCTTATCGTACTCTTCCAGGATACCGGGAACGTCCTCCTGCCTGATGGCATAATCCGCCGTATCGGCAGCCACCACCGGCTCCACGGAAATCTGTTCGAAGCCTTCATCCGCCAGATGCTTCACATCCTCTGTAAAGTCCAGATTATTTCTGGTAAAGGTTCCTCTCACATAGTAGTTCATCTGGTTCCTGCTCCGGGCAGCCTTCTTATACTTCGGCACTACCTCATCATAGC
>CAZPSD010000038.1:0-20019 GCA_964589055.1 uncultured Bacteroides sp.
ATTCTGACGCCTGAGCAGACACAGTACTATTTCCTGTCCGGTTTCACAGCTAAGCTTGCCGGAACAGAGCGTGGCATTACAGAGCCTACACCTACCTTCTCCGCATGCTTCGGACAGGCATTCTTAGAGTTACATCCTACCAAATACGGCGAGGAGCTTGTTAAGAAGATGGAAGCAAACGGCGCTAAGGCATACTTAGTAAATACAGGCTGGAACGGTACAGGCAAACGTATCACCATTAAAGATACCCGTGGTATCATTGACGCAATCCTGAGCGGAGATATCCAGAAGGCGCCTACTAAGAAGATTCCTTACTTCAACTTTGAAGTTCCAACAGAGCTTCCGGGTGTTGATACAAACATTCTTGATCCCCGTGATACATACGCAGACGCTTCCGAATGGGAAACAAAGGCTAAAGACTTAGCCGGAAGATTCGTTAAGAACTTTGCAAAATATGAGGGCAATGACGCAGGAAAGGCTTTGGTTGCAGCAGGTCCTCAGTTATAAGATTAAGAAGTTATCATATGAAATGGCAAGGCATGGCTGGATTGTTACATGTGGAAATTAAAACCATAAAAATCCGGTTGTAATATGATAAGAACTCAGGTATAATAATATTAACCTGAAATGTGCGATAAAGTCTTGTTATTTTGAACCTACAGATACTTTAAACGGGATTCCTATATCGCTATGCAGATGTCAAGCCTCCAGCCGGTTGGCTTTGTGCAGTGGAAGACAGAAGTATAGTTGCGGTTACCCACCTAGCTTAGCTAGGAGTCAAAATACAAGATCCGGCATTTTGGGGATGACACTAAAGAAAAGCAGTCGTTTTTACGGCTGCTTTTTTGCAGCGCATAGGAATAAAAATAACCATCATTGCACAATAAAAAGGCATTTAATAACCTGATGACAGAATGTTATGATCGCAGAGAGGCATATTCATGAAATATGATTCAAAATTACTTATTAAATTGTCGCTGATTTTCTTCGGTATCTTATTTCTTGTCTGTATATGGCTTGGGAGAAAGCATGTGGAAAGAGAGGCACCGGAGGGCGAAGCAGTATCCGTGGAGGATGTGCGGATTTTGCTGGAGGCATTGGGTGTGGATACAGGAATTTTGGAGAATCGGAAGGCGCAAAATGAGTACGGCGGGGACGACAGAAACAATACGGAAAGTTCTGACAGCACGGAAGCCTTAACCTATGCACAGTACATAACCATCTATGGGCAGATAGGCGGTGCAGCCTACGGTATCCCTGATTTTGCGGATTCCTATGAAGCGGATTTCCCTATGTTAAAGTCCGACTGGTATGAGGCATATCGTCTCATGTTGGCGTATTTGGATGAGGATTCATCGATTTGGGAAACTACGGTTTTTCTGTTGAAAGTCAATACCGATACGAAAGAGGCATATACGGAGAACGGCTCCATGCAGGGAGCATATCAATATTGTTCTGCTGCATTTGAGGAGAATGCATTTCAGGAGATGCGGGTGTATGTACAGGGAGATAAACTTCTGACAATCATAGAAGCGCTGCCGGAAGAGCATTATCTGGGAAATGTGTGGGTTATGGAATCCGCAGATGGCGTGTTAGAATGTTTCTACCGGCAAATCTGCTTCACGGCGCCTTTATCCGCTAAAGCAGGAGAGAAGCAGATACCGGAACGGGAAAAAATAGCGGATATTACTTTCTTGGACGGCGAGATTGTGCAAGTAAAGCAAAAAGACGATAAAGTGCACGGAAAGCTGCTGCGGGTTGGTGAGAACGAGATTGAGATAGAAGGATGCGGTGTATATAAGATTGCAGAAGATATGGAAATCTATAAGCTGTACAGCAGTCTGGAAACGCTCTCGAAAAATGATTTAAAGATCGGATATGAGGACACGGATTTCGTTATTTCGAAAGACAAGATCTGCGCCTGCCTGGTGTCAAAGGATGAAGCTGCTGACACGATCCGCGTCCTGTTAAAAAACACGGCAAATAACAGTAATTACCATGAAGAAGTGGAACTGGTGGTAGATGGGGATACGATACTTGTCAGAGAGAAGGACTTGGAAATCGGAGAACGCAGAATCTATCAAAGCGCAAATCTGACGGATCAGGTGCAGATAAATTTCCCCGATATGGAACAAAAGAATAATGCGTACCGCGGCAGTATAGAGTGTTATCGAACCGGTTCGGGTATGGCGCTGATCAATGAACTGCCCTTGGAAGAATACCTCTATGCCGTCGTGCCAAGCGAGATGCCTGCCTCTTATCCTGTGGAAGCGCTAATGGCACAGGCGGTATGTGCAAGAACCTATGGATATCGTTATGTCCTGCATGCGGGTATACCGGAATTGGGGGCGCATGTGGATGATACGACTGCTTATCAGGTGTACCATAATTCAAGTGAGAGTTCGGCGGCCACACAGGCGGTTAAGGAGACGGACGGTATTATACTGACCTATCAAGGAGAGCCGGCAGAAACTTATTATTATTCAACCTCCTGCGGTGTGGGAACAGATACAAATGTCTGGAATACAGGAGGTGACGGCGATACTTCTTATATGCAGGCGGTAAGGTTTGATTCTGCCGTGCTGAAGAGCGCTGTCTCCACGGCTTCTTTTAAGAGCGCCGGTTGTGATGCAGGGGCAGTTCCTGAACGGGAGCCTGATAAGCTTCGGGAGGAGGAGACTTTTCGGCAGTTTATCACCACGAAAGGAGAAGAAGACCTGGAGAAGGACGAACCATGGTATCGCTGGAGTTATCAGGTGAATGAGATTGATACGGAGGCAATGTTAAAAAGGCTGCAGGAGAGGTATCAGGCTGCACCGGAATCGATCCTGACCAAAGCGGACGGGAATTATTATGCTGCGGAGCCTATTGAAGAACTGGGGGAGATTCAAGAACTTGCCATTGAGAAGAGAGGCGCCGGCGGCGTGGCGGAAGAACTTTTGATCACGGCAGGCGAAAAGACTTATAAAATTATTGCGGAGTATAATATCCGCTATGTGCTTTGTGACAGGGAAAGTGAAGCGGTACGGCAGGATGGTACGGTTACGGTACCTAAATCATTGCTTCCCAGCGGCTTTTTTATTATAGAAGCTGGAAAAAGTGATGAGAATGTGATAGGATATACGTTAATTGGCGGCGGTTACGGGCATGGCGTCGGCATGTCGCAGAACGGAGCGAAAGCACTCGGAAAAAACGGTGTGGCCTATGCGCAGATTCTGAATGTCTTTTTCCCGGGATGTGAGTTAGAGGAGATAAAAACAGTTCGGTAAATCAGGTGAGTTATGAAAAATGTTTATAGATTATATTATATAGCCAGAGATTTCGGATGGCAGATGTCTAAGAAGAATATCAGCTCTTATGCTGCAAGTATGGCGTTTTTCCTTTTCCTGTCCATGATTCCGCTTCTGATGGCTTTGTGTGCCGTCCTGCCGTATACGACATTGACGGAGGATAATCTGATCAATGCGATCACTCGTTTTATCCCCAATGCTATGGACAGCATGGTGGTAAGCGTAGTGTCAGATGTGTATGCAAGGTCGGCGGGTACGATCACGGTATTCGCCATTGTAGCGATATGGTCGGCAGCCAAAGCGATGTTGGCCATGATTCGCGGATTGAATGCGGTTTATGATTTTGAGGAGAGACGTAATTATATTGTGCTGCGCTGTATTGCCTGCATTTACACAGTAATCATGCTGGCTGCAATGGTATTGGCATTGTTTGTCATGGTATTCGGCAATGTGATTGTAGACATTTTGCTGACTGATATACCGCCTTTGCATATCCTTACGCAGTTTATTATGCATTTTAGATTCCTGTTTTCCTGGGCGGTCTTAACGCTGGCATTTGGCTTGATCTATGCTTATATTCCAAGCAGTAAGCTTAAGTTTAAGGCGCAGCTTCCCGGCGCGGCGTTTTCTGCGATTATGTGGAGCGGGGCTTCCTTTGCGTTTTCCGTATATGTGGATCACTTTAGCGGATTTGGTACCTACGGCAGCCTGACAACTGTGGTGATCATGATGCTTTGGTTTTATCTGCTGATGTATATTCTTCTGATCGGAGCACATATTAACCGATATTTCGGGCCGGTATACAAATTCCTGTTCGGATGGCTTGACAAGTCAGGGAAAAATCACTAAAATGACAGATAGGTTTATAAGAAAAGGCTGTGAAGGCGCCAGTAGGAGATTATTTTCCGGCAGAGAGGGGGAATCATCGGCTGTAAATTCCCTCCGGTTCAGATAATCTTTCGAATTTCCCACCGGAGCTGCTTGAAGGAACAAGTGTTGCCACGGGTTTTTGTAAATGGCATAAGCGGACTTAAGTAATTCAAGACGTTTGGCACGTTACGCCAAAGGAAGTGTCTGTTGACGGAAGTTACGCCTGCGTATCTGACAGGCGGACAGAGGCAATGGAAATCTGGGTGGTACCGCGGATAAAATTCGTCCCATGTGTTTAATGCATATGGGATTTTTTTATGGGAAATTGCCTGATCAGCAGTGAGGTTGGCAAGAAGCGTTGAAAGAGCTTTTTGTAAACCGGTATGCTGATATTGCGGCAGATTGTGCAAAGAGACAAAACGGATAAAACAAAAGGAGTAAAAGTCAGTATGAAAGAAAAATTAGAACAGATCAAAGCAGAGGCGTTACGTCAGATCGAAGCAAGTGATGCGCTTGAGAAATTGAATGAAGTCAGAGTCAATTATCTCGGTAAAAAAGGTGAATTGACAGCCGTGCTGAAAAGTATGAAGGATGTTGCGCCGGAGGATCGCCCGAAGGTGGGACAGCTTGTCAATCAGGCGAGAGCGGAAATTGAGAAAGCGCTGGATGAGTCCGTTAAGAAGATGGAGAAGGCAGTGCGCGATGCGAAAATGAAGAAGGAAGTCATCGACGTTACGCTGCCTGCAAAGAAGAATAATGTGGGACACCGCCATCCGAACACGATTGCCCTGGAAGAGGTAGAGAGGATCTTTATCGGCATGGGATACGAAGTGGTAGAAGGACCGGAAGTAGAGAAGGATTATTATAATTTCGAAGCATTAAATATTCCCGCGGATCATCCGGCTAAGGATGAGCAGGACACTTTCTATATTACGGGAGATATTCTGCTTAGGACACAGACATCTTCCACACAGGTTCACGAGATGGAGAAGGGAAAACTACCTATCCGTATGATCGCACCGGGACGTGTGTTCCGTTCGGATGAAGTGGATGCAACCCATTCCCCTTCTTTCCATCAGATAGAGGGACTTGTTATTGATAAGAATATTACGTTTGCGGATTTAAAGGGAACTTTGGCAGAGTTTGCGAAAGAGTTATTCGGAGAAGATACGAAAGTGAAATTCAGACCACATCATTTCCCGTTTACAGAGCCCAGCGCGGAGATGGATGTAACCTGCTTTAAATGCGGCGGCAAGGGATGCCGTTTCTGCAAAGGAGAAGGCTGGATTGAAATTTTAGGCTGCGGTATGGTGCATCCCCATGTACTGGAAATGAGCGGCATTGATCCGGAGCAGTACACCGGTTTTGCGTTTGGTGTAGGTCTTGAGCGTATTGCGCTTCTCAAATATGAGATCGATGATATGAGACTGCTTTATGAGAATGATATCAGGTTCCTGAAACAGTTCTAATATAATCGAATGAATCACAGCAAAATGATTTGACGAGTTTCGTAAATGTATAATCAAAAGTAAAATATAAGGAGAGAATCATTATGAATACAGCATTATCATGGATTAAAGCATACGTGCCGGACTTAGAGTGCACGGATCAGGAATATATGGATGCCATGACTTTATCCGGTACGAAAGTGGAAGGTTACAGAAGATTGGATAAGAATCTGGAAAAAATCGTGGTTGGCCAGATCGAAAAAATCGAGAAGCATCCGGATGCGGACAAGCTAATCGTTTGTCAGGTAAATGTCGGGTCCGAAGTGATCCAGATTGTAACAGGCGCGCCCAATGTGAAAGAAGGAGACAAAGTGCCTGTTGTTTTAGACGGCGGCAAGGTAGCCGGCGGTCACGATGGCGGCCCTCTGCCGGAGGAAGGCATCAGGATCAAAGCCGGCAAGCTGCGCGGCGTGCCGTCCAACGGTATGATGTGCTCCATTGAAGAGCTTGGCTCCGGCAGGGACATGTATCCGGAAGCGCCGGAACTTGGTATTTACATTTTTGAAGATGACGCGGAAATTGGCTCTGATGCGGTGGAAGCCTTGGGACTGCGGGATACGGTATTTGAGTATGAAGTGACCTCAAACCGTGTAGACTGTTATAGTGTGATCGGTATTGCCAGAGAAGCTGCAGCGACTTTCCGAAAGCCCTTTGTATTGCCGCAGGTTATGGTCAAAGCAAACAGTGAAAAAGTAGAAGACTATATATCCGTAGAAGTACAGGATCAGGAGTTATGCCCAAGATACTGTGCAAGAGTCTGCACCAATATCAAGATCGGGCCATCTCCGAAATGGATGCAGAGAAGACTGGCAGCCAGCGGTATCCGTCCGATCAACAATCTGGTGGATATCACGAACTATGTGATGGAGGAGTATGGCCAGCCGATGCACGCATATGATCTGGATACCATTGCAGGACATAAGATCATTGTCCGCCGTGCAAAGGACGGTGATGTATTCCAGACACTGGACGGACAGGAGAGAAGATTAGATCAGGATGTACTGATGATCTGTGATGCGGAGAAAGAGGTTGGTATTGCCGGTATCATGGGCGGTGAGAATTCCAAGATCACAGATGACGTTAAGACGGTATTATTTGAAGCCGCCGCGTTTAACGGCGCCAATATCCGTAAGTCTGCGAAGCGTGTGGGACTCAGAACCGATGCTTCCGGCAAATTCGAGAAAGGTCTTGACCCTTATAATGCAGAGGATGCAATCAACAGAGCCTGCCAGTTGATCGAAGAGCTTGGCTGCGGTGAAGTGGTAAGCGGTATCGTAGATGTGCATGGTGAGTTGAAGGAAAAGGTTGTACTGCCCTTTGAGCCGGAGAGATATAATAAGTTATTAGGCACAAATGTATCCAAAGAAGAAATGCTTGCTATTTTTAAAATGATTGAAGTGGATTATGATGAGGCAGCGAACAGCCTTACTATGCCGACTTTCCGTCAGGATCTGCTTCGTCAGTGTGATATTGCAGAGGAAGTAGCCCGTTTCTACGGCTATGACAAGATTCCTACGTCTCTGCCAAACGGTGAAGCTACCACGGGCAAGCTTCCTTTCAAACTCCGCATTGAGGAAAAAGCAAGGGATATTGCAGAATATTGCGGTTTCTCACAAGGGATGTGCTACTCCTTTGAAAGTCCGAAGGTGTTTGATAAGTTACTGCTGGATGCTGATGATCCGGCACGTCAGGCAATTACAATTTCCAATCCTTTAGGAGAGGATTTCTCAATCATGAGAACCGTTTCACTGCATGGTATACTGACAAGCCTTGCGACCAACTATAACAGAAGAAATAAAGCGGTAAGACTTTATGAACTGGGCAATATCTATCTGCCGAAAGAGCTGCCTTTAACAGAACTTCCGGACGAAAGAATGCAGTTTACACTCGGTATGTACGGTGACGGCGACTTCTTTACGATGAAAGGCGTTATTGAAGAGTTCTTTGACAGCATCGGAATGCGGAAAAAAGTTACTTATGATCCCAATGCAGGCAGGAATTTCCTGCATCCGGGCAGACAGGCTGATATTATTTACGAAAGAACTTTGCTGGGATACTTAGGGGAAGTGCATCCGGAGGTGTGCGATAACTATGATATGAAGACAAGGGCTTATGTGGCAGTATTGGATATGCCCGAAGTAGTCCCTTTTGCAACCTTTGACCGTAAGTATGAGGGCATTGCCAGGTATCCTGCGGTATCAAGGGATATCAGCATGGTAGTGCCGAAGGAGATTCTGGTGGGACAGATTGAAGCGGTTATTGCACAGCGCGGCGGCAAGATCTTAGAGGATTATAATTTGTTTGATATTTATGAAGGCGATCAGATTCAGGAAGGGTATAAGTCTGTGGCTTATTCCATTACCTTCCGCGCCAAAGACAGAACGCTGGAAGAGGCAGATATATCTGCCGCCATGAAGAAGATATTAAACGGATTGGAAAACTTGGGTATTGAGTTAAGAAGCTGATAAGCAATTACCTAAAAATATAAACAAAATAAGGAGATGTGGACATGGAGCATAATAATACATGGGAAACTTATAGCGCAGAGCAGTTAAAAGAAGTAGATGTTTTTGCCAGAGAGTATATGGAATTCCTAAATAACGGTAAGACCGAGCGGGAATGCATCGATCAGATAGTGAATACTATCGAGGATGCCGGATATCAGGAACTTGAGACATTGATCAAAGCAAATAGGAAGCTGAAAGCGGGAGACAAAGTGTATTCCGTATGGATGAATAAGTCTATCGTTATGTTCCAAATCGGTCAAAGGAGCATGGCGGAAGGCATCAATATTCTGGGAGCGCATATTGATTCCCCCCGTCTGGATATCAAGCAGAATCCCCTCTATGAGGACGGAGGCTTTGCCTATCTGGATACCCACTATTACGGCGGTGTGAAGAAGTACCAGTGGGTTACCATCCCTTTAGCGATTCATGGTGTAGTTGTTAAGAAAGACGGCGCTGCGGTAGAAATTAACGTGGGTGAGAGCGAAGATGATCCGGTATTTTTCATATCTGACCTGTTGATTCATCTTGCACAGGAGCAGCTGGAGAAGAAAGCCAACAAAGTAATTGAAGGAGAGGCGTTAGATATCATTATCGGTAATAAACCGCTTATTATCAATCATGAGGCTTCGTCAGCGGAGGCAGGGAAGATGACAGACTGCAGTGAAGCGAAAGCAGATAACAAAGAGGAAGGCAAAGAAGAGGAAAAGGCGGAAAAAGACGCTGTGAAAAAAGGCATTCTGGACATCCTGCAAAAGACTTACGATATTGAGGAGGAGGATTTTATCTCTGCAGAGCTGGAGGTCGTTCCTGCGGGCAAGGCGAGAGAAGCCGGTTTTGACAGGAGTATGATCTTAGCCTACGGCCAGGACGACAGAGTGTGCGCTTTTTCTTCCTTAAAGGCAATGTTGGAAATCGGACAGACTGACAGAACGGCATGCTGTGTTTTGGCAGATAAAGAGGAGATCGGCAGCGTAGGCGCTACCGGTATGCAGTCTAAATTCTTCGAGAATGCGGTGGCAGAGGTCATGAATCTGGCAGGAGAGTACAGTGAACTGAATGTACGCAGATGCCTGGCGCATTCCTGTATGCTGTCATCCGATGTGAGCAGCGCTTTCGACCCGACTTATGCAGGCAGCTTTGATAAGAAAAACGTTGCTTATCTCGGGGGCGGTATGGTATTTAACAAATTTACCGGTTCCCGCGGCAAGTCCGGTTCCAATGATGCCAATGCAGAGTATTTGGGACACATCAGAAACATTTTTGAAAAAGAAAAGGTCAATTTCCAGACGGCAGAGCTTGGCAAAGTAGACTTAGGCGGAGGAGGTACGATTGCCTATATTTTGGCATTGTATGGAATGAATGTCATTGACAGCGGCGTGGCGGTCTTAAACATGCATGCACCTTGGGAAGCAACCAGCAAAGCCGATGTTTATGAGACGAAACGAGGGTATGTTGCGTTTTTAAATCATGCAGAGTTGTAGGTGATACGGAAGAAGCGAAATACCTATGACAGAAAATTTTAATTAAGAAAAGAAAGTTGGAATTATGGCAGAATTGAAAAAATCAGATTTTTATTTTGATTTACCGGAGGAATTGATCGCACAGGATCCGCTTGAGGACCGTTCCAGTTCCAGACTCCTGATGCTTGATAAAAACACCGGCAGAACAGAGCACCATATTTTCAGAGAGATTATTAATTATTTAAGACCGGGCGACTGTCTGGTCTTAAATAATACGAAGGTGATCCCGGCAAGACTTATGGGAATCAAAGAAGATACCGGAGCTTCTGTTGAAGTGCTTCTGTTAAAACGCAGGGAGAACGATATTTGGGAAACGCTTGTGAAACCCGGGAAAAAAGCGAAGCCGGGTACCCGGATCAATTTTGGAGACGGCAGCCTGAAAGCGGAAGTGCTGGAAGTGGTGGAAGAAGGCAACCGTCTAATCAAATTTACCTATGAAGGCATTTTCGAGGAAGTCTTAGACAGACTGGGGGAAATGCCGCTTCCTCCTTACATAACGCATAAGCTGCAGGATAAAAACCGTTATCAGACGGTGTATGCGAAGTATGACGGATCCGCTGCGGCGCCTACGGCGGGACTGCACTTTACACAGGAACTGCTGAAACAAATAGCCGACAAAGGCGTAGACATTGCTTATGTCACGCTGCACGTGGGATTGGGAACATTCCGCCCTGTAAAAGCGGATAATATTCTGGAACACCATATGCATTCCGAATATTATCGGATAACAGAGGAAGCTGCCGGAAAGATCAACCGTGCCAAGGCGGACGGAAACCGTGTTATCTGTGTGGGGACAACAAGCTGCCGGACCATAGAGAGTGCGGCGGGGGAGGATGGTACCGTAAAGGCATGTTGCGGCAATACGGAAATTTTCATTTATCCTGGGTACCGGTTTAAAGTGCTGGATTGTCTGATCACTAACTTTCATCTGCCGGAATCCACGCTTGTTATGCTTGTTTCAGCATTGGCGGGCAAAGATCATGTGCTGGCGGCATATGAAGAGGCGATTAAGGAAAAATACCGTTTTTTTAGCTTCGGGGATGCTATGTTCCTGACGGATTCCTTTACAAAATCAGATAAATAAGGTAGGATAGTTGTTATAAAGCAAGCTTGTCCGGAAGTAAGCAGAAAGGAACTGCATGATGACCGGATATGGCAGAAGAAAAGGTATTGAAAATGCACGAAAGCGTGTGTAGAAATGGGGATTCGCATGAAAGAGAGAAGAAAAAACAGGCGGATGGAACTTGCATCTAAGATTATGCTTAAAAGGCTGGATCAGGACGGACAGGCTGAGGAAGTGGGCATTGAAGTGACGAATGTATCAAAGACAGGTGTCGGTTTTGTCTGCAGGGAGCCGCTGGAGATCGGCGCTGTCTATGAGTCTTATCTGATGATCTGGACAAAAGAAGTGCTGCATGCGTTCTTAGAAATTATCCGTATTGAGAAGAATGAAGAAAATACATATGATTATGGCGCAATTTTTATTGGCATGTCGGAGACCGATGCCGGCAGAATAGAAACATATGGAACGATAGAAAATATGGGTGTTTAGAGAAAGAGTAGCAAAATGGAGCATAAAAAGCATAAAAATATTTGGCTTGAAATCGTTGTTCTTACGGCATCTGTTTTAGGTCTTATGTTGTTATTGTATTTTGTGATGATTGTATCGTTTCAAAGCGGCGCTACGTCCAATAATGTTACGATGAGGCTTGCATACCAGATTGCACAGCGGATTTTTGAACATCCAACGGAGGATCAGATCAAAACTACCAGTCTGATGATCCGGTATGGAGCGCATCTTGGCTTATTTTTTGTAGTGGGGCTTGTCACTACTTTCGTCAGTATGGTGATTTTCAGGAGACACTTTAGAATTTTAGGAGTGGTCGGAGCCGGTGTGGTTTGTTACATATTGGCGTATTATACTGAGTATTATAAGCAGTTTGTGGAGGGCAGGCATTTTCAGATGTCGGATGCAACGCTGAACTGGTACGGCAGTCTTGCCGGGATTCTCTGTATGGTCGGGTCGTACTTTTTAAACCGGCTGCTGGTAAAGCTGTCTTCTTAGAGAATCGGGTTGTGCGCTGCCGCTTATGAGATTGCACCATCAATGTGTAAGCGCCGTCAAATCCTCATAGAAATTCGGATAACTGATGGTAACAACATCAGCGTCTTTTATTTCAGTTTCACCATCGGCGATAAGAGAAGCGATGGCAAAACTCATAGCGATCCGGTGATCCATATGGGAATTGATCACTGCGCCATGAAGAGGCTTACCGCCGTTTATCATCATGCCGTCATCGGTACCTGTAATGTCGCATCCCATATCGCTTAAATATTCTACCATCACATCGATACGGTTGGATTCTTTGAACTTTAATTCCGCAGCATCTTTGATTACGGTAGTGCCTTCCGCACATGCCGCCATGATGTTAATGATCGGCAGCTCGTCGATCAGGGTAGGAATAATATCTCCCTCGATTGTAATACCATGCAGGGCGCTGTGTCTTATAAGCAGATCGGCGGTTGGCTCTCCGGCGTTATTCACATTGAGGAAGGTGATATCACCCCCCATTGCCTGCGCCACTTTGATAATGCCGTCACGGGTGGGATTGATGCCAACATTATGAATATAGACTTCGGCGCCCGGCACCAAAAGTCCGGCGGCAATGAAATAAGCGGCGGAAGAGATGTCGCCGGGAACATTTACCTTCTGTCCCCTTAACTGCGGGTCCGGCTGAACAATGGCGGTTTTACCCTCTGTGCGGATGTCGGCGCCGAAATATTGCAGCATGATCTCAGAATGGTTGCGGCTGACGGTAGGCTCCGTTACCTTAGTTTCGCCTGCAGCATAAAGTCCGGCTAACAGAATAGAAGATTTAACCTGTGCGGATGCCACCTTGGAATGATAGTGGATACCATGCAAAGGAGCGCCTATGATGTGCAGGGGAGCACAGTCGTTTCCGTTTACACTGGTAATATTGGCGCCCATCATGGACAAAGGTTCGATAATACGCCGCATAGGCCGTTTCTGAATAGAAGCATCTCCTGTCAGGGTGGTTTCAAAATCCTGGGCGGCAAGAATCCCGGAGATCAATCGGGTAGTAGTGCCGCTGTTGCCGGCATCCAGCACACAGGATGGCGCTTTTAGACCGTGCAGCCCTTTACCGTGAATCAGAATATGCTCCGGTGTGTTTACAATTTCAATTCCCATTTTGCGGAAACAGTCTATCGTGGAGAGACAATCCGCACCCTGCAGGAAATTGGTAACCTCCGTTGTACCATCTGCCAGAGATCCGAACATGACGGCTCTGTGGGAGATGGATTTATCGCCGGGGATGGTAACTTCCCCTTTTAGATGTTTTGCTTTGTGAAAAATCATAATAATGCCATGCCTTTCTCTTGACCTGCGAATTGAAACCGCATGCGCAAAGTGTTTATTTCATAAGGTTCTATTTGGTATGAATGCTGTAATTGTTCTTTCGCAGAATCGTTATGGCAGCATTCAGGGCGTCTTTGCCGTAGAATTCTATGCGCAGAGCACCCTCTGCAAGTTCTCTGTTGTGATTGATCCCGATGTTTTTAATGCTGACATTGTGTTCCGCCAAAAGTGTTGCTATGGCTGCGATAGAGCCCGGCTTATCGGCAATGTCAACGGTCAGCACGTGTTCTGCCTTGATCGGTCCGCTGGAAGTATTGGTAAAGGATTCCCGATAATTTCTGGCGGTATCAAAGAAATCATAAATATCATCCGCCCGGTGTTCATCAATGCAGGCAGCAATTTTATGCAGATCGTTTATGTAATCTTGTAACAGCTTGGATATGTTTTCCGTGTTCGTCAGACAGATCTGCTGCCACATCGTTGGTGAAGAGGAAGCAATTCTCGTAATATCTTTAAACCCTCCTGCGGCAATCATTTTCATAACGCCTTCCTTGGAGTCGGCGTTTTTTACAAGATTTACTAAGGATGCCGCAATGACATGAGGCAGATGGGAGATGGCGGCAGTTACATAGTCGTGCTCCTCATAGGTTAAGGTCAGGGGAATGGCGCCGATAGAACCGACCAGTGTCTGATATGCGGAAATCTTTTCCTGCGCAACGGTATCGGAAGGGGTCAGAATATAATAAGCCTTTTCCAAAAGAGAGGCTTGGGAATTCTGATAACCGAACCGCTCCGAGCCTGCCATGGGGTGCCCGCCGATAAACTGATCCTTTAATCCCAGCGCTTCGATGTGTTTATGAATGCCTGTCTTGACGCTGCCGACATCGGTAAGAACCGTATTTGCAGATAAATATTGTTTCAGCAGGAGCAGATTTTCGTCATTATGGGATACCGGTGCGCATAAGAATATATAATCACAGCAGCTGTAGGAAGCGTCAATAGCCGTACAAACCTGGTCGATAACCTTTTCCTCTAAGGCAAGGCCTAAAGAAGTCATATTGATATCATATGCGATTAAATGTGCATCGGGAATATTGTTGCGAATTGCTTTGGCGATGGAACCGCCGATCAGTCCAAGACCGACAAAACCACAAGTGAGAGTGTTCATAATATGTTCCCTTTCTTTGTTTTACCGACAAGCTGAAAAATTGGCTTGTGCACCTATTTAATATAGCATTTTGACAGCGGAAAAGCAAGAATGGCGAAATGCCGACAACTTATGCATGGGCACGGCTGTTGCCAAAATGTGTGCAAAATGAATGGGCAAAATGCATAATAGATATTGAAAATGATAATAAAATTTAGTAAAATATATTTACAATTTGTGTTTGATGGAAGAATAGAACGAATATTCCGTCAAAACGACAGAGAATAACAGAATTGGAGGATTACACAATATGAATGTTTATACAACTGATAAGATCCGTAATGTGGTTTTATTGGGTCATGGAGGCTGCGGCAAGACCAGTCTGGCGGAAGCAATGGCATACCTGTCCGGCGTTACATCCAGAATGGGGAAAGTGGACGATGGCAATACGGTAAGTGATTTTGGCAAAGAAGAACAGAAGCGACGGATATCCATTAGTACATCTGTTATTCCGATCGAATGGGGCAATGAGAAGATCAATATATTAGATACACCGGGGTTCTTTGACTTCGTCGGAGAAGTGGAAGAGGCAGCCAGTGCAGCGGATGCCGCAATTATCGTAGTATCGGGTAAAGCCGGTGTGGAAGTTGGTACGGAGAAGGCATGGGAGATCTGTGAGAAGTATAAATTACCGAGATTTGTCTTTGTGACGGATATGGATATTGACAATGCTTCCTACAGACAGGTAGTGGAGGAAATGACGGAGAAATACGGCAAGAAAATGGCGCCGTTCCATTTGCAGATCCGTGAGAATGAGAAGTTCGTCGGATACATAAATGTCATTACGGAACAGGCATACCGCTGGGAAGGCAAGGAAGTCGTAGAGTGTGAGATGCCGGAATACAGTAAGGCGAATCTGCAGATGTGCCGTGATACTTTGATGGAAGCTGTAGCTGAGACAAGCGAGGATTTCATGGAGCGGTATTTTAACGGCGATACATTTTCCGAGGCGGAGATCAGGGCTGCGCTTCGCAATAATGTAATAGACGGCAGTATCGTGCCTATGTCCATGGGTTCCAACGCTTTGTGCCAGGGCGTTTTTACTTTGCTGGATGATATCGTGAAGTATATGCCGAGTCCTGAGAACAGAGAACTTGCGGGCATCGATCTTAAGAGTAATGAAATTTTTGAGGCAAATTACGATTTCTCCAAACCGAAGTCCGCATATATTTTTAAGACGATCGTGGATCCTTTTATCGGTAAATATTCCTTGATTAAAGTGTGCTCCGGCGTTTTGAAGAGCGGCGACATGATTTACAATGACGAGAAGGAAGTAGAGGAGAAAATCAATAAGCTTTATGTATTACAGGGGAATAAGCCTATCGAGATCAGCGAGCTGCACGCCGGGGATATCGGCGCTATCGCAAAGCTGACGGCGGCAAGAACCGGCAACACGCTGTCCACCAAAGCAAGGATTATCCGCTACGGCAAGGCGGAGATATCCACGCCGTATACCTGTAAGAGATATCGGGCGAAGAACAAGGGAGACGAAGATAAGATAGCGCAGGCATTGCAGAAGATGAAGCATGAGGATCAGACCCTATGGCTTGTCAATGATGCCGAGAACAAACAGTCTCTGCTGTACGGTATGGGAGATCTGCATCTGGAAGTGATCGCCAGCCGTCTGTTAAATGAATATAAGGTGGAGATAGAATTATCCGATCCTAAGATTGCTTATAAGGAGACGATTCGGAAGAAATCAGACGTGGAGTACAAATATAAGAAACAGTCCGGCGGACACGGGCAGTACGGACATGTCAAAATGCGTTTCGAGGCGTCCGGAGATTTGGAGACACCTTATGTATTTGAGCAGGAAGTAGTGGGCGGCACTGTGCCTAAGAACTTTTTCCCGGCAGTAGAAAAAGGCTTGCAGGAGTCGGTTACAAGCGGACCATTGGCTGCTTATCCGGTAGTAGGCGTAAAAGCGGTTCTCTATGACGGCTCCTATCATCCGGTGGATTCTTCCGAACTGGCATTTAAGATGGCGACGATTCAGGCATTTAAGAAAGGTATTATGGAAGCACAGCCCGTACTGCTTGAGCCGATTGCAAATCTGCATGTGACCGTGCCGGATTCCTATACCGGAGATATTATGGGAGACCTGAATAAGAGAAGAGGCCGTGTACTCGGTATGAATCCGGCAGGAGACGGCAAGACAGTGATCGAAGCCGATCTTCCGGTGGCATGTTTAAAGGGATACTGCACGGATCTTCGTGCCATGACCGGCGGACGCGGTACGTATCGGTATGAATTTGCAAGATATGAGCAGGCGCCCTCGGATGTGCAGGAGAAGGAAGTGGCTGCAAGAGCGGGCAAGGTTGCGGAATCGAATACAAATGCTTAGTAACGCATAGATGATGCGATTAAAAGGGGATGCCGCTTCAACGAATGAAATTTCGTGAAGCGGCATCCTTATTGCAATGAGTTAATTGAGAGAGTGGTTTGAACAGGGAGAAAGTTTATTCACGTTTTACGCTGCCAACAATTTCGCCCTTAATTGTCGTATTGCGAAGAACTACATTCTTTCCCGCCATATTATAGAAATTTCCGTCCAAGGTACAATTCTCAAGTAAGATGTCATTTGCTGATGTTATGATTCCCATACTGGCTTTTTTATTTCCTATAAATGTGGAATTGGATATTGTAATATGTTCGCAGGGATCATTTGAGTAGTTTGGTTCAATATCGATGCCGTATTGAGGGTCTGTCCCGTTTGCATAATTAAACTGGCAGTAATCTATCGAAACATTATCCACGTCTGTAATGGAAAGATTATTTCTGCGGTTATGATGAAGATTACAATTTGTAATGGTTATATTGCTGCCGGTCATCCATTTAGAATTTCCGTTCTCATCCCAGCCGTTATATCCGCCAAGATAGATGCCGTCTCCCCAACATTGGGAAATATCCATATCGCTGATTTCAACGTTTGTGCAGCCCTGTATGGAAATTCCATGGCCCCACTCCCCGCCGGCGCCGGTATGCTCGTTGCGTTCCCCGATGGTCTGACCGCCGGAAATCTCGATATTATCGCGGCCAAAAGCATATATTACCTGATAATTTTTGCTGCTGTTTCCGATCGCTATAAGCAGCGCACTGGGGGACATGATCAACTTCTGGTTATCTGTCAGAACAAGACCGCCGAATCCGCTTACGGCGTCAATCCGATAAACACCGGCAGGAATATATACGGTATCATATGTACCGTTACTCCATTCACTTTGCCGCAGAAGAGCATTGATGCCTGCGGTGTCATCGGTGGAACCGTCCGGTTGGTTGTATGTAAGAACGTTACTCCCTGATGGTTTTTCTTCATCTCCGATTACAATAACATAACATTGCTGAACCAAGCTGTCTTTGGATACTTGTATGACAGCTGCCCCCTGCTTTTTCATGGTGAGCAGACCCGTACTGCTCACGGATACCACTTCTGAATTGCTGCTTTTCCATACGAGACCATCGGTATTTATCTCCACGGATTCATTGGTTTCAAATTCCAGTTGATAAGTTTCCCCTACTTCTTTTGTAATGGTTTTCCCATCATCTTTCAGAACCGGCATATTTATGATTTTAAGCTTGCACTGCGCTTTTTTATTGCCATCCTGCGTAGTTGCAGTTATGGTCACGCTTCCTTCCTTGAGAGGGATAATCATACCCGTGATTGTAGCGCCATTAATCGAGTCAGTCTTTACGGCAGCAATTTTGCTGTCGGACGTAGACCAGATTACAGTCGGATTTGCTATATTCTCCTCACTATTTTGCGGCGTTATCGTGGCAATAAGCGTTTTCTGTGTTTCCGCAAGAGAGAAAGTAAGACTGGAGGCGCTTAACGTTATTCCCTTGACGTGATTGATTTGATATGATTTCTTCTGTATCTTAAAGGAATATGTTTTAGTTCCGCCGTAATTTCCGGTTCCGCGTAAGGTTACTTTTGCGGTGCCTGCTTTGATATTATTTTTGTATTCTATAATTTCGCAGCAGGATTCCGTTAATTCATTCTTGTTTTTCTCATCAGTGCTGGTAGCGTAAACATGAATATCCTCCGGAGATAAAGTTATTTCTTTGCCGGTATATTCTTTGGCATCAATTTTAATTCTTAATTTACTGATATCTGTTTCATAAATCCGGTAGCTGCCGGTAATGGAAGAGCCTGCATAGCAGCCTGTACCCTGTACGGTAACTTGGACAGCGCTGCTTATTTGAGGTTCACTGTTCATATTATCATATGTATAGGTAATCTCCTTGTCATAATCGGTTCCTGCAGACAATGTTTTGCCATTGGTATCTTTGATCGTGACTTTTGATTTCCATGCATTTGCTTTCGTGCTGTAGGCTTTATCGGGAACTGATATGGTTCCCTTACTGATGTCGCCGTTCGTTACTCTAAGGAATACGGTCTCTGTATAGCCTTTATAGTTTCCTTTGCCGGTAATCTCACAGCTCATGGTTGTGCCGGGAGTTTTATTGTCTTTTAATTTAACCGTATAATCTGTTTTATTTACCAATATATTATTGTCCTGATCCTTTAGTACAAAGTCCGGCGCTGCGCCGCCTTTTACATAAGCCGCAACAGGCGTCTGGCCATCATATGTTACATTCTTCCAACAGATCGTAAAATTGTTCTTGTCAATGTTGGGTATGATCGTATATTTTTTCTTGAGAGTCCCTTTGTATCTGCCTTTTCCGGTAAAGGTGACCGTTACCGTTCCGGCCTTTTTGGCATTGCTGTATTTTACGGTATAATCTGCATCTTCCGTAAGAGTGTCTGTTCCTGTTTCTGTTTCAAATGTCAGCACACCCGACTTCTCCTGATAAATCCCACCTGCATCATTCAGTGTCTGTTGGGAAAAAGTTATGGTTTCTTTCCAACTCTCCCCCAAGGCGGCATCGCTGATATTCCGGTCGCCTATCAGGCTCAAATTTACCTTTTTAGAGCCGTGATACCCCGCATTCCTGCCGGCGGCAGTGGGATATATCATCACATAGGCGCCGTCAATTTCTTTGGCACAGACTTCATAGTCATAAAGCTCATCATCCAAAATCTGATTGCTTATTTTAAGTGTATCAATGGTCACCTCCGATTTGGATAGAGCAGTCCCGTGATATTCATACTGTTTTTGCCCAAGGGTCACCGATGCGGAACTGAAATTCAGCTTTTTGTCTTTAACGATTACAAGATGCATTTGAATAGAGCCTGTAAAATTGCCGATTCCGTTGACGGTGTAATCGTAGACCCTGCCTGCCTCGTAGGAATCTCCCTTTTTATAATCCGTCGGCAGGGTAGAGTAATCACATGTAAAATCTTTATTGACTGACAGATTTTTCCTGCCGAATGTCAAAACAGGGTTGGGAATTTTCAGATTCTTGCTGTAAGTAACCGCCTGTTCATAGCCTGATGTATTGGTATCGGTTCCATCGGTACTGTTTTCCGTTGTATTATATATATCGATGTCACTTATATTTGCGGGTAGAATCGTATAATATAAGGTTACGCTTCCTTGATACTGCCCTTTCAGGGTAATGGTTACGCTTGGAGCTTTAGCGGCGTTATAAGCGGCAGCGTTGACGTTATTTTTATAACTAAGTGTATAATCCGTCTTTTCTTTTAACAGAGTTTCCTTATGATAAACGCGGATGTCCTGCGTGATTTTCTGTCCTGTATAGACCAGATCATCGCTTTCCTTTTTGAACCCGTCTATCCAGATATCGCCGGAAAGGTCATAAACCTCATTGTCATC
>CAZPSD010000039.1:0-15218 GCA_964589055.1 uncultured Bacteroides sp.
CGGATGACAAATCAGGCGCAGTTCCATCCATTAAAATTTCTTTCTGCTATCGTGAAGGATTTGAAAATTTACGAACATTCTTTTGTCAAAGAACTATTGCCGAATAAAGCAGTCACAGAACAGGGGAGTGTTACGTATCAACAGGTGATTTTCGCGACCCATTATCCCATTGATAATAAACATGGACTTTATTTTCTGAAATTATATCAACATCGCTCCTATGTGATAGCGCTGGAACATGCGGCGCAGATGCCCGCACTTGGGCTGCGCCCTAAAATGGAATGCTCAGCCGTGCAGATGTGTACGGCGCGATTTGCATCTTTGGCAATATATGATAAAATAGCCATGTATGTTCGTAAATAAAGGATAAAAATATAGAGGGATAAACATTATGAATGAGAAGAATGACTTGACACAGGGAAGTATCGGGAAGAATCTGGTATTATTTGCACTGCCATATCTGTTATCCTGCTTTATGCAGACCTTTTACGGAATGGCAGATCTTTTTGTGGTAGGACTGTATAACGGTTCGGAGACTACCACGGCGGTGTCCATCGGCAGTCAGGTAATGCATATGCTTACTGTTATTATTGTAGGATTTGCTATGGGAACGACGGTTAGAATCGGGCGTAGTGTGGGTGCGAAGGATGAGCGGGAAGCAGCCAAAAGCGTAGGGTGTTCGATTATATTTTTTGCTCTGTTTGCGATAATAATTACGGCCGTATTATTAGTGTTGACGACGCCTATTATAAAAGTTATGTTAACTCCCGCAGAAGCGGTCGAAGAAACAAAGCTTTATTTGAAGATCTGCTTTGCAGGGATTCCTTTTATTACGGCTTATAATGTAATCAGCAGTATTTTCCGCGGGGCGGGAGATTCCAAACGCCCCATGTGTTTTGTGGGAGTTGCCTGTGTGGTCAATATCATACTGGACTTTGTATTTATAGGAGGATGCGGCATGGGCGCTGCGGGAGCAGCCCTTGGTACAGTCTGCGGACAGGCTGTCAGCGTATTGTTTTCCTTGGTGATGATGCGCAGGCGTGACTTCGGATTTCGGGTAACCAGACAGGATCTCAGAGCGGACAAAGAGGTGATTTCCCAGATATTAAAGGTGGGAACCCCCATTGCCTGTCAGGATGGGCTGATTCAGATAGCGTTTATCGTCATTACCGTGATTGCTAACAGCAGGGGATTGATTGCTTCTGCGGCGGTAGGTATCGTGGAGAAGCTGATCAGCTTTATGTTTCTTGTGCCGTCAGCCTTTTTGTCGGCTATCTCCACGATCACGGCACAGAATATGGGAGCGGGCAAGCCGGAGCGGGCAAGGGCATCTTTGCGCTATGGCATCATCATTACCGTATGCTGGGGAGTGTTATGTGCCCTGTATAGCCAGTTCCTGCCACATACTTTGGTGGGACTCTTTACCAAAGATGCGGCGGTGCTTGCAGCAGGATGCGCCTATGTCAGATCTTATTCTGTCGATACGGTCTTTGCTTCGGTTCATTTCTGTTTCAGCGGATATTTCTGCGGGGATCAGAAATCGGTGATATCCTTTATACATAATATAACTTCTATCTTATTGATTCGTATTCCGGGGGCGTATTTTGCAAGCCTTTACTTTCCGGACAGCCTGTATCCCATGGGATGGGCGGCACCGCTCGGATCGTTGTTGTCGGCAGTGATTTGTATTGGGTTCTATGCGTATTATCGGAAGAGAGAGTGATGCGGTTATGTTGGAAAAACCGGGAAAGAAACAGGGAAGGAAACTGGCAACTTTTCAGGCAGGATATGGACGAAATAAGCGGGATGTTGTATAATAAACCCATGTTTGGACTTTTTCATGTAATAGGAAAACAGTTCAAGGACATATTTTGAGGATACATGGGAGGTATGTGATGAAAACAATTAAAGGGAAACTGCTTATAACGCTGTCAGCAGCCGCATTCGTGATTCTTATGATCGGTTCGATGGTCAGTGCCATCGTTGTCGGCAAGGCAGCGGTAGGCGGAGCCGTTATCGTCGGAATTATCATTGCCGTTGCGGGAACGGTTGTGATTGATTTGGCCGCTGGTATGACATTGAACACAGTAATAGCGCCGCTTGCGGATCTGAAGCAGTTTGCATCCGGGGATTTCAGTGAGAATGCAGGGCAGGATGTAAGTGCCAAAGTGGCAGATGGTTTTAAGGATGAGACGGAAGAGATCCGTCATGCCTCCGAACTTATTAAGATACATATCAGGGAGTCGATCACGGGAACCAACAAGGAAGCTTCCAATATCGAAGAGACGGCATCCGCAGCATACAGTGAGATGGCAGATCTGAATAATAATATCGATGAGATGGATCAGGTTATGGAGAGTCTGATCGGTAAGGTTAAAGAGGCGGCTGAGGTGACACAGACGATCAGTGAGGCGAGTCATGAAATCGGGGCGGCAGTCGATGATGTATCCGCCAAAGCTTCGGAATCCACTGATGCTTCCAAAGAAATTACGGTTCGTGCAGATAAATTATATGCTACTACTGTAGAATCCAAGAAACAGGCGAGCCTGATCTATCACAGTACAGAGGATGAGTTGGAAGAAGCGCTTAAGGAAGTAGAGAAGATTGAGATCATTAAGGATCTGTCAGATGAAATCAGCGGTATAGCGAACCAGACTAACCTGATTGCATTAAATGCAGCCATAGAGGCGGCAAGAGCAGGTGAAGCGGGCAGGGGCTTTGCCGTGGTAGCGGATGAAGTCAGAAACCTTGCGGAAAATTCTCAGGTTACGGTAGATAAGATTCAGAAGGTGATTGATGAAGTGGTTGGCTCTGTTATGGAGTTAAAGGACAGTGCAAGCAAGCTGCTTGACTTTATGAAGGATCACGTAATCGGTGATTACCATGCCATGGTAAGTACCGCAGAACAGTATCAGAAGGATGCAGTGTTCTTTGACGGTATTGCCACGGATTTGGGGGCATCTGCTGAGGAAATGGGTGCCTCCGTGGAGGAAATGCTGGCATCCCTGCAGACTGTTTCCGAGTTGAACAACGTGATCGTGGATGAAGTCCGCAGTGTGGCGGCAGCGATGCAGAATACCAATGTCAGCTCCGAGGAAATTTTGCGGCAAATGTGTATTTTGGAGAGAAGCAGCCGTTCTTTGCAGGAGATCACGGGCAGCTTTAAGGTTTGATCTGATTTCGCAACAAATAGAGCGTCAGTACGTTGGGCAGAACCATTAGGGCATTGATCAGATCAGTACACTCCCAGACAAGATTCATCGGGATGATGGCGCCGAAGTATATCATCAGAATATAGGCAAGCTTATAATACGGAATACCTTTATTTCCCATAAGGTATTCCGTTGCTCTTTCCCCAAAATAAGACCAGCCGATCAGTGTTGTGATCGCAAAGGCCGCAAGGGAGACTGTCAGAAAAGCATTTCCCATATACGGCAGATGGGAAAAAGCGGCGGCGGTGAGATCGGTCTCTGCCGCGCCGATGACGGAGCCGGGATCATAAAGCATGTTAGCGACAATAACAATGCCGGTAATCAGACACATCACGACTGTATCCCAGAAAACCGCAGTCATAGAGACGTATGCCTGAATACGTGGGCGCTGCGTATGGGATGCCGCCGCAGCGATGGCGGAGGTCCCGATCCCGGCTTCGTTGGTAAAAAGACCCCGTGCAATGCCATAGCGTACCGCGTGCTGCAATGTCCCGCCTGCCACACCGCCTGCCACGCTTGTAAAGGATAACGCGTCTTGGAGAATCAGGCAGATCGCGGCGGGAAGCTGTTTATAGTACAGCAGCAGCAGCAGAAGACAGCCGAACAGGTAAACGAAGCTGATAGCGGGAACCATGCGTTCGCAGATATTTGCAATGCTCTTTACGCCGCCGATGATAACGGTACCGGTAAGGAAAGCAAGCACAATACCAACAAGATGTGGGGAGAGACGGAAGGTTGCCGTGGCCGCCTGCGTAACGGAATTAGCCTGTGTGGTACATCCGACACCGAAGGCGGCGATCAAGGTGCATGCAGCATAGATTTCTCCTAAAAATTTGTTATGTAAACCATTTTTCAGCACATACATAGGACCGCCGACATAGGAACCGTCAGAACGGCGCTCCCGGAAGAGGACGCTTAAATAGCATTCGCTGTATGCGGTAGCCATACCCAAAATACCGGTGATCCAGCACCAAAAAATCGCACCCGGACCGCCCAGCGCCACCGCAGTAGATACGCCGATGATATTGCCGGTTCCCAGAGTCGCGGCAAGCGTCGTTGCCAGTGCGGAAAAAGGGGACAAATTCTGTTCGGTGTTTTCTGCTTTTCCCATGGACAGCTTGATCGCATGCCAAAGATTGCGTTGCGGAAAGCGAAGCTTGCAGGTAAAATAAATATGAGTGCCCATCAGCAGGGCAAGCAAAGGCAGACTCCAGATAAAGTCATTCATTCGGTTCAGGATATCCATAGGGGTTCGTCTCTTTTTTATTCGTTACCATATTATATAGAAGAAACAAGATAAAAAGAACTGAAATAGGCTAAGTTCTTGTTTATTCCGTTTCACTACATGAACTTAGCCGGGTATGTTAGTATTTACTTAGTTGATTGCGGAAGAAAGATGAGGTTGTGTATACATGAAGGAAAAGGCTTACAAGTGGGCGTGGGCGCTATGCTGTTATGCGGGAGAAGATGAAAATTTCCTGCGGCAATTTTGGGAGGCGCTTATGCAGTCCGAGGGGATTTATCAGGAATTTTTATATTATATGGAACATCAAAACTTCTCCTGCGCATATAAAGTAGCAGGATATAGTCTGGTGGATATCATGGTTTGGCAGATGGACCATTTCAAGGCACAGTTGGACCGTGGCAAGGAGGATATGAAGAATAACGGGGACAAAATGCTCTTAATGGCATTTGACACCATGCTTAAGATGGAAAAAAATCAGGAATATTATGTAAACCTAATGCAAAATGAGACAGGTACAGATTATCCGGGAAAATATGAATAGGCAGCGCAAAAGCAGCATCCTTCTGATAAGAAATGAAGCTTTCAGGATGATATCAGGCACTTGCCCGTGCAGGAGAACATATGATACAATTTGTACAATTTCAATATGAAGGAAAGCATCCCGCAGCTGCCTGCCGGAAAATGCCCTGAAATTTACAGGAGAGAATCCGCGGCTTTAGAAAAACGGAAGAGGCATGATAAAGAATATGCGGGGTAATAATCATTATAGAGAATAAAGAACAGGAGTTACGCAAGATGAATAAAGAAGATATCAGAATTAAAAATGTGATTGTCCACATTTTGGATTCCACCATAGGAATGCCGGTTTTGTCGGATACGGAGCTGGAATACGGTTCGGAGATCGCCGAGTTTGTGAAGGAGCATATCGCAAAGATCAGTTCGGGAGATGATGCGAAGGAATGCCGCTTTTATAAAGAAGAGTCTGAGGTTTTCCATATGCTGGAGGAATATGCAGATGAGGACTTTGTGGCAATCAGCAAAGACATCGCTTCTTTATTATATGAAATCATGAACAGCAATATTGATATTCCCCCGGCGGATCTGATGATAGTGCGTTTTAAAGAGAGCGACGACGAATATTTAGCGCTGCTTAAAATGAATTACAAGTCGCTGTATACCCATCGGACAATGACATTGGAGGATGGAAGGGGCAACAGCAATGAGATTATCCGCCACAAATCCATCCTGCCTTCCGAAAGTCAGAGACTGACAGAGGCGGCGATCATCAAGCTGGAGGATCTGTCCCTGCAGGTAATCGAGAAAAAGTATGAAGTCAACGGAGAGAAGACCAATTATTTCTCTTTCCTGTTTTTAAAATGCAGTTCCCATTTGTCCCATAAGTCCAAGCTTTCCATCGTCAGCCGTGCCGTGGAGAGTGTCCAGAAGGAGGGCTTCGATGAAACGGAGCGCTTTGAGAAGCAGATGCGGGCTAAAAGCATTATCCAGGAAGAGATTGAGGAAAACGGAGGTTTCGTGGTAGAAGAACTGGCGGAGAAAATTTTCGAGGAACAGCCGGAGCTTAAAGTGGCTTTTCAGGATAAAATGGAAAAATATGATATGGTGAAAGAAGAGATACAGCCCCGGAGCGAAAATACAGTACGTAAGTATCAAAGCCAGCATCTGTATACGGATACCGGAATTGAAATCAAAATACCGATGGATCAGTATAAAAATCCCCGCAGTGTGGAATTCATTACAAACCCGGACGGAACCGTATCTGTGCTGATCAAGAATATTGAGCATCTGGAAGCAAAATTATAAAGACGCATCATAGATTGTAACGGTACTCTGTGAGAAACAACAGGACGCGGCTTTGGGTGTCCTGCTTTATGGATGTACGGCATATACGGAACTGCTGACTGAAAGAAAGGCATGGTGATTATTATGGGAACAATACTTGATTACCTGAAAGAATATGGTGACTATACCTTAGAAGAAAAGCCCTTTAGCGATGTGGACAGTCTGGTCTTAAGTCAGTTTGCTTATCTGAAATTCGACGGGATGGCGCCTTCGCCCGGAGAAGACAAACCGATGGTGACTATGTATGACTTGGCCAACCATGAGTCTTATGATCATTTATATGCGGATGAAAGATATCGGGAAGATAATACAGCGCTGTTTCTCGGTATGTACCGGAGCAGGCGCTTTAGCGGTATGAAGATAGGAAATTATGTAAATCGAATAGAACTGGAGAGGGAGACGCAGTTTTCCGCGGTAACTTACTGCTTATCCAATGGTATATACTATGTGGCATTTCGCGGGACGGATGAAAATATCGTGGGATGGAAAGAAGACCTTAATCTTGCTTTTTCGGAACCGGTGCCGGGACAGCTTATGAGTGTGGAGTATTTGGAGAGAACCGCACAGAGTATTCCGGGAGAATTCTATGTGGGCGGTCATTCCAAGGGCGGTAATCTGGCAGTATATTCTTCCATGAATTGTGATCCGAAAGTTCGTCAGCGCATCAGAGGAATCTATGACCATGACGGACCGGGATTTCGACCGGAGGTAAAGCAAATGGGTGCCTACGCGGAGATAGAGCCCGAAATCCATAAAACCATACCGCGGTCTTCTTTAGTCGGCATGCTTTTGTATTCGGACGGCACATATCAGGTGGTAGAGAGTAAGACCGTCGGTGTTGCGCAGCATAATCCGTATACATGGCTGACCGACGGGGATCATTTCCATATCGTAGAAGAAATCCGCGCAGGCCGCAAATTTATGGATGAGGCGTTGAATGAATGGATTCTCTCACTGAATCAGGAGCAGATGCATACCTTTGCGGATACCCTCTATCAGATCGTGCTGGCTTCCGAGACAGACAATCTGATTGATTTTACGAATAACTGGTTTCAGAGTATTCATAAGATCGGTATGGCTCTGAAAGCAGTGGATCCGCAGACAGCCAGGATGATTATTCAGATCATGAAAAAACTGTTTGAAACCGTGTCTGCCAATGCCAAAGAGAGATTCAGAAGCAAGGGTGAGATGCAGAAGGAACGGTTTGAAGAGGGTATCAGACAGTTAGAGCTTTTGTTTAAAAAATAGAATCAGGTATACGCGGTAAGGCTTAAAAAGCGTTGAGTGACAGAAAGTATTGAAACAGTATGTCACCGCCGCTTTTTAACATGCGTTCCGGATGCCACTGTACTGCCATAATGGGAAGCGTTCGATGCATAAGTCCCTCGGCCACATTGTCGCCGGCACGGCATACGGGAATTAAATCGTTACCCGTCCGGTCTATTGCCTGATGGTGGGCGGAGTTAACCTGCGCGCTGTATCCATAGAGCTGATAGAAGAAGTCATTGTGGCTTAGTGTGCTGTGATAGACATAATGAGTCTGGTCTTTACCGATCCATTTGTGCCGGTCGGCGGTATCAATGTTCTGCTGTATGGTTCCGCCGAAATGAACGTTGATAAGCTGCAGCCCTTTGCAAATGCCGAGGATAGGTTTCCCGAAGGCGATAAAGGCATCCAACGCCTGAAATTGCAGAATATCCAATTCCGTATCTATATTGTAGGAACCGTGGTTGGCCTGACCGAAAAGCGCCGGAGTGATATCGCCGCCGCCGGGGAGAAGCAGGTGGGTTGCACCGGAAGCTTCCTGCGCGTTGAGGGTGGTGAAATAAGGAATACCAAGCTGCCTGGCTGCTGTTTCATAATTTATGGTATCTTTGGCGCGACCGACAATAGCAATAGATAAATTTGGGTTCATAAAGTCTCCTTTCGGTGTTGAATGAAGTCTCTAAGATAATTGTATTATATGTTGCGGAACACAAAAGGATAGACTTTTCTAAAAGAAATTACTATGATCATAGTAAATTATTTTTGGCGTTTCTTAAATACAACTGTGCATTTTCAGTAACAGTTCAGTAAGAAATTTAAAATAACAGTTGATTTATAGAAAAAGTTCTAATATAATTTAGGCATAATTAAAATATTTTAACTAATTTACAAATGCTGATGCGGGAGTGTAGAATAATGCAGCATCACAGAGAGAACTGTGATATGCGGGAAAGAGGAATAAAGATGAAGGATAACAAAGAATTACTTTACAACAAACCATGGATTTTACAGCGCGCTGATCCTTATGTCTATAAGCATACGAATGGAACCTATTATTTCACCGCATCCGTGCCGGCTTATGACGGCATTGTGCTTCGTAAAGCAGATACGCTGGCAGGGCTTGCCGGAGCGGAAGAGGTAGAAGTATGGCATAAGCATGAGTCGGGAATTATGAGCTGCCATATCTGGGCGCCGGAACTGCATTATATCAATGGAGCATGGTATATCTATTACGCAGGCGGTGATAAGGATGATATTTGGGCAATCAGGCCCTATGTGCTGGAATGCAAAGATGCCGATCCGATGACCGGAACATGGGTGGAGAAAGGCAAAATGGGCAGAGCGGATGACGATGAGTTTTCCTTTGAAGCCTTTTCTTTAGATGCTACCGTATTTGAAAATAAAGGCAAATGGTATTATATCTGGGCTGAAAAAGTCGGTGTTGGAAGACAGATTTCCAATCTTTACATAGGAGAACTGGAGACGCCCTGCAAGCTGAAAACAGTACAGGTGCTTCTGACTACTCCGGATTATGACTGGGAACGCGTAGGCTTCTGGGTCAACGAAGGCCCTGCGGTTATCAAGCGCAACGGTAAGATTTTTATGACCTATTCCGCATCTGAAACAGGCGTTGCATATTGTATGGGTATGCTGACGGCAGATGAAACTGCTGATCTGTTAGATCCTTTATCATGGAAGAAAGAACGCTATCCGGTACTGCAATCCGACGCTTCCGTTGGTATCTATGGGCCGGGACACAACAGCTTTACCGTAGATGAGGAAGGAAATGATATTCTGGTATACCATGCCAGAACAGAGACGGAGATTGTGGGAGATCCCCTTTACAATCCGAACCGCCATGCTATGCTGATGAAGTTTGGCTGGGAGGATGGCAGACCGGTATTTACATTTAAATAAATTAACAGAAAGGATGAGGGTATGGCAAAATTATTTATCAATGAGAAGAACAAAAAAGGTCACATTAACGCTGAAATTTACGGTCACTTTTCCGAGCATCTGGGAAGATGTATTTACGAAGGGCTTTATGTGGGAGAGGATTCCGATATTCCTAACGTGAACGGGATGCGTAAGGATGTGGTGGACGCGTTAAAAAAGATGAAGATTCCTGTACTTCGCTGGCCGGGCGGCTGCTTTGCGGACGAATATCACTGGAAAGACGGTATCGGCCCGAAGGAAAACCGTAAGAAGATGATCAATACCCATTGGGGCGGCGTCGTGGAGGATAACAGCTTCGGTACCCATGAGTTTTTTGAACTGTGTGAACAATTAGGCTGCAAGACTTACATAAACGGTAATGTGGGAAGCGGCACCGTACAGGAAATGAGCGAGTGGGTTGAATATATGACCTTCAATGGGGTATCCCCGATGGCTGATCTGCGTAAGAAGAACGGACATGAGAAACCGTGGAAAATCGATTATTTCGGCGTGGGTAACGAGAACTGGGGCTGCGGCGGCAATATGACGCCGGAATATTATGCTAATTTATATAGAAGATATCAGACCTATGTAAGACAGTATGATGATAAGAAACCGATCAAGAAAGTGTGCGGAGGTCCTAATGTGGCTGACTATTTCTGGACAGAGGGCGTTTTAAAGACCTGCTTCCAGCCGCCGCATCCGGATTTGGCCCATGGCTACATGGACGGACTGTCCCTTCATTATTATGTACATCCGGAAGGATGGGACATTAAAGGTTCCGCAACGGACTTTGATGATAAGGTATGGTACAAGACCTTAGCCAAAGCAGAGTATATTGAAGAACTGATTGAACGTCATGGCGCCATCATGGATCAGTATGATCCTGAGAAAAAAATCGGTATGGTCGTGGATGAATGGGGCTGCTGGTTTACCGTAGAACCGGGTACAAATCCGGGATTTTTATATCAGCAGAATACGATGAGAGATGCTCTGGTGGCAGGCATATCGCTGAATATTTTTAACAAACATTGTGAACGTGTGAAGATGGCATGCATCGCACAGATGGTCAATGTATTGCAGTCGGTGATCCTGACGGAAGGCCCTAAGATGATTTTGACGCCCACTTATCATGTGTTCCATATGTATAAGCACCATCAGGACGCTGAATTGGTGGAGAGTTACATGGAAGGCAATAAGACCATCGGCGTTGAAGAGGAATATCAGGTGCCTTTCCTGAGCGAATCTGTATCCGTGGATGCTGAAGGGTATGTGAATGTGACTTTAAATAACTTGTCTGTGACAGAGGATGCGCCTGTTGAAATCAGTTTTGCAGAGTTACAGCCTGCGGATATTACGGCTGCTATTTTAAAAGAAGAGATGCACGCACACAATACTTTCGATGATCCGGAGAAGGTAAAGGAAGAAAGCTTTACCGCCTATGAAATCAAGGACGGTAAGATCTGCTTTACGGCACCTGCCTGCAGTGTGATCAGCTTCCGCGTGAAATAGGCAAGGTGAAATAAGCAGGGTAGAATAAGCGGTCGGGCTGCGGCTGGCAGGCATAAGTTTCGCGGCTTGCAATCCGGCAAATCTTGAAATGCGGAAGAGCTGACAGATGTGAGTTCGTGGTATGCGGAAAATCTTACAGATTTTCCGGGAGAAGGAGCGGGAGAGGTTTGGCGCAATATGGAAGAAAGACGAATATGCCGCAAATGTCTGACAAGAGACATGGATCAGGCTGCCTATTTTGAGAATCTGCATACCTATATTGCTAATTTGGACGAAGAACTAAAAGTTGCTGAGCCGCTTTATGAGAAGCGGCTCTTACTTTGTAAAGAGTGTGATCTTCTGACAGACGGCATGTGCAGAGCCTGCGGCTGCTATATAGAGCTGCGGGCGGTGATGAAGAAGAATGGCTGCCCTTATGATAAGTGGACCGCGTCCGTATAGAAGTCTGCTTTTTTCTGTGTGATTAATTTTATCATTTTTTAAATACTTCAAAAAAATCTAAAATAATTCAAAAAGGTATTGACGTATCTAAAAGGCTATTGTACAATATGAACATAAGATGACCAACCCCTCAAAAAAAATGTGCAAGTTGCTCAAAAACCTGACAGCGGCAAAAAGTGAAATGCGTATATTTTTTGTGCAAAAAAGCTTATAATTTATATATTTAACTAAATTAGTTTGATATTTAAATTAAAACGGTTTTGGTTGGAAATCTTAAAATCTTTTTTATTGATTAAAAGGAGGAAAAGTAATGAAAAAGAAAGTATTGGCAACTTTGTTAAGTATTGCAATGGTTTCTTCTCTGCTTGCAGGATGCGGCGGCTCCGATAATTCCGCTTCTACAGACAGCAGCGCAGAAACGACAGACGCAGCAGATGCATCTTCAGATGAAGCGGCGGCGGATGACGCATCCTCAGATGACGCATCTTCAGATGAAGCGGCTGCAGAAGAGGAAGAAATCCCTACATCTACATTCGGCGATCCTAACGGTACGCACTTAGAGATGTGGACATTCGTGGAGTTACACGGACAGCACTATGGCAACATGGTTGAAAAATGGAACGAGGAGAATCCTGACAGAACAATTGAAATTACATGTACTACATATCCATATTCGGATATGCATACCAAATTATTAACATCCCTGACAGCAGGTACAGGCGCTCCTGATATCTGTGACGTAGAAATCGGACAGTTCCCTAACGTTGTTGCAGGCGAGTCTACATGGTTAGTTCCCATGAATGATTATGCAGCACCCTATCTGGACACAATGGTTCAGGCGAGAATGGATGTATATGCAGGCGCTGACGGAAATTATTATGGTATTCCTTATCATGTAGGCGCTTTTGTTATGTACTATAACGTAGCGGCAATGTCTGAGGCTATGGGACTTTCCCAGGATGAAGTAATCGCTAAGATCGATGCCGTTGAAACATGGGATGATTATGCAGCGCTTGGTCAGGAATATGTTGATGCTATCGCAACAGAAGGCAAATACTGGACATCCGTTGATACAGGCGGTGTTGACTGGCAGTGGATCGCAATGGCAGAGTACGGCGAAGACTGGACAGGCGGTTTTGATGGCGAAGCTAACGTACAGCTTGATTCCGTTAAGAAAATGTTAACGATGGAGCAGGATTGGTTAAACAGCGGTCTTGCGGAAGTTTCTCCTGACGGACACGTTGACTTGGAGGCAGGCTTCCAGAATATCCTTGACCACAACATCGTATCTTTCCCTAAGGCTATGTGGTATATGAGCCGTTTCACCAACTATATGCCTGAGGAAGCCGGCAACTGGTATATTGCTAAATGTCCTGTATTTGAAGCTGGTCAGCCTTGTTCTGTTGGTGTCGGCGGTACAGGTACAGTTGTAACACAGCAGTCTGCTAATCAGGAGCTTGCAGCAGAGTTCCTCTGCTATGCTAAGATGTCTGAGGAAGGCGAGCAGCTGATCTGGGATAATCTTGGATTCGATGTATGTAACACAGCTCTTTGGAATGATGATGCATTTGCACATGATGACAGCAACCAGTACAATGCATTCTTTATTAACTATCCTTATGATGTACTTTACAGCATCAAGGATGATATCGGTAAGATTTATTCTGTAGCGATCAGCCCGACCATCAACGAGCAAATGTGTAATGTAACATTAAATGACATCCTTGAGAATGGTATGGATGTCGACGAAGCATTACAGGCAGCCCAGGATGTAATTGACCTTGAGCAGTAAAGCTTTATGAGTGACAAATAAATAGAGGGGATTGTGAGCAATCCCCTCTTTCTTATTTAAATTTTCTTGTGTAAGAGGTATAGCAATTAATGTGTTTTGGGTAAGGAGTGTGTGCATATGAATAAATTTAAAAAGTTTTTCTATTCACAGAAGGCGGCGCCTTATGTGTTTGTGTTTCCGTTTATTATCAGTTTTGCATTCTTCTGGATTTATCCTTTGTTTAGTACGATTACCATGAGTTTTCAGGAGATTAAGCCTGCGGGAACAGAATGGGTTGGATTTGACAATTTTGCCAAACTGATTAAGGATACGGTTTTTCATACTGCGATTCTGAACAGTTTCGAGTATATGATCCTGACATTGATATTATTAATTCCTTTTCCGATGCTGTTTGCGGTACTGATGGACTCCAGACTGGTCAAGGCAAAAGGATTTTGGAAAGCTTGTCTCTATGTTCCGGCGTTGACTTCCGTAGTTATCTCCGGCACACTGTTCCGTTTGATGTTCTCCGAGTATCCAACGGGTCAGATGAATGTAATTACCACCGCGCTTGGTCTCGGGACCTTTAAGTGGCTTAAAATGAAAGCAACCGGTCTGGCAGCATTGTTGATTGTCTGCTGCTGGAGATGGACTGGCGTTAACATGCTTTATTTTATCTCCGGTTTAAAAGCTATTGATACAGCCTTATATGAATCTGCAGAGATTGACGGTGCATCCGCATGGCAGAAATTCAGATATGTTACTATTCCGTTATTAAAACCGACTACAATCTATGTACTTACAATCAGTGTGTACGCCGGGCTGGCAATGTTTATGGAATCCTATATGTTATGGGCAGGTCCGGATTCTCCGAACAACATTGGTCTGACTATCGTAGGTTATCTGTACAAACGTGGCATTACCAAGAACCAGTTGGGCTATGGTAGTGCAGTAGGTATTGTGCTGCTTGTAATTGCATTAGCTATCAATATAGTTCAGTTGATCCTGAACGGAACATTTAAGAAGGAGGAAGACTGATATGGCAAACACATCCTCTGTAAATAATAAAAAGGAAGGCGGAATGAAAGCAAAGAGAACAGTCCTCAGTGTACTGGCAACAGCCTGGTTCGCAATTCTTTCCGCAATCATTGTATTTCCGTTGATCGCAGGCTTGATCGCTTCTTTCAGACCCGGTACGGAGTTGATCCGTAGAGGTTTGAGTATTGATTTTGACTTCAGCACTATGACGCTGGCAAATTACAAATATTTGTTCGGAGGCAACGCAGATTCCCAGAAGTATATGATGTGGTATAAAAACAGTTTGATCCTGACTGCGGTATCTGTTGTGCTTACCCTGCTTATATGCTACATAGTTGCTTATGGTCTGACCATGTATAATTATAAATTAAAGAATTTCTTATTTTTCTTAGTTATTGCAACGATGATGGTACCTTTTGAGATTTTGATACTTCCTCTTTATAAGGAAATGATCAGCTTGAAGTTGATCGATACGCTGGCTGGCGTTGTCCTGCCGGGTATATGCGGCGCATCAACAATCTTCTTCTTCAGACAGTATATGACGGGTCTGCCGAAGGAACTGCTGGATGCAGGACGTATTGACGGCGCTACCGAGTACGGTATTTGCTTTAAGATTATGATGCCGATCACGAAGCCGGCCTTTGCCGCAATGTCTATTCTCTGTGCGATGGGCGCATGGAATAACGTATTGTGGCCGATGTTAGTGTTTAGAAGTGCGGAGAAATTTACCCTCCCGATTGGTTTAAATACTCTTTTAACACCATATGGTAATAACTATGATGTCTTGATTGCCGGTTCCATGTTTGGTATTATTCCGGTATTCGTAGTATTCCTTTGCTTCCAGAGATACTTTATTGATGGTATGACGGCTGGAGCGGTTAAGGGTTGATGAATTAGTGCATACACTCCATTGCCATAGGCTGCTGCAATTACTGCT
>CAZPSD010000039.1:15228-19319 GCA_964589055.1 uncultured Bacteroides sp.
TTCGGCAGATAAGAGCAGCAGCCTTTTTATATAATAGGACAGCATGTGAGAAGGATTGGAAGCCGGAATACATATATGATATATAAACTGCAAAAGAAACCATAAAATAGGATACATGTATGAGTGAAATTGTTCTTGGATTATTACAAGCTGATAAAAGTGAAAAAAATATAGATTATTTAACAGGTCTCATCAATAGAAGAGGACTGTATGAGATATGGGAAAAAATACCTGAGGATATGAAGGTGCATTGTATTTATCTGGATGTAGATAATTTCAAGCTGGTAAACGATATCTACGGACATTCCAGGGGGGATGAACTGCTTCAATTTGTCAGCCGGATTTTGCAGGATGAATTTGCAAAGCAGATTGTAGTGCGTATGGGCGGCGATGAATTCGTTGCCGTCTGTGACGGCAACATGGATGTGGAAGAGCTGGAATGGAAGCTGCGGGAGCTTCAAGTCATTCTTAAGGCGAAGTTCGATGAGAGTTTGAGCGCTTTGCTGTCTTTTAGCATCGGTCTGACGACCAATAAACCTATATCCATGGGTATTTCGGTGATTTTAGATCAGTGTGATGAGGCCATGTATTATGTTAAGAAGAATGGGAAAAGCAATTATGTTAACTATGAAGATATCAAAGACCGGCTGATTGAGCAGAAAGCAATGAAAGACAGAGCGCTCACAGCCATATCAGAGCATGAGATAGAAATGCTTCTAAGACCCGTCGTTTATATGCAGAATTCCACCGTATATGCAGCAGAAGTCGTGACGCGCTGGCACTTCCCCGGTCTGGGCATTCTGCCGGAGGATAAGTTCCTTCCGGTATTCGAACAGTATGGTGTGATTACCAGATTAGATGAAATCGTCTTTGAACAGGTATGTAAATGGAAATACCAGTGGAAAGGAACCGCATTTGAGCATATCGGAATCTATGTCCGTATCTCAGGATTATATATTTTACAGGTAAATGGCGTCAATCACTTGAGAAAATGTCTGGAAACTTATGAGGTATCGCCGAAAGAAATAAAACTTTGTATTGAAGAAAATGCTTTTCTCGGACGAAATGAGAAGATGGGTTATGCGATCGATCTTTTAACGGAGATCGGATTCGAGATTACCATCCAGAATTTCGGATCGGCATCTTCTTTTATGGTTTTGCAGAGTATTCCGGCAAGCATATTAAAGCTGGATCAGACACTGCTTCCGTTCGAGATGGAGGCAGAGTGGAACAAGGTAAATATTTTGCGAAATGTTATCAGTATGGGCAGGGATCTGAGATTTCTGATAGTAGCGCAGGGAATCGAGAATTCCTCTCAGGCGGAGATGCTTGCCAATTACGGGGCGCAGCTCGGCGTGGGAGATTTCTATGGGAAACCTCAGTGCCCGGAGGAATTTTATCGTAATTATCAGAACCGCTATTTCTTTGCGGAGAACGTAAAGCCAACAGTGTTTGTTTTTAGAGATACGCTGGCAGATGAAGAAGGAAGAAATCAGGGAAGCTTTGCAGGCGAAGGCTTGTTCTATGATACCGGTGTAACGGCGAGTCAGTCGGCGCTGCATTTTCCGGGCGGCAAGGTTAGGGAAAATTTAGTCAAGTTACCGAAAACAGTTATGTATAGTGAAAGCTACACTATATGTTTATGGGTCAATACGGATGCTGTACAGGCATGGACCAGTGTCTTATATATAACTTATATGGACGGATTTGTGAGTCTGGTGCCTACGGATGGCAGAGGAAGCTGTGTATTCCGAATGAAGGATGACAGAGAACCTAATGAGTGGTTTGATGTCTGGTGCCGCGGTGTGGTGCCGGGAGAATGGGCATATATTTGTATTTCCTATGATGTGATTACCGGGGTGTCGCGACTATATTTTAACGGCCTGTTAAACAGCAGCAGAGATCATGCGCCTAATCTGAAGGTGGCAAATCAGATTTACCTGGGTGGAGATGAGTATCAGGAATCCTATCGGGGCAGACTTGCCGGGTTGGAGATTTATCATTGTGTATTGCCTGCAGAGGAGATCGAAAGGAAATTTAAAGAATATCAGAGTGATCCCACGTTTCTTGGAACGGAAGGACGTAAGTAACAATATTACGTAAAAGAGGAAAGAAAGCCTTAGGTAAATCGATTGGATAAGTGCCGCAAGGAGTCTGCCCAATGTCGAGCAGATGCCCGACATGAAATAAGTTGGCGGACTTATACTTAAATTGATGAGTGAAAATGTATATTCCGCCAACTTATGAATGGATGGCTGAACTGTTGCTTATGATGAAAGATAATCTTGGCAAATGCTTGTCTTATAACCTGAATCTGTGATATAAAGAAAGATAGTGATTTGGCCCGATAGAAGATAGGGTTATCAGACAGAAAGTGTGGTTATAGACGAATGAGAGGATTAGGTACCATTGTAAATGTGGCGGCTGTCCTGATAGGAAGCGGTCTTGGCGTAGTGATCAAAGGCGGAATGAAAGAGAAAACGCAGCAGATATTGATGCAGGCATGCGGGCTTGCAACGCTTTTTATCGGTATCAGCGGGGCACTGCAGCAGATGCTTGTAATTAAGGCGGACAGCATTGAGACACAGGGAATTTTACTGTTGATATGTTCCCTTGTTATTGGTGGTTTTGTGGGACAGTGGCTGGACATAGAAAGCAGACTGGATTTACTGGGAGAGAGAATCAAAGGATTGGTTAAGGTAAAAAGTGACAGCAGATTTGCGGATGGCTTTGTCACATCATCGCTCGTGATCTGCGTAGGTGCAATGGCGGTTGTCGGCTCCATTCAGGACGGACTGACCGGAGATTATAGCATGTTGCTGTCAAAGGCTGTTTTGGACTGCATTATTACCTTTGTTTTTGCATCAACCATGGGTGTAGGCGTGCTCTTTTCGGCAGCGCCCCTTGGTATATATCAGGGAGCTATTACGCTGCTTGCGGCCTTTATCGCACCGTATATGACAGACAGTATGATCTCTTCGCTTTCCATGGTGGGTTCGGTGTTGATCTTCGGCGTGGGAATCAATCTGCTTTGGGAGAAAAAGCTGCGGGTTGGAAATTTCCTCCCGGCGCTGCTGGCGCCGATCGTGTATGAGTTGATTGTACAGTTGATTTAGCGATTATTAGACGTGTTTTTTAATAATCGCTAAATTTTAAAGAGTTTTTCGCTTTTCTTGTACCCTCAATGCTGTGACCTTGACGCCTGTTTGACGGAGTTTTTCTCCAAAAGCTTCACCTTCGCTTCGAAGGACATCTGCCTGCCCGTTGATAATCATTGTTTCTGGAAGATTTTTCAGATAAGCAGAACCATTTCATTTCATCGCGGTACAAATAGTAATTCTCTGCGAACTTGCAGTAGGAAGGTGTGTTGAAACAGGAATCGGTTACCGGATAGTATGGTTCCAGTATGCTCCATAAGGAAGAGAAAAGAAAGAAACACTGTTCGATTGCAGCCGGATATTTTGCCTCCGGGGAACGGGAATATTCTGGAAATACGACCAGGGAGCCTGTTCTTGCAGCTAATTCACGGATCAGCTTTTCGTGCGTGTGGAAGTTCCCGAATACCCATCCGGCGCCGTGAATGTAAAAGATCACATTACGAATTGTATGAATGCCTTGTTCTGGCGGCAGTTGATAAATGCGGGGACATTGGGAGCTTTGGTTGCATACAGCCTCTGCGGCAGGTTCTAAAGGAACGGTTCTTTTCATCCGGGATACCTCTTTTTGGCACTGGTATATATAAATATATGTTCTGTCGGAGGAAATATGAGAAAGCTTTCGTAATTTAAAACCTGCGTTTCCAACATGGCAGAGTCAAAACTTCTGACAAATGAAGAAATTATGGACTTTGCAGGTCAGACTAATTATGCAACTACAAGAACTTACTATATTTTCAGCGAATTGACACCAGAAGACCGCAAAGAAGCCTACGAAAAGGCGTTTTGCAAAAGTGTAACAAACTGTAACAAAACTGCATGGGTTTTAGACAACAAAAAAGCCTTGAAAATCAAGGCTTTTTCTTTAAAATCTACTGCGGAAGATGGGACTTGAACCCACACGGTGTTGCCACCACAAGATCCTTAGTCTTGCTC